>JAJOJN010000053.1 GCA_021208565.1 Nitrincola sp.
TTGAGTTACAGTAATGATAAACTTGTCACTATAGGGGTATTTAGACTGTCTTCTAGCATGTCATTAGGTTGTGAATAAAACAGCAAGTTATCAACAGAGATAGTTATTCACATTTCCATACGCTTGTTGTTCGCTTTATTTATACATATTACTCACAGAAAAATGTGGATAAGTATTTTTTCGATGTGCTGTGATAGAAATAGGTATAACATGTGAGTAACTGATTATTTTATACACAAGATGAACAAAAACAACCGACTAAAATCGAATTGGGAAGTGTGGACAAACTAGGCTATGATAGCGGAATATTAGGGAAATCCCCCATCAATTAGGAGATAGCTATGTTAAGCCTTGGTCGTTTTGTCGCTGTAATACTCTTTTCTTTACTCTTTGCGTCACCCGTCATGGCCGCAAGGATCTTTTCAGATAATGCATGGAGCCCTTCATTTGGTGTAGCCGGTCTAGAAAGTGCTCCTGTATATCTCACCATCACTAACCTGTCAGATACCAATCGATACTTAGTGGGTGCTTCAACTGAATCAGCAAGTCAGGTAACCATTCAATCTTTATCACAAAGCACAAACCGTATGCGCATTAGCTACATAGATCGTGTTGAGCTACCTATTGCAGTACCGGTAAATTTTGAGAATTCAGCTTTATTTCTGATGCTTGAAGGCATCAAAAATCCACTGCGTGCGGGTAGTCGATTTAACCTAACATTACATTTTGATAATGGTGAGCAGGAAACCGTTCGAGTTCAGGTTCGCTCAGTCGCCGTATCCGGTGATCGTATGTTGGAAAATATGCGCACAGATCCGATGCAACCAGGTAGATCGCCTCGTCGTACAGAAGGTCTTGATGAGGGAATAATGACAGATCCGTTGATCCGTTAATTGATGGGATCAATAGAGAGTGACTGGTAATAGATCATCACAGTCACTCTTGAAAACCTGTTGTTCCGATTATCAGTCTTCGTTAAAAGGTAAGGGTTGATCAGTATTCCTTCTGACTTCAAAGGCATTTAAAGTCATGGCAACAAGGCTGTAGTAGCCTAATATGCCAATGAGATCTACCAAAGCGGACTCACCAAAATGATTCACCGCTTGTTGATAGAGATCATCTGGAATGCGTTTTTTGTCATATAGGCTTTTTGTTAACTGATAAACAAGTTGTTCATCTGCATTTGCAAAAATTGGATCATTTCCTAGCCGAATGGCTTCGGTCACCTCAGGTGTAATTCCCGCTTGATGAGCAATGGGCTCGTGGATTTGCCACTCGGCTTGTGATTGCCAACAAACCGCTGTAGTCAAAATTGCCAGCTCACTCAGGCGTAAGGGAATACGTGTATGGTATCGACAATAAGCACCTAACTCTTGAGCTGGGTCGGCCAGCTCTGGACTGTGTACCCAAGCTAGAAAAGGACCATCCAGATTACCTCGAGGACCTTTAAGAATTTTAGTTAAAACTCTTTGTTGTTCTGGTGTGGTATTGTCCGAATTAAGATGTGTTAACCGTGATTGCATTGGCTTCCCTTACACTGTTTGCAAAACTTGATTAATGGCAACATCAAGCTTATCAACGATTTCTTTAATGTGCTCTGGATTGATGATAAAAGGCGGAGCTAAAAGAATATGGTCACCGTCTTTACCATTGAGTGTGCCACCCATTGGATAACACATCAGACCTTGTTGCATCGCTGCGGCTTTAATTTTTGCGTGAATTTTTAAAGATGAATCAAAGGGTGTTTTGGTCTGACGGTCTTTGACCAGTTCGATTCCACGGAACAACCCACGACCACGGATATCACCGATATGTTGGTGATCACCTAACTTATCCACAAGTGCATGATGAAGCAATTCACCCATGCGATTCACGTTATCTAATAGATTGTCAGATTCAATCCGATGTTGCACGGCAAGTGAAGCTGCACAAGCAGTTGCATGTCCTATATAGGTATGGCCATGTTGAAAGAAACCAGATCCATTTTTAATAGTGGAGATGATTTCATCACTAACGAGTGTGGCTCCGATGGGTTGATAACCACCACCTAGACCTTTAGCAATACAGATCAGATCAGGTTCTATTTCCTCTTGACTACTGGCAAATAGAGCACCTGTTCTGCCCATGCCACACATCACCTCATCGGCAATTAACAAAATGCCATGGCGTGTGCAGATTTCACGCATCCTTTTGAAGTAATCCGCAACGGGTGGAACGGCGCCCATGGTTGCACCTACAACGGGTTCAGCAATGAATGCCATCACATTTTCGGCACCGAGTTCGGCTATTTTAGCTTCCAACTCGTTAGCTAAGCGTTCAGCAAAAGCCGAGTCGGATTCATGATCCAACTGTTCACGATAGGCATAACACGGACTTAAATGATGAATATTAATCAGAAGCGGTTCAAATTGTTGTCGACGCCAGAGGTTACCTCCTGTGGCTAAAGCCCCTAAGGTATTTCCATGATAACTTTGACGACGAGCAATGATGTGTTTACGTTGAGACTCTCCCTTTTCAACATAGTACTGACGAGCCAATTTCAGCGCGGATTCAACAGCTTCAGATCCACCAGAGACAAAATAGACCGAATTTAGATTTCCGGGTGATTTTTCAGCCAGAAAATCAGCAAGTTGTTCCATAGGTTCCGTCGTAAAGAAGGAGCTATGAGCATAAGCTATGTTATCAACCTGTTTTTTAATGGCTTCGATAACGGCAGGATCACTGTGACCTAAACACGAAACAGCGGCACCGCCACAAGCGTCGATGTAACGTTTATTATGTTGATCAATAATATAGACACCTTCACCTTTAACGGCTGTAGGGTATTGTTGTACGAGGCTGCGATGCAAAACATGACTCATGACACATCCTTCTGGATAGACATAACTTTAGGGGACTTATATTTAACAACAAGCGAAAACGGTTTCTTATGTAATTAATGCACAATCTATAAGCCTATATCAATTGGTCAGTTTTTCAATCTTGTGACCGATTAATAACACTTATCGATGCTATACCTACAACTTATCTAAGTTATCTAAATAGTGCTTAGCTGTGTTTCGAATGGGCGCTTTATCATCGTCAGACAGCGCCTTCCAATGTTTCAACGGAAATGCCATTCTCGGGTTAGATTCAAAAAGTGATTGATGTCTATCAATAAAATCCCAATAGAGACTATTGAAAGGGCAACTTCCTTCTCCAGTTCGTTGTTTGACATCATAGTGACAGGTTTTACAGTAACGACCCATTTTTTGAATATAGTTACCTGAGGCAGCATAGGGTTTACTGGCAATGATGCCACCGTCTGCAAACTGACTCATTCCACGTGTGTTAGGTAACTCAACCCATTCAATCGCATCCACATAGATACCTAAATACCAACGATCAACCTCATCGGGATCTAGACCCGCTAACAATGCAAAGTTACCGGTAATCATTAAGCGTTGTATGTGATGCGCATAGGCATAATCTAATGATTGTTGAACGGCATGGGCCACACAACTCATTTTGGTGTCGCCATCCCAAAAAAATTTGGGTAAAGCACGCTCTGCGGATAAGGTATTGAGATGTTGATAATTTGGCATGTGAGCCCAGTACAGTGCTCTAACGTATTCACGCCAACCTAAAATTTGGCGAATAAAGCCTTCAGCCTGAGCTAGCGAAATGGTTTCTTGATTAGCTTGCCAATAGGATTCCACAGCGCGTATCACTTCCATTGGGTGAAGCATTTTGCTGTTGAGTGAAAAGGATAAGCGACTGTGAAATAAGCTCCAGCCTCGTTCAGTCATAGCATCTTGGTATTGACCAAACTGAGGGAGACACACTTTTAAAAAGTGATTCAACAGGTGTCGAGAGGCTTGCCGGGTGGTTGGCCAAATCAAGCAAGAATGACTTATGTTCCCCAAGTATTTAATTTTGTGTCTCTCTATACGATCAATAATCTCGCTCACATCTTCAGAAAAGACCAGTGGTTGTGGGATAGAAACTTTGTCAGGTAATGCATTTCGATTTTCACCATCAAAATTCCAACGCCCGCCAAGAGGCTTTCCATTAGTATCCATTAACACGTGATGTTTTTTTCGCAGTGCTCTATAAAAAAACTCCATTCGGCTATTGGGTAACTCATGCCACGCATTTCTTGATGTTATGAAGTGCTCACTATCAACACAATTATTGGATATATTGAGTTTTTCGGTATAGTTTTTTAAGTTGCTGCTCAAGGCGATATTCGTCTGGTTGTTGGTAACTAAAATCCTCTACCTGATAAGCTTCGAATAGGTGATCTAATAATTCAGTTATAGATGCAAAGGGTGCTGTCTCGTCAAGTGTAAGGTGAATCACCTTATGACCAGCCTCTTCTAGGGCGCTAGCAAAATTTTCCATCGCTTTGAAAAAGGCACAGATTTTTTGAATGTGATGAACGACATAGTTTGTTTCTTGGTGCATTTCTGCAATCACATAGATAACACTTGGATCGACCTCTTTGAACCAAGAATGTGAAGCGTTAAGTTGATCACCTAAGATAAGTCGTAATTTCATCTTCACAACCTGTGGATAATTTTGTGGTTAACGTGTCATCAATCGCTGATAAATGGGTGGAAAATAAATAAAAATACAATAAAAACAATAATATATTGAATGTATTCGGGTTAGGTTGAAATGTTAATATCTTTTATGATGATTCCAGCCTAATCTGTTGTTTATTATCAGTATCATCAACTTCTATTTGGCCCAGTTAGAGGGTTCCGCGGATTTGTTCGTTTTCAAATCCACTTTGGATTAGTGAGATCGTTTGAATTGTTGAATCAGTAAGGCACCGATAATCATCACCAAACCGACTAAGGTAGCAAAATAGATCTCTTCACCTACTAAAAAACGTAAGAAAATCAATGATAAAAAAGGTGATATAAAGATCAAATTGGAGATGCGAGCGGTGTTCTCTGCCAGGCGCATGGCGGTTAGCCAAAAAATAAATGCAATGCCCATTTCAAAGATACCAACGTAGATAGCACCTACCCAACCTTGCCATTGATGCATTTGAAAATCTGAAAAGATCGCTGTCGCTAAAGTAATCATGGGTAGCGCTAAAAGGAAGGTTAAGGTAAGTGAAATTAAAGGGTCGGCTTGATTGCGCGTGTTTAATATCCAGTACCCTGCCCAGATGAAGGTAGAAAAAAGCGCTAGTGCAACACCAATCGAATCATCGAACTTTAGTGATAACAAATCGCCTCGAGTCGCAATCACCATCGCACCTGTATAACCTAACACGATGGCAATCCAATCTTGTCGACGTATGGTTTGACCTAAAAAAGGGACGGCTAATAATGTTAAAGTAATTGCCCAAGTGTAATTGAGTGTCTGTGCTTGCTGTGCTGGAAGTCGATCGTAAGCCTGAAAAAGAATTAAATAGTAGAGAGTTGGGTTCATAAACGCCGCTAGCAGAAAGAACACAGGCTGATCTTTGAAGCGCATGAACAGTTCAGGTAAACGTTTCTGATAAGTTAGGATCGACAAGAGTAAGATGACGGATGTCAGAGTGGCGACCCACAGCAGTTGAGCCGGCGAAAAATAATTGAGTGATAATTTAAACGCTGTGGCAACAGTTGACCAGCAAGCTACTGCTCCCAAGGCATAAATGACAGCTTTCTGTTGATTTTTTTTGAGTCATTTGTCCTCTCAAATTTTTTTTAAAACACTAACACGTCATGGTTAAGGTTTGTGTCTATACTTCATGGATAAGTCACCTAAAGGAACTTTTTCCAAGATGGATTCAATCTCTAAAGATAAGATGCATAATCAACAGGTTGAATTGCAACGATTGATCAGTCGAATTTCGTCTTCAATCGTTTTATGTGCTTATGCAGATCTTGATGAAGAGATTGAGAAGTGTCTAGCCCTTATAGCACAGTTCACTCATTCAGATCGTAGTTATCTGTTTTTAATGCGTGATGATCGAACAGCTGACAATACACATGAATGGTGTGCTGATGGCATCGTTTCCCAAAAAGAGGCCTTGCAGGGGTTGGAGATGTCGCTTGATTACCCAATCGCTAAACAATTATTCGCTCAGCAAATTATTTTTTACCCCGATGTCGTCAATTTACCCAGCAGCCACGGCGCAGAAAAGGAAATTTTGTTAAGCCAAGGGATACAATCTTTACTGATTGTTCCTATGGTGTCTAAAACTAGAATTGTAGGCTTTATTGGTTTAGATGCCGTCAAAGCAAAACGTGATTGGTCAAATGATGAGATCGATCTGCTTAAAATATCGGGTGAAATGTTCACTCATGCCTTAGAGCACAAAAAAACAGAAGAGTTACTCACTGCGAGTGAGTCGAGATTAAGGTATGTCTTTGAGCGCATACCCGCCATTGCCGTGCAGGGTTATGACGTTAACCGTCGAGTTTTTTTATGGAATCAAGCAAGTGAGTTACTTTATGGATATTCTCAAGAGGAAGCGCTTGGGCAGTCGCTTGAAGATTTGATCATACCGCCAGAATTAAAGGAATTTGTGATTCAATCACATCAACAATGGCTGACTCAGGATGAGGACATTCCTTCTGAAGAGATCACTTTACTTCATAAAGATGGCACCGAGCGACAAGTTTTCTCAAGTCATGTGATGCATACCACGGTTCATGGAGAGAAAGAACTTTATTGCGTCGATGTAGACTTAACCCCTTTAAAGCAGGCGCAAGAAGCTTTAGAGAAGCTTGCTCACTACGATTCACTTACGAATCTACCCAACCGGATCTTGTTATCAGATCGACTTAATCGAATGATCAGTATCAGCAAAAGGAACAATCACTTAGTTGCTGTTGCTTATCTTGATTTAGATGGGTTTAAGCAGATCAACGATAGTCTTGGCCATAATATGGGTGATCTAGCGTTACAGCAGTTGTCGATTAAAATGCGTCAAACCCTGCGTGATGAGGATACCCTAGCACGTATTGGTGGTGATGAATTTGTGGCCATTTTGGGTGGATTACAACATTTAGAGGATGTTCATCCCGTTTTGCAACGTTTGTTAGATGCCGCGTCAACACCGATACAGATTGATGGGCATTTGCTGAAGGTATCTGCGAGTATTGGTGTTACCCTTTACCCACTCGATGATGCGGAACCCGATCAGTTGATGCGTCATGCAGATCAAGCGATGTATCTTGCTAAACAAGCGGGTAAGGATAGATACCATCTATTCGATATTCAGTTGGAGTGTGCTATTCGACACAAGCAACAAATACTAAAACAGATCGATGATGCATTGAAAAACAATGAATTTGTATTGTATTTCCAACCTAAAATAAACATGCAATCACTTGCCTTTGAAGGCGCTGAAGTTTTAATTCGTTGGCAACATCCCGAGCAAGGATTGATTCCGCCCGCCGCTTTTTTACCCCTACTCGATGGTCATCATTTAGAATTGGCATTGGGGGCTTGGGTTATGGAAAATGCGTTACAGCAACTATCTCAATGGCAACAACAAGGGTTTATTTGTCCACTGAGTATTAATATTGCTGCAAAACAGATACAACGTATTGAATTTGTAGATGAAATAAATAATTTATTAAGTCGTTTTCCACAAATTAATCCACAGTTTGTTGAGCTGGAAATACTTGAAACCAGTGCCTTGGATGATATTGACTTGGTGATTCAAATTTTGTCCGAAAGCCGTGCACTGGGCGTGACGATTGCGCTAGATGATTTTGGGACAGGCTACTCATCCTTAGCTTATCTAAAACGGTTACCTGTGGATTGTTTAAAAATAGATCAAACCTTCGTGCGCGATATGTTGGCTGATCCGGATGATCTATCCATTATCGAGGGTATTTTAGGTTTAGCTAAGGCATTTAACCTAAAAGTGATTGCCGAGGGGGTTGAAACCCTGGCGCATTGTCGAGAGTTGCTGCAACTTAATTGCTTCTCCGGACAAGGTTATGGTATCGCCAAACCTATGCCCGCAGAAGCGCTTCCGCAATGGGTAAAAAATCAATTACCCAGATTAATCTTCTAAGAGGCCAACCATCTGATCCACAATATGTTCACCGATTGGCAGAGAAGAAGTTGCCGCTGGTGACGGTGCATTGCAAACGTTCACTGTCCGTTGAGTGTTGATAAACAGGAAATCATCAATCAGCTTACCATCCGCACTGACCGCTTGGGCACGAACCCCAGCTGGATAGGGTTTCAAGTCACTGAGTTGAATACTGGGACAGTATTTTCGAACCTCTTCCAAATAGGCTGACTTAAACAGCGAGTTTTTCATTTCGACCAACCCAGGCTTTAGATTCTTAGCCAAGACTTTCACAATGCCAGGATTGGTGAACATCTGAAGAAGATCTGATGGTGAAACATCGGTTTTACGATAGCCCTCTCGCTTTAATGCCAGCACTGCATTGGGACCCACGGTGGTGGTGCCATCGATCATTCGCGTTAAATGAACGCCTAGGAAAGGCATTGATGGATCGGGAATCGGATAGATTAAATGGTTGACGATCTGATTATGTTGCTCAGGCAGTAAGTAATACTCACCCCGGAAAGGACAGATCGTGAACTGCGGCTTAAGCCCGAGCATCTTCACCACACGATCGGCCATCAACCCCGAACAGCTGATCATATACTGAGTTGTAAAGGTTTCCTGTTCGGTTGAGACACGCACTTCAGTGGCTGTTTCTAATAATGCGTCTACTCGATGGCCGTACTTTATTTCGCCACCGAGCTGTTGAAAGACGTTTGCCATCGCTTGAGTGACTTGCGCATAATTGACGATGCCACTGGAAGGAACAAAAATTGCACCCAAGCCGACAATATTGGGCTCCCTTTCTTTGAGTTCATCAGCCGATAGCCAGTAGCGCTCCAAGCCATTGGCTTCGGTTCTTTCCCAAAGGGCTTGCATCCGTTGCATTTCAATGTCATTGGTGGCGACTAACAGCTTGCCACACTCATCATAGTTGATCTGATGTTCGTCACAGAAGGCTTTCATGCGACGATTACCTTCTAAGCAGAAACGCGCTTTTAAGCTACCGGGAGTGTAATAAACACCCGCGTGAATCACGCCACTGTTATGGCCAGTTTGATGCTGAGCAGGTCCTGACTCCTTTTCTAACACCAGCATGCGTTTATCTGGATAGCGCTGCTGTAATTGCATTGCCGTCGAAAACCCCAGAATACCACCGCCAATAATGATGAAATCGTACACCTAAAGAACCTCTTATCATTAGAATTTGTGCTTATGATGCCATGTCAATCGTCTGTTGCAACAAAGAGAGATAGGTTTCCAAGATCAGGTTAGGACGATTTCCCTTGCGCGTGATGGCTGAAAACTCAGTTGAAAATTGCCAGCGTGACGGTTCTATCGCTCGCATTTGCCCTTCTTTAACCCAGCGTTCAGCGTAATGCGTGGGTAAAAACCCTAAATAGTGTCCTGTCAGAATCAGAAAAGCGATCCCTTCCCTGTCGGTTGCTGTGGCACTGACATTTAAGGATTGGTATTTAGCTAAGGCATCTTCTGTTTGTGCATAGCCGCCGCCACAACATCCAATTGACGTAGTTGATGGGTACTGATGGTCCCTTGTTCAAATAACGGATGATCATGACTGCAGTAGAGTTGCGATGTTTCACTGTATAGTGGCAAGTAATTGAGTCCGGGTAAGGGTTTAATTACCGGTACGACGCCCAAGTGTAAACGTCCATCAAGAACTGCTACTTCAATTTCGGCAGGCGGTGTCATACGGATATTGATCATCACTTCCGGTCCACGTGCTTTGATTTTGCCGATGGCATGGGTGATGTGCATCTGCGGCATGGTCACCAGGTTATCGGTGATACCGATATTCAATTCACCTTTCAGATGAGCATGCAGGCTGTTAACTTGGGTACGAAACTCTTCTAAAGCGGACAGGAGTTGTAAACTGTAAGCATAAACTTCTCGCCCTTCTTCGGTTAATGAAAAGCCACTACGCCCTCGCTGGCATAAGCGTAAGGATAAGCGTTGTTCCAGATCTGACATGGCGGTGCTGATCGCAGCGCGACTGATGTTCAGATCGACCTCTGCTGCGGCAAATCCACCACGTTCGACCACCGTTCTAAAAATACGTAACAGACGAATATCAGCATCGGCCACCTGGCCTGTGAGTGCGGGTTTTAAGGTTTTCATCACAGAGTTCAACTAGAAATAGATTCATTTATTTTAGTTAACCAAATGGTTAAGTAAAGATAACTAAATAAATATTTTAAAAAACTATTATCCGGTTCACACTCATTCTCATACAAGGTGAAGAGATCTCTCTTCGCTTATGCCTGACAGGTTTTAGGAGAGCGTCATGGTAAACGATAAAGCAGCTGGATTAACTCGAGATCAACTCGAAGCGCATTGGATGCCATACACTGGCAATCGTCAATTCAAAGACAATCCACGTATGATTGTGGCGGCAGATGGGAAATATTACATCGATGCTGAAGGTCGTCGTATTTTTGATGGTCTATCGGGTTTGTGGTGCTGTGGTGCAGGACACAATCGTCCAGAGATTGCCGAAGCGGTTAGTAAGCAGTTGACACAACTGGATTACTCCCCTGCTTTTCAGTTTGGTCATCCTAAATCTTTCCAATTGGCCAATAAGATCGTCGAATTTATGCCTGAAGGACTGGATCATGTCTTTTTCACTGGTTCAGGTTCAGAAAGTGCGGATACCTCGTTAAAGATTGCTCGTGCCTATTGGCGTAAAAAAGGAATGCCGACCAAAACACGCTTGATAGGCCGTATCAAGGGTTATCACGGCGTTAACTTTGGTGGAATTTCTGTCGGCGGTATCGGTGCTAACCGTGCCATGTTTGGACAAGCGGTGGAAGCCGATCATCTGTCCCATACGATGTTAAAAGAAAATGCTTTCACACGTGGCATGCCGAAAACGGGTGCGGAATTGGCGAATGAACTCTTAGAAATGATTACCCTACATGATGCATCCAATGTGGCCGCAGTGATCGTTGAGCCGATGGCGGGCTCTGCCGGTGTGATTCCTCCACCAGTGGGTTATTTACAACGTCTGCGTGAAATCTGTGATCAGTTCAATATTCTGCTGATTTTTGATGAAGTGATCACTGCCTTTGGTCGCTGTGGTACCAAAACAGGTGCCGAAGCATTTGGGGTTAAACCGGATATTCTCAATATTGCCAAACAGATGACGAACGGTGCCGTCCCTATGGGTGCCGTCGTGGTAGGCTCTGAAATTTATAACACCTTTATGGAACAGGGTGGCCCTGAATATATGCTGGAATTGCCGCATGGTTATACCTACTCAGCCCACCCGGTAGCTTGTGCAGCGGGTTTAGCGGCACTGGATCTGCTTGAAAAAGATCAATTGATCCAGCGTTCTGCCAGTATGGCACCCATTTTTGAAGAGAAGCTACACAGTTTAAAAGGAAGTCGTCACCTAACCGATATTCGTAACTATGGTTTAGCGGGTGCCATGACCTTAGCGCCAGCACCAGGTGAACCGTTAAAACGCCCCTTCGAGGTGGCGATGAAGTGTTGGGAAAAAGGCTTCTATGTGCGTTATGGTGGTGACACCATTCAATTGGGCTTACCTTTTACGGTCGATGCAGAAGAGATCGATCTGTTGGTCAACGCCTTGGGCGATGCCTTGAACGAAACGGCATAATGGATCGTTTTACCCAGTTAAAGAATTTAAGCGATAAAGAGAGAGACAGATGAATCAAGTTGGACATCTCATCAATGGCGCGGTGGTCACACCTGAAGGGCGTCAACAGCCTGTTTATAATCCATCGACAGGTGATGCACATGCGCAGGTGCTGTTAGCGTCAAAAGCAACTGTAGAAGAAGCCATTGCCAGTGCCAAAGCGGCCTTTCCTGCTTGGCGAAATACTCCGGCGTCTAAACGAGCCAGAGTGATGTTTAAGTTTAAAGAACTACTGGAAGCGAATGCCGATGAAATTTCCCGTTTAATCGGTTTAGAGCACGGCAAAATTAGCCATGATGCGATGGGTGAGTTACAACGCGGCATCGAGAACGTTGAATTTGCCTGCTACGCACCTGAACTGTTAAAAGGTGAGCACAGCAAAAACGTTGGCCCAGGCATCGATTCCTGGAGTGAAATGCAGCCGTTAGGTGTTGTTGCAGGCATCACACCCTTCAACTTCCCTGCCATGGTGCCGCTATGGATGTACCCACTGGCGATCGTCTCAGGTAACTGTTTTGTACTGAAACCTTCTGAACGTGATCCTTCCTCTACCCTATTTATTGCTGAGCTACTGCATCAAGCCGGTTTACCGGCGGGTGTGTTGAATGTTGTCAATGGTGATAAAGAAGCGGTGGATACCCTGCTGACCCATCCGGATATTGAAGCGGTCAGTTTCGTGGGTTCTACGCCGATTGCCGAATATGTCTATCAAACCGCTTCTGCACATGGCAAACGTTGTCAGGCATTAGGCGGCGCCAAAAACCACGCCATCGTGATGCCGGATGCCGATATGGATAACGCCGTTGAAGCCTTAACAGGCGCTGCGTTTGGCTCTTCCGGAGAGCGTTGCATGGCGATCTCGGTTGCTGTGGCTGTCGGTGAAGAAGCGGCAAACACCTTGGTTCGTAAGCTTAAAGACCGTATGAAAACACTGAAAGTGGGCGCTTACTCCGACAGCTCGAATGATTTTGGCCCGCTGATCACTGCCGCTCATCAGGCTAAGGTGGAAGGTTACATTCAAAGTGCGACCGAAGAGGGTGCAGTGCTGGTTGTGGATGGGCGTAATCCTTCGGTGACGGACAAGAATGGCTTCTTTGTCGGCGGTACTTTGATTGATCACGTTAAGCCAGGGATGCGTTGCTATGATGAAGAGATCTTTGGCCCGGTATTAGTGGTGGTTCGCGTTGACTCCATGCAACAAGCGATGGATCTGATCGATGCGCATGAATATGGTAACGGCACCTGCTTGTTTACACGCGACGGTGAAGCGGCACGTTACTTTAGTGATAACATCAAGGTCGGCATGGTCGGCATCAATGTGCCTTTACCTGTGCCGGTGTCTTATCACAGTTTCGGCGGCTGGAAGCGTTCGTTGTTTGGGGATCTGTTTGCTTACGGACCGGATGGTGTGCGTTTCTACACTCGCCGTAAAACCATTACCCAGCGCTGGCCCTCTTCCGGTGTGCGTGAAGGGGCGCAGTTCTCTTTTCCATCTTAAGTGTTGGCTTACGCCTCAGTGCCCTTTAGGCACTGAGGTTCCAGCGCTACATCCATAGTGCCATCGGTTATCCAGACTTGTCCTTCGTTAATCGTGAACTGCAGATTAACACTGCGATCAAGCAGTTCAGCCATGGCGCTGACACTCTCGTCACTTAATTGCCACACCTCCAGATTGGTGTAACGCTGTAGTGCAGTCGCGTTTTGTTGCCACCATACCGGTACACTTCGACCACCGTAGGCGTAAATCTTTACCTGCTTGGATTGCTGAGAGGCTTTGCGTATCCATTTCTCATCAGGTGTTCCAAAGATCACCGAAAGATCAATACCACCTTCAAGAGTCATAGCACTGAGTTCTGCACCCCCTTCTCCACTGAGGTCGCGAGAGAACTCCAGATCTTCAGAAGCGTTGAGGATAAATGCCAATAAACGAATCATTAAGCGTTCATCCGTTTCTGACGGATGTTGCGCCAGACGTAGGGTGTAATTTTGGTAATGGTGGCGATCCATATCAGCGATTTGGAGATCCGCTTTAATCACCTGAGCTTTTTGAGCCATGACCTGTCCTTAATGTTTATTGCGGTAGCAGTGGTGGTAACGGACAGTCGATGCAATCTGCTACGGCACGAAGAAGTTCTGCTTGATTAGCGGTGATCTTACCATCATGGCTGGCGCAAATAACCAAAGCGTTTAGTAGCGCGGGTTTTTCTAAGGGTTTTAGTAACGCTAATTTATCTAAATCCTGCTCTAACTGCTTTAAGCCAGGACGATCAGGCGTGGTGGTAGCGCCTTGGAAATCCAAGCTGTTTAAGGCGGCGAGATACGCGCCATTGACCTGATCTGGTTGCATCTGCCCAGCTTCCGCCAGTAACCACAACAAGCGTTGAGTTTCTTCTTTGCACTCTTTTAGACGAAGATGAGATCTTTTAGGAGAGCTTGGCTCCAGATGGCGCGTTAATATTTTACGCAGAGACCATTCAAACAAGCTAATACGATTATCGGCTCGAATTAACAGATCCATACAGGCCTTAAAGGTTTCGTATTGAGTTGTGGATAACTGTTTTAAGGCAGGTAATGCTAATTCCACTAAGGGCAAGCGCAGTCTCGGATCCAATCCAATCAAGCGCGTTTGATAGCCTTGTAAAGCCGCAAAGGTATTGGGATGAACCGTTTTTTCGAGTTGAATCAGTTGTTGCTCACGAATATCACTCTGTTGGCTTAATAATAGCCCGTAAATCAGTGCTCTGGCAGAAAAAGGTTCATGGGCTGCCTCTTGTAGCTCATTATCCAGCTCATCAAGCAGTGCTCGCACATAATTTAAGTGCCGACCATCCGGATCCCCCATGTGTTCAATCGATTCCTGACTGGCTTGTTTTGCAGGCATGGACGACGATAAAGGTGATAACCCAGCAAAGCCCGATTGGGTGAAGGCAGCATTACTGAGATTGGCTGAGTCTTGCGCAGTAGCTTGAATCCTTGCAGTAGCTTTAACCCTTGCTGTTGAAACATCAGAAGGACTCGGTTTCCAATTAGGATCAATGCGGGCAATGCGCTCTTTCAACGGTGGGTGAGTTGCAAACAGACCACTTAAACCTGACAAGCTGGCTTGGCCAAAGAACATATGGCTGTACTCTTCTGCTGCTGCAGAGCGCAATGATGATCCCTGTGAGTACCCTGCCAGCTTTCGTAAAGCCCCTCCAATGCCATGAGGGTTTCGAGTGTACTGTACGGCAGATGCATCGGCCAGAAACTCCCGCTGACGACTTACCGCGGCTTTGATTAGGCTACCGAAGAAAGAACCGGCATAACCGATAATGAGTAAGCCAAGGCCTAGAGCCAAAATTACCGGTGTTGATTTATCATCTCGAGATCGACGTCGGTAGCGAAGGCTGTTGAGCAGCATTCGACCGATCAAGCCCAAGAGCAAAATACCGTAAAGCCAGGCGACCAAGCGAATATTTAAGCGCATATCGCCATGGAGTATATGACTGAATTCATGTGCGATGACCCCTTGGAGCTCGTCACGATTGAGTTGCTCGACGGCACCGCGTGTCACACCGATCACTGCATCTTGAGGATGAAATCCAGCGGCGAAGGCGTTAATACTGCTTTCATCAAGCATATACACTGGCGGTACGGCGATGCCAGACGCTAATGCCATCTCTTCAACGGTGTTTAGCAGGCGTTGTTCTTGAGGGTCTTGCGTGGCGGTATTTAATAACCGCCCACCCAGCGATTCGGCCACCGCTTTGCCGCCGCCACTCAGTTGAGCGCGTCGAAACAAGGCACCCAGAAACACAATCAGAAAAACAATGAGAGTAACACCAGCGATTAAGGGGAGTGAGGTTTCAACTTGTTGCTGAAGATCATACTGAGCAGTATTAGGTTCTTGAAAGTAGATTAATGCCGCTAAAGCGATCGTCAGCGTGATGATTAAGCTAAAAATTGCCAGACCAAATAAAAACACCAGTTTTACGGTATTCTTACGCGCTCTTTCTTGCTGTTCGAAGAAATTCACCTAGCCGCCTCGCCGTCTAATTGTTACAAAAGTCAAAAAGACACTTTTGGCGCCGCTTGAATTGCGGCACTGTCTTCAAATACCAACAAGGACGCATCTTGTGTATGTCCAAACAAACCGGCAAACACACGTTGTGGAAAGCTTTGTTTATAGGTGTTGTAGGCCATCACCGCATCATTGAAGGCTTGGCGTGCAAAAGAAACGCGATTTTCGGTGCTCACCAGTTCTTCTGATAGTTGTTGCATATTTGCCGATGCTTTTAAATCCGGATAGGCTTCCATGGTGACTTTCAATCCACTCAGTGCTGATTGTAAGGCACCTTCAGAACTCATCAATTGCCCTATTGCAGCGGCACTTCCTGGATTAGCGGCTGCGGCCTGCAAACTGGCCATCGCTGTATTACGTGCAGCGGTGACAGCTTCAAGTGTTTCACGTTCATGCTTTAAGTAACCTTTGGCGGTTTCAACCAAATTGGGTATCAAGTCGTAGCGACGCTTGAGCTGCACTTCGATTTGTGAAAAAGCATTCTCAAAGCGATTTTTGAGTGCGACTAAACGGTTAAAGATAGTGATGGTGTAAAACACCAGCACGGCGATAATAACAATGGTAACGATCGTTGAGATTTCCATAATGTCATCCTTAAGGGGTTTAATCTTTAACACTTATTAAAGCGGTTTTAGTGACACAGATCCAATCATTATCTTAAGATCTAACCCCAGCGTTTAGAAGTTATTTTGATGGTGATCGGCTGGCACTTTTCAAAGTAAGTGCTCACCACCCGTTTAGGAGAGCTAATCATGATAGAGCATCAACCCGAGCAACAGCGCTTTTGCCATGGTAATCAAGAAGCACTCGCTGTGCTCGAGTATCAATTGAATGCGCCACGCATTCACTTTACCAGCACCTATGTGCCTGACTCGATGCGAGGTCAAGGTATTGCCGAAAAGCTGGTACGAACGGGTTTAGCCTGGGCGCGTGAGCAGCAGTATGACATCACCACCAGTTGCTGGTATGTGGATAAGTTTCTGACCAAGGAAAAAACCAGTGAGTGATCTTTACGTCACAGATCTTTTTGTTTACCCGGTGAAATCCTGTGCGCCGCTGCGTGTCAGTCGAGCTTGGGTTGGTGAACAGGGTTTAGAGATGGATCGTCGTTTTATGGTAGTCGACCCTGCGGGTCAGTTCATCACAGCAAGGCGCTATCCGCTGTTAACCCATTTACAGGCGACACCTTTAACGAATGGTTTGGTATTGGCAGCCGATTCCATGCCCTCTTTACGATTGGAAACACGCCATTTTCCTGATGAATGGATCGATGTTGAGGTTTGGAAACAAGGCGTCAAGGCACAAGCCTGTGGTCAACAAGCGGATGACTGGCTTTCAAGGTTTTTAGGAACGCCCTGCCGATTGGTCTATTTTGCTCACACGAGTGAAAGAGCTGTAAAAGACAGTGCAGCCGATCAAGTCGCGTTTGCGGACGGTTATCCTTTATTGTTAACCTCCGAATCCTCACTCAACTGGATACAAGAACGCTGCCCTGTTGCGATCGATCGACAGCAATTTCGAGCTAACATTATTGTCAATGGTGAGTTGCCCTTCGCAGAAGATGGCTGGTTAGATATCACCATAGGCGAGGTTCAATTGCGCGTTCATTCCCCTTGTGAACGATGTAAGTTGATTACCCTTCCACCCGGTCAAAAAACCTTTGATTCGACTCAGGAGCCATTAAGAACGCTCTTACAGCACCGTCGTTGGTCAGAAGGGGGGTGCCATTTTTTGGGCAAAAATCTGTTGGTACGTCAGCCGGGTGTGATTGCAGAAGGGATGGTCGTTAAGGTCTTGGCTCGCAAAGAACCAGCCTTGTGTGTCTAGTCCTTGGATGTTTTTACATCCCGAAGAGTCATTAAGTCCATTTTTTATTAGGAAATGCTTGTGTCCACTCAACTGATTAGCGATTTATTCAACATCGACAAACCGATTATTCAAGCACCGATGGCCGGTGTCCAAGGATCGGCCTTAGCGATTGCAGTTTCTGAGGCCGGTGGTCTAGGCTCTCTTCCCTGTGCCATGTTATCACCAGAGGCCTTAGTCACGGCCTTAACACACATCGCTGAGTCCACCGCTAAGCCCTATAACGTCAATTTCTTTTGCCATACATCCCCTACTCCTAAGCCTGAAATAGAGCAACGTTGGCAGGCATCGCTTAAGCCCTATTATGATGAACTGGGCTTGTCCTTGAATGATATTGCTGCCGGTGCGGGGCGTCGTCCATTCGATGCGGACACCCTAGCCCTGTTAAATGATTTCCGACCACCTGTGGTGAGCTTTCATTTTGGTTTACCTGGTGACGTCTTCGTTGATCAACTGCGTAGCTGGGGAAGCAAAATTCTATCCAGCGCCACCACACTTGAAGAAGCGCTTTGGCTTGAAGAGCGCGGTGTTGATGCCGTGATTGTTCAAGGATTGGAAGCGGGTGGCCATCGTGGAATGTTTTTGACAGAAGATTTATCCACACAATCCGGCTTATTTGCGCTGTTACCCCAGTGTGTGGAGGCATTAAGTGTTCCGGTTATCGCTGCGGGGGGGTATCGCCAATCCTCAGACAGTGAAAGCGGCAATGGCATTAGGTGCAGCGGGTGTGCAAGTGGGCACTTCCTACCTGCTCTGTCCTGAAGCAACCACCTCTGCTGTTCATCGTCAGGCACTCTCTAATGCAGCACCTCATACGGCACTGACGAATCTTTTCTCAGGTCGACCTGCCAGAGGGATCGTGAATCGAGTGATGCGTGAACTCGGGCCAATAAGTGATGTGGCACCGGCCTTTCCTTTAGCGACCGCCGCAATTGCACCCCTAAGGGCTGCCGCCGAAGCTCAGGGCTCTGGTGATTTTTCACCGCTTTGGGCGGGCCAAAATCGTTCGGGTTGTCGGGCGATACCCGCTGCAGAAATCACTGATTGGTTAATGTCTTAGATGCATTGCTATTGCTTATGAGTTCATAAGATGACATCCATCATGGAGCACTCTATGATCCGATAAACCACCTTTTATGATCAGGATTTCGGGATGTCATCTGCGCAACAACCCTCCTTGTTAACGCATTCGATGCCTCATATCGATCTACAACAGGTTGCTGAAATTGCAGCAACCTATTATGGATTAAGTGGGGATATCAAGCCCTTACCGGGTGAACGTGATGCTAACTTTAGGCTTCGTGTTTCTACTGAGCAGCAATATATGCTTCGTTTTATTAACGCAGCTGAATCCGCTATCGAAGTTGCTTTCCAAACGGAGCTTTTACATTATTTAGACCTCCATGCCGCGCAACTGCCTGTTCCTAAGTTAGTGCCCTCGCTAGATGGAGAGCATCAACCGATACTCCATAAGGGTGATCTGCGTTATTGTTTACGGATAGTGACTTATCTTGAAGGAACACCGTTACATCTGCATCATGGTAACCCTCTACTAGCCTCTCATTTAGGAGAGGTGTTAGCCAAACTTGATCTTGCTTTAGCAGGGTTTTCTCATGCTGGCGCAAAACGAGACCTCTTGTGGGATATTACTTATCCACAGCGTTTGTTGGATCGGATCGATTGTCTGCAGGATCAATCCTTAGCGGAGTTGATTTTGTCTGTAATCGATCGTCATACCCGTCAGGTTTTACCTAAGCTTAATGCCATCCCTTGGCAAGTCAGTCATAACGATTTAAACCCCCATAATGTGTTGGTGAGCCCAGATCAGCTGTCGATCAGCGGCATCATTGATTTCGGCGATGCACTTTATGCACCCAGAGTGAATAATCTAGCGACAGCGCTTTCCTACCAATGGGTCGATGGTCAGGATCCGTTAGCCTGTGTGCGTCCTTTTATAGCGGCTTATCTAAAACATCAGCCATTAACGCCACACGAGCTAAGCTTGTTACCTGTTCTGATAGCGACTCGTATGTGCTTGACGTTGTTAATAACTTCGTGGCGCGCGACGCTCTATCCAGAAAACCGAGTGTATATTTTGCGCAATTTTGCTTTGGCAAAGCGCAGTTTAGAGTCCTTCAGTCAGCTGCCGAATAATTGGCTTGATGACCTTATAGCCACAACGACCACCAGAACTCATGGAGCCAGTCATGACTGATCATGCTGAACTGATTCAACGCCGTCAGCGCTTGTTGGGCAAAAGCTATCGACTCTTTTATCAAAATCCACTGTATCCTGTTAAGGGCGATGGCGTGTGGCTCTATGAGGCGGATGGAAAGCGTTACTTAGACGCTTACAATAATGTTGTTTCCGTTGGGCATTGCCATCCCAAGGTGGTGGAAGCGATCTGTGCTCAAGCATCTCAACTGAACACTCATACCCGTTACCTGCATGACACCCTTTTAGATTATGCCGAGCGCTTGCTAGCAACCTTTCCAGCGCACCTCAATAATCTGACCATGACCTGTAGTGGAAGTGAAGCTAACGATTTAGCCTTGCGTATTGCGCGAGATGTTACCGGCAATTCGATCGCCTTGGTCACCCGCTGGGCCTATCATGGTACGACAAGCAGCATCGCTGAGATATCGCCATCGTTAAGTATAAACATCGGAAAAGACGTTAGATTGTTCGATGCTCCCGATACCTTCCGTGATAAAGGTCAATGGTTAGCCTCACTCAGACAAACACTTGATGAGCTTTCTGTTCAGGGATTAAAGCCAGCAGCACTGATCATGGATGGTGTGTTCTCTAGCGATGGTATCTTTATTCCTCCTGCTGAAGAGATTCAGCAAGCCGTTGACTGGGTGCGCCAAGCGGGAGGTATCTACATCGCCGATGAGGTGCAATCAGGCTTTGCTCGAACAGGTAACCACTTCTGGGGATTTGAAGCTTATCAGGTTAAGCCGGATATGGTGACCATCGGAAAACCTATGGGTAATGGTCATCCGGTTGCTGGGTTGGTTGCGCGTTCGGATTTGTTGGATCAGTTTGGTGAAAAACAGCGTTATTTTAATACCTTCGGTGGTAATCCAGTTTCCTGTGCGGCTGCTAATGCTGTTCTTGATGTGATTGAGAGTGAACAGCTTCAAATCAATGCTCAACGACAAGGTCTGCGTTTGCGGCGTAATCTTGATCAGTTGGCAGGGCACTATGATTGTATCGGCGATATTCGTGGTTCAGGTCTGTTTTATGGTGTTGAACTGGTTAAAGATTGTGAAAGTTTCGCACCTGCGACTGAGCTAGCGAGTGTTGTAGTGAACGCGATGAGAGATGCCGGTGTGTTAATGAGTGCCACAGGCCCGAAGGCTAATGTGCTCAAAATTCGTCCACCGCTCGTCTTTACCGAAGCTCATGTTGACCTCTTAACCGATACCTTAGACAAGGTTTTGGAGAATGTTCAGACGGCATAGGCTTTACTTGCCAATACAAAAGCTAGAGAAAATTCGTCCAAGCAGATCATCTGGCGTAAACTCCCCGGTGATCTCGCCGAGACTTTGTTGGGCCATGCGGAGGTCTTCAGCGAGTAACTCTCCAGCGCTGTAACCTTCGAGTTGATCAAGTCCTTGTTGTAGTTGTTGGTAGCAACGCTCAAGCGCATCCAGATGTCGTCTTCTGGCCATAAAGCCACCTTCAGTGGTATTACTAAAGCCAATACAGGTTTTCAGATGTTCTCGTAATAGCTCTACTCCCTGCCCGTGTTTTGCTGACAAGGCGATAAGTGAGTAGTCACTTTCATTTTGGATATGGGGTGATTCTGCCTGTAAGTCGATCTTATTACGAATCACCGTGATTTTACTGGCATCTTTTAATTGAGCGACAAATTCAGGCCAAATCTCAGCTGGTGTTTGTGCATGGGTCTCGCTACTGTCGACCACCATCAGAATTCGGTCGGCTTTATGGATTTCCTGCCACGCGCGATCGATACCGATACGCTCCACTTGATCCGGTGCATCTCGAAGGCCAGCGGTATCGATAATGTGCAACGGCATGCCGTCGATATGAATATGCTCACGAAGCACATCACGTGTTGTACCGGCAATATCCGTGACGATCGCGGTTTCACGCCCAGCTAAGGCGTTCAGTAAGCTAGACTTGCCCGCATTGGGTTTACCTGCGATCACGACTTGCATACCTTCTCGCATTAAACTGCCTTGATGGGCCTCGGCTTGAACCGCTTTTAGATCGTCGATAATTCCCAGTAAGTCCTGTTGTACCTTGCCATCGGCTAGAAAATCTATCTCTTCTTCTGGAAAGTCGATTGCCGCTTCTACGTATATACGTAGATGAATCAAACGTTCAACGAGGGCATGGATACGCGCTGAAAAGGCCCCCTGTAAAGAGCGCAGCGCACAGCGTGCCGCTTGTTCAGAGGTGCTGTTGATTAAATCGGCAATCGCTTCTGCTTGGGCTAAATCCAATTTATCGTTCAAAAACGCTCGTTCAGAGAACTCACCCGGGCGTGCGGGTCTTGCCCCTAACGCAATCACGCGCTGCAGAATAAAATCCATGACAACTGGACCACCGTGCGCTTGAAGTTCTAACACATCTTCACCGGTGAATGAGTTAGGTCCAGGAAAATACAGGGCGATTCCTTGGTCGATGATCTGTTGCTGATCAGCAAAGAAGTTTCCATAGTGGGCATAGCGGGGCTTTGGCGTGAGCTGTAACACCTGTTCTGCAATCTTTAGGCTCAATGGGCCCGAAACCCGAACAATGCCGACACCCCCCCCTTCCGGGCGCTGTGGCTTGTGCCGCAATAGTTTCTTGTGTCGGCTGTGTCATGGTTAACCTCGATGCCTTAGCTTGCTTTATTAACAAAAAAAGACTCCCACAGGAGCCTTTTTGATCAATCAGATGTCAGTTTAACTGGCTTCTTTCTTCTTGTCTTCATTCTCGATTTGACGAGTAATGTACCACTGTTGAGCGATCGACAAAATGTTGTTCACTAACCAGTAGAGTACCAGACCCGCTGGGAACCAGAGGAAGAAGAAAGTGAAAACGATGGGTAGCATTTTCATGATCTTCGCCTGCATAGGATCTGGCGGTGTCGGGTTTAACTTCTGTTGTAGGAACATCGTTACACCCATCAGGATAGGCAGAATGAAGTAAGGATCCATTACTGACAAATCTTGGATGTACCAGAAGAATGGTGCATGGCGTAATTCAACCGATTCCATCAATACCCAGTAGAGTGCGATGAACACTGGCATTTGTGCAAGGATCGGTAGACAGCCGCCCAGAGGATTGATCTTCTCTTTCTTATAGAGTTTCATCATCTCCTGAGACATCTTCTGACGGTCATCGCCATAAAGCTCTTTCATGCGCATCATTTCTGGGCCGAACTTACGCATTTTCGCCATGGAGCGGAAAGCCTTCGCGTTCAACTGGAAGAGTGCTGCTTTCACGACAATGGTAATACCGATAATCGCCAAGCCCCAGTTACCCACAAAGCTGTGAATAAAGGTTAGCAACCAGTACAGAGGATAAGCAATCCACCACAACCAGCCGTAATCCACGGTTAGCTTGAGGTTAGGTGCAGTTGCTTCAAGCTGTTCTTGATCTTTGGGGCCGACAAACAGTGTAGCGCTGACTTCGGTGCTATCGCCTGGTGCCAATTCAAAGGCTGGCGCTAGAAAACCGGCAATGTATTCATTGTTCACGCGACGTGTTTGGAAGGTATTGGTTTGTCCAGGTTGGGGTACCCAAGCAGTGACGAAATAGTGTTGACTGAAGGCAACCCAGCCATCTTGACTAGTTTGGTTAAAGTTACCTCTATCCATATTCGCGGAAAGTAACTTTTTGATATTTGTTGTCTTCTGTCGAAAAAATTGCACCTAGGTAAGAGGCCATACCAATCGACGTTGAGCTTGTGGGATCTTCGCTACGATCACGTTTTAACTGACCGAATAAAGTGGCACGGAAAGGCGCGTCACTTTGGTTGTTGATCAGATAATCCATGCCGACACGGTAGCTACCAGGCTCAAAACGGTAGCGTTTGATAATTTCAACGCCTTCAGCCGTGGTATAAGACAGATCAACAACTAAGTAGTCTTCACCGTCTAGAACAAATTCTGAAGCGCTAGCTTGGAAAATGGGCCGACCTTCTGGTCTGCCATCAGGGCCATCTCTACCGACTAAGCCACTCTGAGCCACATAGGTTCTAAAGGCATTTTGCTCTAACAACACAAATGGTTCGTCTGAACCCAAACGAGCTTTATGTTGAGGCAGTGCCGCATGGATGATATCACCACCACGAGTATCGATCAGAAGATCTAATACATCTGTTCTAACACGAACAAGATTAGCTTCTGCACTTGATGCAGCAGCAACTGGGGCAGTTGGATCGGCTACAGCGGGAATGTCGTCACTTGATGCGCTTCCACTTGGAAGATCAGAAACAAATTCTGCTGTTGTTCCATTGGCTGTTGTGACTGTGGCTACTTGAGGCGTAGCTGCAGGCTGATTGTAGTCCTGATTCCACTGTAAAAATACCAGATAGGTAATCAGTGCTAGAGCTGAGAGTAATATAACTCGCTGTACATCCATCGCGATAAACCATTAGTTGTCATTTTGGGCGTTAGAAGCTTTTCGTTCCAGTCTAGACCAGCTTCGTTCAATAAGGTTCTTTAATTCCTTATTATCGAAGGTATCTAGTCCTTTGCGTGCGAGAATGATGATATCAACATTCGGCAGTTGATGCTGACGCAATCGAAAAGATTCGCGAATAATATGTCGAATGTGACTACGTTTAACAGCCCGACGGACATTTTTTTTGGAAATAACAAAACCCAATCGGGGGTGACCGAGTTCGTTTTGACGGGCTAGGATCAACAGAGAGGGGTCAGAGACCTTAAGAGTGGCTCTGTCGAATACCCTTTTGAAGTCCCCGGGCGTTAATAGTCTTAACGCTCGGGGGTATCCGAATTCGGCCATTCAGTCGGTAGCCGCGTGACTGATTAAACAGTCAGGCTTTTGCGACCTTTAGCGCGACGACGGTTAAGTACTTGACGGCCGTTTTTTGT
>JAJOJN010000067.1 GCA_021208565.1 Nitrincola sp.
CGCGCAAACAGAACATCAGTGCATCTGAAGCGATGACGTCCTTGTTTAATGGTGAGCCTTTGCCCTTCGTGAGCGAAGCTGAGAATACTAAATAAACGTTATCGGCTTATAATGTGTGAATAGATACGTATCATAATCGTCGCCGTGCTCAGGGTAGTGAGCTATGCCAATCGATGCTGATATATTCAGTTCTAATTCATTAATTAAATAGGGAGAGACAACCAGCTCAATAAGAAACTTCGCTTTTTGATCAAGAACTTCCTGATTCATATCGCTCATCAGAATAACGAACTCATCTCCGCCGATACGACTGAGCGTATCTGTCTCACGGATATGATCTAACAAACGGGCAGCTACTTTTCTGAGTAACAGATCACCCACAGCATGACCATAAACATCATTCACATCTTTAAAATGATCTAGATCGATAAACATTAGAGCAAAGGTTTTGGCAGAGCGCTGCATTTCTACTATTTTCTGACGTACACGGTCACGCAAAAGATATCGGTTAGCACAACCTGTCAGTTCATCGTAGAAGGCTAAACGCTCAATTGTTTCTTCATTTTGTTTTTGCTCCGAAATGTCGCGAAAAACACCAATGTATTGCGTACCTAAAATATCATCTGACTCTACACGACTGACCGATATCCATTGAGGGTAGACTTCTCCATCACGCCTTCGATTCCAAATTTCACCCATCCACTGGCCTTGTTCATTCAGCGTAGACCAAAAGCTATTCCAAAAATTAGGCCCATGCCTTCCAGATGAGAGTATGTGAGGGTTCTGTCCTATTACCTCTTGTTGAGTGTAACCCGTTATTTTCACAAACGCTTGATTTACATAGGTAATTCTGCATTGATTATCAGCAATTTAAAAATACCTTCACTACCACGACTAAAAACTTGCAATGCCAGGTTCAAGCGTGACTCAATCAGTTTTAAATTGGTGATATCGGTTGTAATACCTGCCACAGCAAACAGCTTTCCGGTCACGTCTGGCAAGGGAAACTTATGGCTCAGGAAGCGATAATTGCGACCATACTCATCGACAAACTCCTCTTCAGTAACCAAGCTTTTACCCGTCTTGAGCACGTCTAAATCATTTTTTGCATGTCTAATCGAGTCAGCCGTGTCTACAAAGTCACGCCGAGAACGCCCGATCAGCTCAGAAACATTACAGCCAAAGAGCTGTGCTGTTTTTTTTATTGGCTAAAATACAGCGTTCATTTTCATCAAAAGCGTAGATCAAAGATTCACTGTTATCGAGCAGTGTTTGTATGAGGTGATGGTATTGATCCAGTTCATCTTCGGCACGAAGATCTCTTAATATCAACAGATAGTGCCCGTCTAATCCGTAAGTGACTGGCAGCCTTGTCATCACACACTCAACCGATAAAAAACCCTCATTCTGTTTAACGCCTAACTTGTGATGAGCCGAAACCGCTTCACCATAAGCGAGTAAACTCAGTTGGTCAGCAAGCCAAAGGCAGGAGTCAGGGTCAAATAGCCTAAATAACGAGTGTTTTAACAAACGTTTGGGACCTGAAAAATTTAACAGTCCTGCTGCGTATAGATTGGCTTCTAAAACGATAGCCGAGCGGTCAACCACCAAAGCTCCCATCGGCATACTATCAAACAAGGTTAAAATAACGTTGTTGCTCCCGATGTGCCTTTTGCTCAGACTCTTTCAGGTGCTGGTTTTGAATCTCCAGTTCAGCTTGATAGACTCTCAACTCTTCTAGCACTCTCGATGCACTGGTCTCCTCTATTTGACCCACATCTTCATCATCAGACAATAGAGAGTGACCATCGTAATTCGATAAAGCAATTTCAGCTTTTTTCCTAAGATCGTCCAGTTCTTTCGACATACATCTATCCTAATAACTCACTTTGCCGATCTGTATCGCTCTCGTCATGCCATTGACTGATATTATTGTGGCTAACCACCGCACCGAATTCATGATTACCTTTAATCAAACCAACATTCATAATAAACCAACGTTTCTCGTTCGGTGCATGACAAGGATAAACCAACTGAAACACAGGTAAGGAACCCTCAAGCACTGCTTTGACACCTTGGTAGGCTTTATTGATGGTTTTATCCTTATCTTCATTTAATGAATGGCGGCAAACCTCAAGATAGTTTGCACCCGGACCCGTTGCTAATAACTTGGGATCACCGTTTGCCTTGGCAAATCGTCGCCATGATGAGTTAACCATGGCGATGGTCCCGTCTTGTTCCAATACCGCGATATGCTCAGGTAAGGCATCAATGATGGACTGTAATCTTTCCGCATCTTGAAATGCAGATATATCCACAAAAGTAGCGACTGCTCCCTTAGCCGAGCTAGATGGCACTTTATAAAACATTATTCGCATTAAATAAGTTTTACCTTCATCAGACAGCAACTCTCTTTCAAGGGTTTGCTCAGAAGCCAGTGTTTGTTCGAAATCTGCCATAATGCTAGGGTGTTTTAGGCGATGGGTAATTTCGTCTAAGGGACGACCCACATCGCCATCTCGCAGTTTAAATATTGATACGGCAGCAGGACTAAATCGAGTGATGACCAGTTTTTCGTCGACAAAAACAGTCGCGACGCCAACCGCCTTTGCCATGGTATCTAAGTCGACATTAATTCGATTTAGCAACATCACTTTTTCTTGAAACTCAGCGTTGACCGTATTGAGTTCTTCATTCACAGATTGCAATTCTTCATTGGAGCTTTGCAACTCTTCATTTGATGCCATCAACTCTTCGTTAGTGGCTTGTAACTCCTCATTTGATGTTTCCAGTTCTTCTATGGTCGCCTGAAGACTCTCACGAGTTGCCGCTAATTCATTTTGTAAGGCTTCAATTCTTGCCGTGGTTTCTAGGTTAATATCGATAGAGCTTGAAGTGATTTTAGAGGACATTTGCTCGGTACTGGGTGTTTCAAAACACAGTAGTAACAAGCGCTCGTTGGCCTCTATCGCAACAGGCTTTACTGTTAAGCGAACCATCTGCTTTGGTTGCTCAGGCTCACAAGACATGCTGACGTAATCAGAGCGAAGTTCCTTCCAATCTTTAGCCGCTTTAAACAATAAGGCTTGAGCAACTGGCACCAGAGATTCAGGAAGAATTCTGGCGATCATCGATGATACTGCTCCCGACCTTACACGGAAAAAGGGTTGCAAGTTACCAAAAAATGAACTGCTTGATGATTGTCGTTCACCAAGATCGCCGGTGGTGCATAGCGTTCAAGCATCACTCCCGTCGCTTGATCGAGAACCGATAGTTCTCTACTGACATTAACCATCGATCTAACTAATTCGCTTTTAGCACCCTGCGCCTGCGTTTGATTGCGCGACAGGCCATGATGGTTAGCATCAATGACAAGGGTAATGATTTGTTATTTCTTCGAAACAGCTTTAATTTCGGGTTAATCTCCTCAAACCCTTTGGAAACACCACTAATCGACTCACTTGAACCCAAAAATAATACACCACCAGGTTTAGTCGCATACTGTAAGCGATGCATTGCTCTGAGCTGTGCTTCAGGTTTAAAGTAAATCAGTGCATTACGGCAGCTCACTAGATCCATTTTGGTAAATGGAGGGTCTGCAAGTAAGTTGTGTTTTGCAAAAACAATGCATTGGCGTAATTCTGGTTTTACCGTGAAATAATTACCCGTTTTATTAAAAAAACGTTCCAGACGCTGTCCTGATAATTCTGCAGCGACCGCTTGTGTGTATTGCCCAGCGGCTGCCGTCTCAATAACCTGCTGATTCACATCGGTTGCGAAGATTTTTAATTGCGGCCAACGCCTTGCTCGTTCAAACTCTTCAATAAATAACATCGCCAAGGAGTAAGCTTCTTCTCCCGTAGACGTTCCCGCCGACCAGACTCGAATCATCGAATGTGGATCCGTTCTGGCGACGAGGTCTGGAATAACACTCACGGCGAGGGCCTCAAACGCCTCTTCATCTCTAAAGAAACTGGTCACAGAGATTAACAACTCACGCCTGAGTGTCGCCAGCTCCGCATGATCTTCCTGTAATAGAATGTAATAGTCGCTAACCGACTTGATTTGCCTGACCTGAATACGTCTTTCAATACGGCGAATAAAGGTTGCGCTTTTGTAGTCTCTAAAGTCGATTCCACCAGCCTGTAAGAGCAGTGCCATAATGCCATCCATCGCATCATTATCATCTTCTGGGATGGTCACTTGATCTGACGAGGCGAGGACTTTATTAAGATTAGGGTTGGCAATGTGATTGACGATTCTTTTTGCTAGCTCTTCGGCTTTTAAGATCACATCCACTATTTCAGTCGCCAACACACTTTTCGGCATTCCATCAAACTTAGCTTCTGAGGGGTCTTGAACAGCAACAAAACCACCGGCGGCGTTTACCGCCAGTGAACCTCTCGACCCATCAGAACCCGTGCCCGATAAGATTACCGCCACACAACGATTTTCATAACACTGCGACATGGAATTGAAGAAAATATCGATAGGCAAGGTTAATACATGAGGACTTTTCGCACTTAGATGAAACTTATCACCCTTAAGCGTCATCACCATGCCAGGGGGGATCAAAAATATACAGTTGGCTTTCAGCTGCATTCCCTGTTCGACAACGACAATCGGCATCTGTGTATGACGTGCTAGCAAATCTTTCATGATACTTTTATGGTCAGGGGACAGATGCTGAATCACCACAAAAGCGGCACCAACATCGACAGGACACTCTCGGAAGAAGTTTTCTAAAGCTTCCAACCCCCCAGCAGAGGCACCTAAAGCGACCACATAACCGCCAAAAACGCTGTTCTGGAGCTCTTTTTTGCTATCATCTTGTTTCATAGGGAGCCTTAAATAGTTTCTACTCGATTGCGACCATTGGCTTTAGCTTGATAAAGCGCTTTATCGGCATCGTCTAATAATCGTTCTGCTGAGTCTTCCGAAGGAACACCGGCGTACACCCCCAAACTGATCGTAATCACTTGTGCCACCTCCGAAAACTCATGTTTTAACATCAAGTTTTCCACCGCTAGCCGCAT
>JAJOJN010000015.1 GCA_021208565.1 Nitrincola sp.
TTATGCATATCGGGGCAGACAAACGGAATAATTTTGTTCAATATAGACGTTACGTTCATAGCTCTAGTGGTAAGTAGTTTTTGGCGAAATGATTGATCACCAAGGGCTATGAACGTTCCCTTATTTGCTTAAATTATTGTTATTTATTAATAATTCGTGGGGATACCACAGACTCCGACCCCGAATTGCTCAGACTCCGACCCCGAATTGCTCTTTATCAGTTAATATTTGCGATCAACTAGACTAAAAACTATCCTCAATAATACAAGTCTTTTCTTGGTGGCACTCCAATAGTTTATAATTGCAGTACTTATTAACCTCTTCTAGCCATAATTAACTTACAGCAGGTGATGCCAATACATGAGTCAGGTGAATCTTCGTTTTTTAATATGGCTACTCGCAATAACATTACCCGTCATACTATCTGGGTTTTTAGTACTTACTGGTTATACAGATCAACAAACAGCTCTCTTGCTGCTGCTCGTTTCGGTTTTATTGATGGCGGTAAAGTTTGGTCAACCCCCAGCCATCGTTAACGCCCTAGCAAGCCTTGTTTGTTTTAATTATTTTTTTACAGATCCAGCATTCACACTGATGATGGATCACACCGAAGACATTGTGGCAGCAGTAATATTTTTTCTTGTCGCTATCTTGATTGGGCATCAAACACAAGTTTTGAAGCAGCAAAACTTAGATGAGATAGAGATCAGAACTACCTTAGAAAAGACAACTCTTGAAAAAGATCGCGAAGTATTGAGAACGGCCCTGATGAGCTCCCTCTCGCACGATCTTAAAACACCTCTGGTCACGATGATTGGCGCTACCTCATCATTAATTGAACTAGATGACAAATTAACTGACGATGATAAGAAAGAGCTGCTTAACTCGGTACTCGAAGAGTCTAAAAGGCTAGAAAGATACATTCAAAACCTGCTGGATATGACACGTTTAGGTTATAACGGACTCAGTATTGATCGCCAGTTTGTTAATATCGTAGAGATAATACAGACGGTTAAGCTACGAATTTGCAAAGATCATGCTCATGCCGCATTAGTGCTAAAATGTCCAGAAAATCTACCTGAAGTAGAAGTCCATCCAGCACTTATCGAACAAGCCTTGTACAACTTAACAGAGAATGCTGTTAAATTCTCACCTCAAGGGGAGGTTGTGATCATCAGCTGTCACACTGAAGAAAACAACCTTGTTATAGATATCATTGATAAAGGTCCAGGGATATCTAATGACCTGAGAGACAGCGCATTTGATCTATTCAATACGCTAGGGCGAGGCGATCGACATAAGGCTGGAGAAGGTTTAGGTCTTGCTATTGCGAAAGGGATGGTTGGTGCACATCAAGGAAAACTTCTCATTTTAGACCCCTTAAATTACGAACATGGAACTTGTATGAGAGTGATACTACCCATCCACAATAGATCCGTATGAATAAAATTCTAATCGTCGATGACGAACCGCACATCATAAAATTTGTCAGCATAAGCCTACGCTCGCAGGGCTATGAAGTTTTGACAGCCAAGACGGGTAAGGAAGCTATCGCTCAAGTCGCTTTAGCTGGCCCTGATTTAGTGATTTTAGACTTAGGACTGCCTGATTTAGATGGGCAACATGTTCTTTTGTCTATCCGAGAGCTTAGCCAAGTTCCAGTTATTATACTATCGATTAGGGACACAGAATCTGACAAGGTAAAAGCATTAGATAACGGTGCTAACGATTACGTCGTCAAGCCATTTAGCGTGCAAGAGTTCCTCGCAAGAATTCGAACTCAATTACGAAAAGCGCCTAAAACCTCAACGAACTTCGAAGAGAAAGGTTTAAAAATTGACTACTCAACACGAAAAGTAACCTTTCAAGATATCGAAATTCACTTATCCAAAAAAGAGTACGCATTACTGTCTTATTTGACAGAACACTCTGGCAAAGTCGTTACTCAGACACAATTAATTGAGCGAATTTGGGGGGTTAATCATTTAGATGATACTCACTATCTTCGTATTTTGGTTGCCAGACTAAGATCTCGACTGGGTGATGATGGTCACCAGCCCAGCATCATCGAGACACTACCCGGTATAGGCTATCGATTCATCACTGACTGAAATTTAACCTAGTGCTATCTTGCCACCGGCAAACTTTACCGGCTTTTCAGGGCGGTTCGCTAGGGCAGAAAACAGTATAACAGGTGAAATCTTACCGATGAGCATTACTAAAATAATCAAAATTTTAGAATACCAATGCATATCGCCAGTCATTCCTAACGATAAACCAACCGTACCCAGCGCAGACACCGCTTCAAAAATGACTACAATGGTTTCCTGCTCTGGCTCAAAATAAAGTAGTAAAAGACATATGACAGTGAGTAACGCTAAGGTCAAAATCAAAATTCCAGATGCTCTGAGCAAATGCTCTACATCTAAAGTACGTCCCATGAGTCTTGTCGAATCTCTTCCTTGAAGCACTGCAAATAATCCAGCCAATAACAAAATAAAGGTGGTTAATCGAATGCCTCCAGCGGTAGAGCCAGGACCTGCTCCGATCACCATGTTAATCATCATTAATGCATGGCTAGCATGGCTCATTTCATTTAAATCTATCGAATTAAATCCAGCCGTTCGTGTAGTAGCCGCTTGAAAAAAAGCAGCTGTTATCCTTTCATATCCCTCACCCAAACTTGATGAGTGTTGCTCAAATAGCAACATTGCCAAAGTAGTGATAGCCAATATACCGATTGTTCCATAAATCATCAGACGACTGTGAATACTCAGTCGTTTATTGGGAGAGCACACCTCATAAACTACGATAAACCCCATTCCACCTATGATAAAGGCAAGGGCGTGTATCCATACCACCCATGATCCACCCGCTACACCATCCAACGAGTCACTAAATAATGCAAAGCCAGCATTATTAAATGCTGAAATCGCATGAAATAGTGAATACCCAATGCCTTTAGTGACCCCAAACTCAGGGATCCAAAACGCAGACAATATAGCGGAGACCAAGAAAACGGTTAGACCGCTAAAAATCACAACAAATCTAACGAGAGCTAACAACGATGTTCCTTCATTAATTTGTGAAGAAATACCCATTGTTGACTGCTGCTTTAATGAAACAAATCTACCCTTTCCCAGCAACAGAAGGGTGCCTGTAAGCATGTAACCCATACCACCTGTCTGCATTAATAATGCAATGATAGTTTGACCTACAGGCGTATAATCTTGGCCTGTATCAAGTGTTACCAATCCAGTCACTGTAATTGCCGAAACTGCAGTAAAAAAAAATATCGATAGGATTTGCATCCGTTGTTCTACTGAAAGGTAACGTAAGCAGCACGCTCCCAATCAATGCGCCGCCAAGAAAGAAGATCAGTAACGTCCCACCAGCAGAGCCCCAAAAACCTCTTCGACTTACAACTGAAGAGATGGCCATGAGAAGCCCCCCCTTAGTTTTACTCATAACCAGAACCTTATCTCCTGGATGAAACCGATCGGGCAACTCTTTGGAAGATTCAAACTCAGGCTGCTTACTCAGCTTTAGCGCAAGTAATGTTAACCCTTGAGTATTAAGTGTTGTCAGGAATGACCGTTGTTCAACAACCTTTACAATTTTTATCTCGGCCACATATTGAGTATCATTAAGATGCATTTGTTGAAGAATGTCAGGATGACGAAGCACCCTACCTACCGATCGCCCCATTTCCTCTTCGGGGCTAATAACCTTCTGGACACCCATCCTAGATACAAGAGCAGCATGATAACGATCCTGCACCTTGCACCAGAGGTTTTGAACACCTGCCTCTTGAAGGTGTATGACAGCCATCATACTATTTTTAATATCACTGCCAATTGCAACAACAACGGTTGAGAACTGAAGCCAATCGACAGCAGCAATGGCTTTAGGGTTACTACAGTCTGCAATCATGGCCTCACTAACATGATCGGCTATGTTGTTAACAAGACTTTCTGATACATCAATGGCGAGTACTTCGATGCCATTTTTTTGCGCTTCGATCGCCAAAGAATGACCAAAGCGTCCCAAACCAATGACAGCTATTCGATTACGTTTCATTAAATAAACCTACCAAGTGAAAGTAGGTTTAGATTACCGTTTTGTCATGAAAAAAATCCGCTGCAAAAAGAAGCGTTAGCGTAACAAAAGCGTAAAAATCCTTTTATGATGCAGCTTTAAATTTAGGTGAAACAAGGACGAAATCGACTTCTTCAGTGCCAATCACACACTAAACTTATCCCTATGTTATGCTGTCTGACTAAAATTGATGTCTAATCTGAATTAAGGATGCTTTATGAAAGACGACGTTAAGGTGTGGGACTGGAGCATTCGGGTGTTTCATTGGAGCTTACCCGTTTTGCTTTTTTTACTTTGGTTTTCTGCGACGCAAAGCCAAAGTTTTGATGCACTAGATCATCACATGATTCTGGCGCAGATATTATTAGGCCTACTGATTTACCGAATCATCTGGGGTTTTATCGGCACGCCGGCGGCACGTTTTAGTCGCTTTTTGACAGGCCCCGCAAGCTGGTGGATTTATGCATCCGCCCTCATCAAACGACAACCCATTCATTATTTGGGTCATAACCCGCTGGGTGGTTTAATGGTTTTGGTACTGCTCGGAGCACTGGGTTTCCAGCTACTGACCGGACTCTACACCTCCGATGATATTTTGTTCCAAGGACCGCTGGTGAGTAGTGCTGATCGAGATACGGTTCGTTGGATGAGCCGCTGGCATAAGAATTTCTTTGACTGGATTCTGATTCTGGTTGCGCTGCATTTAACGGCAATTGCACTTTACAAGCTTTTGGGCGAAGGCCTCGTCAAAGCGATGTTCACAGCAAAAAGCCCATGATTGAGAGTGCACCGGATAAAGCCAAGCTGCTTCCAGCACCTGAGTCTTTCCCTTGGATCAAGTTCGCCATTGCCGTCATGATCGCTGCAGGGATTGTTTATTATCTATTTCATGTTTAACTGACTTAAGTTGCTACCTGAGCCAAGGCACTAACCTTGCGCTCAGGTGGCTGCAGATAAGAGTAGATCACAGGCACTAGCAACAAGCCCACTAGCATTGAAAAGCTCAAGCCAAATACTATAGAGACCGCTAAGGGTTGAAGCATTTCAGATCCTTCGCCGATGCCTATGGCTAATGGCAACATTCCCGCAACAGTTGTCATGGTGGTCATCAAAATCGGTCGTAAGCGAAGGCGAGCAGCCGAAATAATAGCTTCGTCTCGTCGCATCCCCTTGTCCTGTTGAGGCTCGATATACTCCACCAGCACTATAGCGTTATTGACTACGATACCCGCCAACATGATCATGCCCAACCACACAGGCATCGACAAGGGCATTCCCAACAAGGTTAAACCACCCGCAACCCCTATGGCACTGAAAGGAACACTTAAATGATCACCAATGGATTACGAAGGGATTCATATTGAACTGCCATGACCACAAACACCAGAAACAACGCGAGTAACAGGAGTATACCCGTTAGACGTTGGCCTTCCTGAAGGGCTTGACCCGCCCCTCCTTCAAAGCGCGTGTATCCACTGGGGAGGTTCATTTCTGATAACAGCGTGTCTATCTCTTCTAGCACCTGCCCCAATGGGAAACCGGAGACTAAGGACGCCGTCACTTCCACGATGCGCATTTGGCTGTCTCTTCGAATGCTACCGGGTGATCGCGTTAACTCAATACTGACGAGGTCACCTAGATAGACAGGTTGACTACCTTGTGTGGAAGGGAAAAGTTTAACCGACTCTAAATCTTGCACAGCTTGTGTCAGTTGCTGTGGGAGGCGCACCCGAATATCAAAACCGCGCCCTCCCTCGTAGAAATCTGTAACGACACGCCCCTCCAAGGCCATCATCAAAGCAGCATTAACATCTTGAACGTGGATACCTAGGGCCGAGGCTCTATCTCTATCTACTCTAAAGTCCAGTTCGAGCACTTGTTCTTCTGATGAGTAAGCAAGATTTTGTATACCACTCACCGCCCGCATACGTTCCACGGCCTCAACCGCCAGCTGATCTAACACCTCTAGATCAGGGCCTTGAAAACGAATACTAATGTCATCATCACTGGTACTGGTTCGAATACCGCGAATGCCCCGAGGACGCATCCGAATTTGCACACCTGCCAACTGTTCTTCAGCGATCTGTTGATTGATGCGGTTTATCCACTGTTGAGAGCTCATCTGTCGTTCAGCCATCGGTAGCAACTGAACGGTCATGCTCGCCTGATTTGCGGCTTCTCTTGCAGTTCTTCCCCAAACAAATCCACCGGATACCACGAACAAGCTGGAGACTGTTGGATCTTGTCTAACCAGAGATTCAATGATCTGCACTCGTTGATCCATCTCATCAAGGGTGATGTCGGGATCGCCTATCACGCGGATATCCACCTCGCCATTGTCCATCGAAGGCAAGAAGGTTTGCGCACCACTGAGAAAGGTTGGCGCACTGAGTGCTAACAAGGATATGAACAGAAGCGGTACCGGCCATCTGAATTTGAGCACTTTGGCAATACACCACCCATACCCTGTTTGAAGTGACGCGATCGTGTTATCAACCAAGTGCCTAAAACGACTGGTTTTTTGCACTAACACTCTGGATGACAAGGCCGGAACCAGTGTCAGTGCGATGATCATGGAAGCCACGACGGCCGCCGAAATGGTAATAATCAGCTCTCGAAACAAGAGACCAACTAATCCGCCGACAAACAAGAAAGGAAGAATTGCGGCCAAGTTCGTCGAAGTTGAGGCTAAAATAGCACTATTGACCTCCGCAGCTGCATTTTCCGCATCTTCAAGACTGGCCTCACCCTCCTTTTGATGGCGATAGATGTTTTCCAACATCACGATCGTATTATCCACCAACATCCCCACACCTAAGGCTAAACCACCCAGTGTCATGATATTCAAGGTAAGGTTGCCAAAGCCCATCAGTACGAAGGTGACCATCACCGCAATGGGAATGGCACTACCGATAATCAATGTTCTGCGAATATTGCCTAAAAACAGATAGACGACGGACATCGCCAGAAGTGCACCGCTGACCACGGCCAAAACGGAGTTACTCAAGGCTTGGCGAACATAGATGGATTGATCGGAGACAGCGTAAATTTCAATATCATCAGGAATTAAGCGTTGATCTCTGAGCCATTGCAAGCGAGCTTGCACATGATCAGCCACAGCGATGGTATTCGCATCTGGCTGACTTTGTATCGACAGTTGCAGTGCTGGAATTCCATTAGCACGAATTCTCAAACGTTCATCTTTGTGCGTGTCTAAAATCGTAGCCACTTCATCCAGTGAGACTCGGCTGCCATCTGACAAACGAATCGCTAAGGAGGCCAGAGCCTCAACACTTTCAAAACGCCGCTGATTCGACCACTAATCTCCTGTCGATCGGTCAGCAAACGCCCAGCGGGGTCTTCACGGTGGTTTCGAGTAAGAGCTTCGATCACATCATCCACTTCTAAACCCAATCCTGCCAATCGAGTCGGATCAAGCAATATCTGGATTTCACGCTCTAAACCACCGCCAACCTCAGCCGCCGACACACCGGGCAAGTTAATAAACCAGTTCGCAAAAACATCGTCTACCCAGCTTCTGAGCTCAACCGGATCTCGAAGCGATGAGCTGATTGCAAATTGCATTGCAGGTATTTGGGAAGGATCCCGTTTGAATATAGTGGGTTGATCTACGGAATCTGGAAGCAATCGTCGTGCTCGATCCAAACGTGTACTCGCATCACGTAGCGCTATATCGATATCTTTGCCATAAGGAAAAATAAGATCAACTGAGGTGCGACCCTGGCTGGTATTGGAACGTATGTTCACCATATCCTCGGTGACAGCGAGTTGTTCCTCTAAAAAGCGAGTGACCCTATCTTCCATCACCAGTGCGGGTACACCAGGATCGACAACATTGACACTGATTTCAGGATAGATCAGTCGCGGCAATAGATCGACAGATAGACGCGTGAGTGTAAATAGGCCTAGTACCACGACCGCCAAAGCAATCATGCTGACACCTATCGGGTGACGAATCGACCACCCTGCTAATCCAGAACCATGACGACGTACCTTGGTTGACATCTTATCGACTCCTATCCGATAAGGGGGTCACTGGGGTTACCTGTCTGCCTTCGGCTAATCCCATAAAACCTCGGATAACAATTTGCTCTCCTTCTTTTAAACCGTCCAGCACTTCAATACGACTTCCCACTCTCAAGCCCGTCAACACATCTCTTCGTTCGACTTGCTGCTGATCATTCATGACATAGACAAACTCTCCCTGCTCGAAACGCAAGGCTGAGAATGGAATCATCATTCTGGACTGTAAGTTGGCCGACAAACTGACACGTGCCAGTTGACCGGGTAAAGCACCTTGCGGCACTGGATCCAGTTTAATTTCCACTTGTCCTCGACGTGTTAAGGGATCTATTTCTGGATAGATGCGTGATACGTAACCCTGAAACTCCTGATTAGCAAGTGCATCGATATGTATATCCACTAAATCCCCTATCGATAAGTGCGTAATCACCTGTTCAGAAAGTGGCAGGTCGACGACTAAGGATTGCGGGTCAATTATGCTGAGTAGGTGCGTATTTTTTGAAGCAAAATTACCAGGCTCCGATAAACGTTCTGTCACTACTCCTGCAAAAGGAGCCTTCACATGAGTAAAACTCAAGCGAGTGTTCATGGTCGCCAGTTCGGCTCGTGCTATTTCTAGCTCTGTCTCTCGTCGTTGTAACTCTTCTACCGAGGTTAAGCTGCGTTGCGATAAGGATCTTACTCTCTCTAAATCACGTTCTGCCCGAGTTAACTCAGCTCGAGCTCGCCCGATTTGCGAGCGCAACAGCCGATCATCTAAGGCCATCAGTAAATCATCTTTATTAACGCTATCGCCTGGATGCCAAGGTAACTCTGCAATCTGACCCTCTTCCTGCGCAAAAACCCTAAAGCGGGTGGTAGCACGCAAGGTACCTGTACGCGTTCTATCCAACTTCACATCTTCAACACTGACGGGGTATAACTCAACCAGATGAGGACGAGGTTGAGCTTGTCTTTGTTGTGCTTGAGGGGATTGATCACACCCTGTTAACAGTAGCAAGATACTGGTCAGAATGAAGATTAAAAAATAGCGCACAACAGGTCTCTCCTTGAGTAAACCTAAACGGTTTTGCCTAATCGAGATCAAAGCATCACATTGATGTCTCAATCAAAATAATCATTGATTGTAAGGTGTATGTATAACAATAGAATGACTTTGTAACGTAAAGTTACGTAAAAGTTAAGGATTTAGATGAGTAGGACATCTAATCGAGCGGTAGGTTTCCACTACCACTCGATTGGAAAAGCCATAAGTAGGGTCTTAGTGACCCAAAACCTGACTGAGGAAAAGCTTAGTACGATCGGATTGTGGATTACCAAAGAAGGCTTCTGGTTCGTTTTCTTCAATGATCTGTCCGGCATCCATGAAGATAACGCGATCAGCCACCTTCTTAGCAAAGCCCATTTCATGGGTCACGCAGAGCATGGTCATCCCTTCTTGAGCCAGCTCAACCATGACATCTAGAACCTCTTTAATCATTTCAGGATCAAGTGCTGAAGTAGGCTCATCAAAGAGCATCACGCGTGGATTCATGCACAGGCTTCGTGCAATTGCCACACGTTGTTGCTGACCACCCGATAACTGTCCAGGATACTTGTGTGCTTGGTCCGGAATTTTAACCCTTTCCAAAAATTTCATCGCGACAGCTTCCGCTTCTTTTTGCGGCATCTTACGCACCCAAATCGGCGCCAAGGTACAGTTTTGTAACACAGTCAGGTGCGGGTAAAAGATTTAAAAGTGCTGAAACACCATTCCCACTTCTTTACGGATCTGACCAATGTTTTTCAGGTCGTTATTCAACACTACACCATCAACAATAATCTCACCTTCTTGGTGTTCTTCTAGGTGGTTAATGCAACGGATCATGGTGGATTTACCCGATCCAGACGTCCACAAATAACGATTCGCTCGCCCACTTTCACATTTAGATTAATATCTTTTAGTACATGAAACTGACCGTACCATTTGTTGACCTTGTTGAGCGTGATAATAAACTCTTTTTCGTTCGCCATAGATGAGAACTCCACTTATTTCCGATGGCCAGTATTCAGGCGATCTTCAAGATAAATACTGTAACGAGACATACTGAAACAGAAGATCCAGAACATGAAGGCCGCAAACAGATAGCCTTCAGCGGGATAACCCAGCCATGCAGGATCTGCCAAAGCCTGTCTCACCATACCCAACACATCCAATAGACCAATGATGACAATTAGACTGGTATCCTTAAACAAGGAGATGAGCGTGTTAACGATACCCGGAATCATGATTTTCAATGCTTGCGGTAAGACCACCAGATTCATTTTCTGCCAGTAACTCAAACCCAGTGCATCGGCCCCTTCAAACTGCCCTTTGCTCAAGGCTTGCAAGCCACCTCGAACCACCTCTGCCATATAGGCCGACTGGAACATGACAATACCGATCAGGGCGCGCATCAACTTATCAGCATCGGTACCGCCAGCGAAAAATAGCGGTAGCATGACTGATGCCATGAACAGAATGGTAATCAGTGGCACACCACGCCAGAACTCGATAAAAATGACACAGACCATTTTTATCACAGGCATTTCACTTCGACGCCCTAGCGCCAGCAAAATTCCAATCGGAATCGCAACAACAATACCGATAATGGCTAATACCAGCGTCAGCATCAAACCACCCCAACGGTGGGTTGGAATCACCTCAAGCCCAAAACCACCATACAGCAGAGTAAAAGCAACGACTGGGTAGACTGTTAGGGCCGCAATGGATACCCACTTTTTGAAAGGCAGGTTAGGGATAGACAACCAAGCGATAATTGCCAGTAATAAAATAAAGGTTAGATTGGGTCGCCAGTAGCTATCCTCGGGATAGAAACCGTACATGAACAGATTCCAACGAACCGTGACAAAAACCCAGCAAGCGCCGCCGCTGGTACAGTCATGTCGTGACTCACCAAACCAATCAGACGTGATAAACGCCCAGTTAATAAAAGGAACCATCACAACCCAAAGGACATAGGCGGTGAATAGGGTCACTAGGGTATTTGGAATACTCGAAAAAAGATTTCTCCGCATCCAACCTATAACGCCCACTTCAACCAATGGCGCTGGACGACTCGGAATGGGGGTAAACTTATCCATCTTCTATCGCTCCACCAAGGCAACACGTTTGTTAAACCAGTTCATAAAGGCTGAAACTAATAAACTGATGGTGAGATAAACCAGCATGGTCATGGTGATGATTTCAATCGCCTGACCTGTTTGGTTCAGCGTTGTACCCGCGAACACAGAGACTAAGTCGGGATAACCGATCGCAGTGGCCAAGGACGAGTTTTTGGTTAGGTTCAAATATTGACTGGTCATTGGCGGAATCATGACGCGCATCGCTTGTGGCAAGATCACTAAGTTCATGCGTTGTTTTTCATTCAAACCAAGTGCTCGACAGGCTTCGGTTTGGCCATGTGCCACGGATTGAATACCCGAACGCACTATCTCACCGATGTAAGTAGACGTATATATTGTCAGTGCAAACCAGAGTGCTAATAACTCTGGCAACAAAGAGATCCCTCCACGGAAGTTAAGCCCTCTTAATTCTGGGTATTCCAAAGAGATAGGACGACCAGTGATGAAGTAACCGATCACTATGGTGGCAACAAGAATGCCGACGGAACTCCAAAAGACGGGGAACTGCTCACCAGTTTTGATCATGCGTTGTTTTGCCCATCGACTGAGGAACACTATGCCAATGATCGCGGCAAGAATAAGTGCTGCATAAAAAAGCAAAACCAGCCTCTGCCATGGGTTTAGGAACAAACACACCACGAACATTGATGAAAATGGACTCACCGAGCGTAATACTGTCTCTGGGTCGTGGCAATGCCTGTAACACCACAAAATACCAGAAGAAAATTTGTAACAGGAGCGGAATATTTCTCAACACTTCGATGTAAACCATCGATATTTTGCGCAAAAGCCAGTTAGGAGATATACGACTAATACCAACTAACACACCCAGAACCGTGGCTGCAACGATACCCATTGCGGAAACTAATAGTGTGTTCAGCAGACCCACAATAAAGGTTCGACCAAAACTAAAGGTCTCATTGTATTCAATCAGCGTTTGCGAAATACCAAAGCCAGCAGGTTGACTTAAGAAGCCAAAACCTGTGGAAATACCTCGTGTTTCTAGGTTGGTCATGACGTTACCGACAACGGTAAGTACAAACCACAACAAACCACCCAGCACTAAGGCCTGAAAGAAAAGGCTTCGCGCTGTTGGGTTGTATATTAGACGAGTAATACTATTAGGATTATTTGATTTCATTGCGAGTAAGCGCCTCTGTCACAGTCAAAGTTAGATCTCAGAAAAGCACCTGAGATGGATCATGAGGAAGGACACCTCATGATCCAGACTGTTTAGTCAGAACAGAACAATTAACGAACAGGTGGTGCGTATTGAATACCGCCATCTGTCCATAAAGCGTTCAATCCACGCTCAATGTTAAGTGGAGAGCCTTTACCTACGGTACGCTCAAACACTTCGCCGTAGTTACCCACTTGTTTAACGATGTTGTAAGCCCAGTTATTATCGAGGCGTAACATTTCACCCATATTGCCACTAACACCAAGGAAACGCTGTACAGATGGGTCATCAGAGCTCAGCATCTCTTCGGCATTTTGAGTGGTAATGCCCATTTCTTCAGCATTGATCTTAGCAAACAGAGTCCACTTAACAATGTTGTACCAAACATCGTCGCCTTGGCGTACAACAGGTCCTAGTGGCTCTTTAGAGATAATTTCAGGAAGAACGACGGCACCATCTGGGTTAGAAAGTTGTAAGCGCAGTGCAGACAACTGAGATTGGTCAGAGGTTAGGATATCGCAGCGACCCGCTTCAAAACCTGCTGTTGTTTGGTCAGACGTATCGTACAAAACGGGCTCATAGCTCATGCCGTTCATACGGAAATAGTCAGCTAAATTAAGCTCTGTAGTTGTTCCTGACTGGATACAAACTGAAGCACCGTCAAGCTCTAATGCTGAATCAACGCCTAGATCTTTGCTAACCAAGAAACCCTGACCATCATAATAGTTAACGCCCGCGAAGTTTAATCCCAAAGAGGCATCACGAGTGAGTGTCCAAGTAGAGTTACGTGAAAGAACGTCGATTTCACCAGACTGTAATGCGGTGAAACGCTCTGTAGCGGTTAAAGAAACAAAGTTTACTTTTTCAGCATCACCTAAAACAGCGGCAGCAACAGCACGACAGAAGTCAGCATCTAAACCTTGCCAACGACCCGCACTATCAGTAGCAGAGAAACCAGGTAGACCATCACTGACGCCACATTGAAGCGCACCACGATTTTTAACAGTATCAAGAGTACTCGCATTTACACCGGCTGCAGCGGTAACCGCCATAGCAGCACCAACAAGTGTTGCAATCTTCTTCATGTAATTTCTCCCATGAATGTTGTTTTTGTTTTACGCAACTAATGGATAAGTAGTCACGCATCAACGCAAGGGAGCAATTTGCAATTTTCGAGCCAGTAATAGAAATTACTGATATTTATCGAAAAACCGAGCGTTTTATGCGCTTCTACTTATTAGCAGACTTAAAGCCTAAAATTAAAGTAGCCTATAACGCACCAAAAATACACAAAAAAATTTTGCTTGGGCCAGATAGGTGCAAAATTTTGAATGGGAGTTTTTAAAACAAACAGTCGTTTTAGCTTATGAGTGGTAATGGGTTGATAACGAGATGAAAAAGAATAGAAAACACAGTGTAAACGTAGAATTGTGAAAGCAGGTGAGGAGCGTCTCACCTGCTTTTCTGCTTCAAGATCAGTTGATTTTGACGTCCAACTCACCTTTTTCATAACGCTCTGCCATTTTCTCTAAAGAGATAGGCGTAATCAGGCTAGCATTACCTGCCGTACCAAAGGCTTCGTAACGGTCAATACAGATATCGCGCATCGCCGTCATGGTTTCTTTCAGGTATTTACGTGGATCGAACTCGGCTTTGTTATGTGCCAAGAAACGACGAATCGCCCCGGTAGACGCTAAACGCAGATCCGTATCGATATTGACCTTACGCACACCATGCTTGATACCCTGCACAATCTCCTCAACTGGCACACCGTAAGTTTCCGGAATCTCACCACCAAATTCATTGATGATCGCCAACCAATCCTGGGGCACAGAAGATGAACCATGCATCACTAAATGGGTATCTGGAATGCGAGCATGTATCTCTTTGATACGCTGAATCGCTAGGGTATCGCCAGTAGGCGGACGGGTAAACTTGTACGCACCGTGGCTGGTTCCTATAGCAATCGCTAAGGCATCCACACCCGTTTTACGAACAAAGTCAGCCGCTTCTTCAGGATCAGTCAGCATCTGATCATGCGATAGAATACCTTCTGCGCCTATACCGTCTTCCTCACCTGCCATACCCGTTTCTAAGGAACCTAAGCAGCCTAGTTCGCCCTCAACAGAGACACCACAAGCGTGGGCCATTTCAACGGTACGGCGCGTCACATCAACGTTGTACTCGTAAGACGTTGGTGTTTTACCATCGGTTCCTAACGAGCCATCCATCATCACAGACGAGAAACCCATCGCGATTGAACGCTGACAAACGGCAGGACTGGTTCCGTGATCTTGGTGCATACAGATGGGAATATGTGGAAACTCTTCTATTGCAGCCAAAATCATGTGGCGCAAAAAGTTAGAACCTGCATATTTACGTGCGCCCGCTGAGGCTTGCACGATAACCGGTGAGTTGGTTTTGTCAGCCGCTTCCATAATGGCGCGCATCTGCTCGAGATTGTTTACGTTAAACGCAGGAATTCCGTATCCCCGCTCAGCAGCATGATCAAGCAACTGACGCATTGAGATTAGTGCCATGAGAAACCTCTCTAAAAATTATGTTGGATCACTGCTTTGCAGCGCGTTCTTCTAAAATCGCAACAGCAGGAAGCACTTTACCTTCGACAAACTCAAGGAAAGCACCGCCACCGGTTGAAATATAGGATACTTGATCAGCAATCGCGTACTTATCGACTGCGGCTAAAGTGTCACCACCGCCTGCGATCGAAAAGCCTTGGCTTTCAGCAATCGCCATCGACACCGCACGCGTTCCTTCACCAAACTGATCAAACTCAAATACACCAACAGGACCGTTCCAGATGATGGTACCTGCACCCTTGAGCAGTTCAGCAAGATGTTTAGCTGATTGAGGCCCTATGTCCAAAATCATGTCATCATCGGCGACATCATCGACTGACTTGATGATCGCTTCGGCATCTTCAGCAAAGGTTTTAGCCACAACAACATCAACAGGTAGTGGAATATCAACTTTTTCCATCAAGGATTGTGCAACAGGAATCAAATCATGTTCACACAAGGATTTGCCCACTGGCTTGCCTGCTGCTGCCAAGAAAGTGTTGGCAATACCACCACCGACGATGAGTTGATCACATTTTTCTGAAAGTGAATTTAAGACTTCCAACTTAGTGGACACTTTAGAACCACCCACGATAGCCATCATAGGACGTGCAGGCGCATCCAATGCTTTACCGAGTGCGTCTAATTCATTCGCCAATAAAGGTCCCGCACAGGCAATAGGGGCAAATTTTGCCACGCCATGTGTAGAGGCTTGTGCGCGATGCGCTGTACCGAAAGCATCCATGACATAGACATCGCACAAAGCCGCCATTTTTTTAGCGAGATCTTCGTTATCCTTTTTTTCTCCCGCATTAAATCGGACATTTTCCAAGACAACCAGATCGCCTTCTGCCACTTCAAATTCGGTATTCAACCAGTTGCGAATCAGTGGTACTGGGCGTTGTAACAATTTGGATAAATGCTCTGCAACGGGTGCTAGAGAGTATTTCTCTTCAAATTCGCCTTCCGTTGGACGACCTAAATGTGACATGACCATCACCTTCGCACCCGATTTCAGCGCAAGTTCGATTGTCGGTAAAGAGGCACGAATACGTGCATCTGATGTTACCTTGCCATCTTTTACGGGCACATTGAGATCTTCACGGATTAGCACACGCTTTCCGGCCAGATCCAGATCGGTCATTTTCTGAATACTCATACGCTGAGTCCCTGTTTCATTGTTAATCAAAAAGTTTACCTTCGATCCAACCAATACTCTGCTACATCGAGCATACGGTTGGCATAACCCCATTCATTATCAAACCAACAGACCAATTTTAACAATTGACCTCCTGATACACGTGTCTGTGTACCATCAACAATTACAGAACGGCTGTCAGTATTAAAATCAATTGAAGCATGGGGTTCTTCGGTGTACCCCAGTAAATTCAATAACGCCCCTTTCACAGAAGCGTGCTGGAAAAGGTCATTCACTTCACTTACGGTCACTTTATTCGCTAAATTGACCGATATATCCATCAAGGAGACATTGATTGTCGGCACTCGAAGATGAAGACACTCGAAACGTCCCGCTAGATGGGGTAGAAGTCGATCTATCCCTTTACTTAAACCAGTGTCCACCGGAATAATCGATTGCAACGCACTTCGCGTGAGGCGCAAGTCGGTGCGATGATAGCTATCGATCACTGGCTGGTCGTTCATAGCCGAATGCACGGTGGTCGTCACACCATTTAGAATACCAAATTGGCGATCCAAAAGGTCTAATACGGGTACCAAGCAATTGGTCGTACATGAAGCCGCCGATACAATCTGATCAGAGGCGCTGAGAAGCTGATGATTGATTCCATAAATAATCGTTGCATCGATATCGGCTGAAGCCGGATTGGAAAACAGCAGACGCTTAGCGCCACTGTTAAGATGCTTCTGTGCTTGAGCACGATCAGAAAAACTACCTGAACAATCCAATACCAGATCGACACCTAAGCGGCCCCAAGATAAAAACTCAGGGTCTTCAACGCTGAGCACTTCAATAGCGTCACCATCAATCAACAAGTGTTGCTGATCATGCTGAACCGACAAAGGAAAACGGCCATGCGTCGTATCGTATCGTGTTAAATAGGTCAGGGTTTCAATATCCGCTAATTCATTTAACGCGACAACCTGCAGCTTATGCTGCAGGTTTCGTTGATATAACGCACGTAAAACACATTGACCGATGCGTCCATACCCATTGATTGCAATCCGATAGCTCATAGGAATGTGATCAGATCAATCCACGAGCTGTTTCAAGAATGTTTTCAACAGTAAAGCCAAAGTGCTTGAACAGCTCTCCTGCCGGAGCCGACTCACCAAAGCTGCGCATACCGATAATGGCACCGTCCAATCCAACGTACTTGTACCAGAAGTCAGCTTGCGCCGCTTCAATCGCAATACGTGCCGTCACGGCTTTCGGTAGCACGCTCTCACGGTAAGCGGCATCCTGCTTGTCAAAACGTTCAGTACAAGGCATGGACACGACCTGCACCTGACGACCTTCTTGGGTCAGCACTTCTGCCGCTTCAACCGCCAGCGCCACTTCTGAACCCGTTGCGATCAGAATTAAATCGGGTGTGCCTTGGCAGGCTTTCAGAATATAGCCACCACGCTCAACAGCAGAAATTTGTTCCGCAGTGCGCGCTTGATGGGCCAGATTTTGACGGGAGAAGATCAACGCACTGGGCCCATCGGTGCGCATCACCGCAGACTTCCAGCTGATGGCTGACTCAACCGCATCACAAGGACGCCAGGTTTCCATGTTCGGGGTATGACGCAGGTTAGCAATCTGCTCAATCGGCTGGTGCGTTGGACCGTCTTCACCCAAACCGATAGAGTCGTGGGTGTAAACAAAAATCACGCGCTGCTTCATCAGTGCTGCCATACGCACCGCATTACGGGCATATTCCATAAACACAAGGAAAGTTGCACCGTAAGGAATAAAGCCGCCATGAAGCGCAATACCATTCATGATGGCGCTCATACCAAACTCACGCACACCATAATACAGGTAGTTGCCATCAGCTTCTGCTTTAGAAACACCCTTAGCACCCGACCAAATCGTCAAGTTAGATCCAGCTAAATCAGCTGATCCGCCCAAAAATTCTGGCAACATCGGACCCAATGCATTGAGGGCATTTTGAGAGGCTTTACGGGTTGCGATGGTGTCACCCTTGGCTGCCACATCGGCAATCCACTGATCCACTTGAGCCGTGAAATCAGCGGGTAATTCACCACTCAAACGGCGTAACAATTCATCGGCTAATTCTGGGTAAGCGTTTTTATAGGCAACTAGACGCTCGTTCCACTCAGTTTCAGCATGCTGACCTGCTTCAACGGCATTCCAGTCATCATAAATTTCTGCAGGCACATCAAAAGGCAGATGTGGCCACTGAAGCTGCTCACGCGCCAACAAAATCTCATCATCACCTAGAGGTGCGCCATGGCAATCTTCTTTGCCCTGCTTGTTGGGTGAACCAAAACCGATAATGGTTTTACAGCAGATTAAGGTAGGTTGTTCGGTATTCTCACGCGCTTTTTCGATCGCTTCACGCACTTGATCCGCATCGTGACCATCCACATCTGCAATCACTTGCCAGCCGTAAGCTTCAAAACGTGCAGGCGTGTTGTCGGTAAACCAACCTTCCACTTCACCATCAATGGAGATGCCGTTGTCATCCCAAAAAGCGATCAATTTACCCAGACCCAGCGTACCCGCCAGCGAGCAGGCTTCATGGGAAATACCTTCCATCAAACATCCATCGCCAAGGAAGGTGTAAGTATAGTGATCAATGATTTCATGGCCGTCACGGTTAAACTGTGCCGCCAGTACTTTTTCAGCAATCGCCATACCGACCGCATTGGTGATACCCTGACCAAGAGGCCCCGTGGTGGTTTCAACGCCTGGGCAGTAACCATACTCTGGATGACCTGCGGTTTTGCTGTGTAATTGGCGGAAATTCTTAATGTCATCAATGCTGACATCGTAGCCAGTTAGGTGAAGTAACGAGTAAATCAGCATAGAGCCGTGGCCGTTGGAAAGCACGAAGCGGTCACGATCATACCAATAAGGATTAGCAGGATTATGCTTCATGAAGTCATTCCACAGGACTTCAGCGATATCCGCCATACCCATGGGTGCGCCAGGGTGACCGGATTTAGCTTTCTGGACGGCATCCATGCTCAATGCACGAATAGCATTGGCAAGTTCACGACGAGAGGACATTCAAACAACTCCTAGGGGTGGCCCAATTTAATGTTGCGTGCGTAATAAAATTCAGTGGTGATTTTCTCGCAGATAGCCACTCGCTTCAAATGCAAATGCACATAAAGCGTAAAATTCATGCAAAATCTCTTAATTTTCACCCTAAACACCAAATTCAGTTGTGAAAAAGATTGGCCAAACCGCTAAAATGGCTCAATGATTCATCGACTGATGCCTAATTTTGTAATAATAGGACACTTCCTGACATGAGCGAATACACACTTTTCACCTCTGAATCTGTTTCAGAAGGTCATCCCGATAAGATTGCTGACCAAATCTCTGATGCAGTTCTCGATGCGATTATCGCACGCGATAAACAAGCGCGTGTCGCCTGCGAAACCTAGTTAAGACAGGGGTCGCTATCGTAGCGGGTGAGATCTCTACTTCGGCCTGGGTGGATCTTGAAGATTTAGTCCGTAATGTCATTAACAGTATTGGTTACACCTCATCTAATGTCGGTTATGACGGAGCGACCTGTGGTGTAATCAACTTGATTGGCAAGCAAAGCGTGGATATTGCTCAGGGCGTTGATCGTAGCAAACCTGAAGATCAAGGCGCTGGTGATCAAGGACTGATGTTTGGTTATGCAACGAACGAAACCGAATCGCTGATGCCCGCTCCGATCCACTATGCCCATCGCTTAGTTGAGCGCCAAGCTGAGCTGCGTAAAAGCGGCATGCTGCCTTGGCTAAGGCCCGATGCAAAAAGCCAAGTGACTTTCCGTTATGACGATGAAGGCAAGCCCTGCGGTGTCGATGCGGTTGTGCTATCTACACAACATGACCCTGAGATACGCCAAGAAGACCTTCGCCGCATGGTGCAACGCGAAATCATTGAGGCCGTCATCCCGGCGGAATGGCTGAGTGCGAACACCCGTTACCACATCAACCCTACTGGAAAGTTTGTCATTGGTGGCCCTGTGGGTGACTGCGGTTTAACGGGTCGCAAAATTATTGTGGATACCTATGGTGGCATGGCACGTCATGGTGGCGGCGCTTTCTCCGGCAAAGATCCTTCTAAGGTGGATCGCTCCGCTGCCTATGCCGGTCGTTATGTGGCAAAAAAATATTGTTGCCGCTGGCTTAGCAGATCGTTGTGAAATTCAGGTCTCTTACGCCATCGGCGTTGCCGAACCTACCTCTGTGTCCATCAATACCTTTGGCACAGGCAAAATCAGTGATGCAAACATTATTGAGCTGGTTCAACAAACGTTCGACCTGCGTCCTTATGCCATCACCAAAATGCTCGATCTATTGCACCCCATGTACCAGATGACTGCTGCCTATGGTCACTTTGGACGTGAGCCTTTTGAAACCAGTTATGAATGGGTAGATCAAGAAGGTAACCCGCAAATAGAAACCTTTACGGCCTTTCCTTGGGAAAAAACCGACAAGGCAGACTCTCTTCGCAAAGCGGCCGGCCTCTAAGCCAGCCGCTTTCAGGTAAAACTTAAGTGATCAAGAGATGAGAGTTCCACGCTTTTATGAAAACCAGCCCCTAAAAGGATTGCCAGAAGTCACCTTGAGTGACTCGGTTTTCCAACACGCCGCCAAGGTGCTTAGAATGCAACTTGGCGATCGGCTTTGCTTGTTTAATGGCGATGGTTTCGATTATCAGGCCGAAGTTAGCCATGTTGATAAGCGCCAAATGCGAGCTAACATTATTGAATCGAGCCCCAATGCTCGAGATTCTTTATTAAAGATAGAGATAGGTCAGGCCATCTCTCGTGGCGAGCGAATGGATTATGCTATCCAGAAAACCACTGAGTTAGGCTGTTCCAAAATATCGCCGCTATTTACCGAACGATGTGAGGTGCGCCTATCTTCAGAACGCCAAGATAAGCGCCAACGTCACTGGCAGCAAACAGCGATTAGTGCCTGTGAGCAGTCATTGCGCAATACCCCCCCCTGAAGTCGCCATGCCTGTTACACTGGAAGCCTGGCTCAAAGACTGTGACGCGGATCTTAAGCTCGTGCTTCATCCTCACCAGGAAGCTCCTCTAGAGACCTATCAAACACCTAAGAGCGTTGCCTTACTGATCGGACCTGAAGGCGGACTCACGGATGAAGAGATTGAGTTAGCACTGAATTACGGATTTAAACGTTTAAGGCTGGGGCCTCGCGTGATGCGAACCGAAACTGCTCCTGTTGCGGCTTGCGCAATTCTTAATTATTTATGGGGTGATTTGCGTTAAACGTCGCCAAAACAGTCAACATTACAGGACTTAATATGAGTATTAAAATCGGCATTGTGATGGACCCTATTGAGGACATCAGCTACAAAAAAAGACTCCAGCTTAGCCATGTTATGGGCAGCACAACGAAAAGGCTGGCAGCTGTGGTATATGGAACAATCCGATTTAAGCATCAATCAAGGTGAAGCCATAGGTCGAATGGCACCTTTGACCGTGCACATGAACCCTGACCACTGGTTCGATCGTGGCGAGTATCAAACCAATCCACTGAGTGATCTTGACGTCATCTTAATGCGCAAGGACCCTCCCTTTGACAATGAGTTTCTCTACACCACTCAAATCTTAGCCTTAGCCGAAAAGAAAGGTACCCTCATTGTTAATCGCACTCAGGGTTTACGTGACTTCAATGAAAAACTCTTTGCGACCCACTTTCCACAATGCTGCCCTCCTGTGCTGGTCTCCAGAAGAGCCGATGAACTGCGTGCGTTTCAAGCCATGCATGGTGACGTTATCTTCAAGCCACTAGACGGCATGGGTGGCACTTCGATTTTCCGCATCAAGGAAGATGGTTTAAAATTTAGGTGTGGTCATCGAAACCCTAACCCAACATGGCACTCAAATGTGCATGGTACAAAAAGTACCTTCCTGAAATTGCTCAGGGTGATAAACGCATCTTAATGATTAACGGAAATCCCGTGCCCTATGCATTGGCACGCATCCCTTCTGCCGGTGAAACAAGAGGCAATCTAGCGGCGGGAGGACGAGGTGAAGGACGACCACTTAGTGACAGAGATCGCTGGATCTGTGAGCAAGTAGGCCCGACCCTAAGAGAACAAGGACTCCTTTTTGTGGGACTGGACGTAATTGGTGATTATCTCACCGAAGTAAACGTGACTAGCCCGACCTGCATTCGTGAATTAGATCACCAATTTGATCTCGATATCGGTATGGAGCTTATGGAGTCGATTGAACAGACACTTGGACACCGATGACCCTAGAACCTGATCGCCAACACGCTTGGTATAAAACGGCTGCAGATCGCTTTGGCTTGAATCTTTTTTCTTGCCCTAGCGCTGCACGGTTTTTTTAATTTTAGCGATCAGTTTTAATCTACCTAAGAGTGTTAAACCACAACACACGCTGGATATTACGCTGGCTTACACGCCTTCTGAACAAGCGCCAGATGATGCTGATTTCTTTGCGCAAGATAATCAACTCGGCAGTGGTGATAGTGATGAACTGATTACACCCAGTGTCACAGAAGAGTCATTGCTGGAAGATGAGAAGATTCAGGAACAAGCACCTGTTCCACAGCCACTTGCTGAACCTATTGTGCAACCACAACCTGAACCCGTTTCACCTGAGCCTGTGGTTGAAGTGATAACACAACCTGAACCCACACCCGTCACGCCACCGGCACCAATCGAAACACCTGCCACGGTGGTCACACAAGCCCCCGCTCCCCAGCAAGCACCTGTACAACAACAGCGTGAGCCCCGTGGCCACACCGCCTACCCCTGCAGGACCATCAGGTTCACTGCTGGCTCGAAGCATGGAAATTGCCAGTATTCAGGCACAGCTTTCTGCGCAACAACAGGATCAAGCACGAAAACCACGTGTTAGACGCTTAACTTCTGCGCCGTCCACCATGGCCCACGATGATGCTATCTACCTTGATAATTGGCGTAGACGAATAGAGTCAGTCGGTAATATGAACTACCCCGAAGAGGCACGTCGCAATAACATTAATGGCAGCTTACGCCTTCTTGTGGCTATTTCACCCGATGGCAGTGTTGTCGATATTGAAATCCTTCAATCATCAGGCCATTCAGTGCTTGATAATGCCGCCATCCGCATCGTTCAGATGGCAGCTCCCTTCCAACCTTTCACCAATGAAATGCGAAGAACAACGGATCGACTTGAAATAATTCGCACCTGGAAATTTGAGAATCGAGCCAGTGTGTACTAAGCCTTAAGTAAGACAATTTTTTGTGTAAGGCATTTACACCTTAGTCATCGAGGTTTCAGGGTAATTATCATGTCTGACTCTACTTCGCTTCGCGATCAGTTCCTAATCTCCATGCCACACTTGGAAGATCGCCATTTTTCCAACACCCTGACCTATATTTGCGATCATAGCGAGTATGGTGCGATGGGAATCATCATCAACCGCCCCACGGGTATGCTGGTACATGATCTATTTGCGCACATCGACTTGGATTACAGCAAAATAGCCATAGACCCAACACCGGTCTATCGAGGTGGACCCATTCATGAAGATCGAGGCTTTGTCTTACATCGAGAAGATGGACGACGCTGGCTTTCTAGCCATGCCATTACGCCTGAGATTCGTCTAACGACCTCTATGGATATTTTAGAAGCGATAGCTGTGGGTGAAGGACCAAAAGATTATTTAGTGGCACTCGGCTATGCAGGATGGAGTCCTGGACAATTGGAACAAGAGATCTGTGAAAACACATGGTTAAGCTGTCCTGCAAATTCAGATATAATGTTTGGATTACCAGCTGAGGAGCGACTTCAGGCAGCGGCAGCGTCACTGGGTGTTAACTTACAACTCATGACAGCTCATGCCGGCCATGCCTAATCGATAAATGCATGCTACCCATCACAGCCGACACAACAGATTACCAAACAGCGTTTGGATTTGATTTTGGTACAAAACGCATGGGAGTTGCTTTTGGTCAACGTGTAACCGGCACGGCTTCCGCCTTAGAGCCCATTCCCGCCAAAGATGGCATTCCTGACTGGTCGCAAATCGAAAAACTACTCAAGACTTGGCAGCCGCAATGCTTAGTCATCGGCATTCCATTTAATATGGATGGCAGTGTCAGCGAGATGGCAAAGCGCGCACGAAAATTTGCAAACCGCTTACATGAACGCTTTAAACTTCCTTGTTTTATTATCGATGAGCGCTTAACCACTCGAGAGGCAAAAGAAATCCACCATGCGGCAGGTGGAAGCCATCACTATCGCAAAGACCCTGTAGACAGCATTGCCGCTCAATTAATTCTTGAAGACTGGTTTGCCAGCCCCACTCTTTTTCCCAGCCACACACCACTGGAGAGCCTTTATGGTATCAGGTAATCTGAATGTCGAGCA
>JAJOJN010000008.1 GCA_021208565.1 Nitrincola sp.
CACCCTAAATTCCTTCCGCGTATCGCTTGTCGAGAGTTCGTTTTGATAAAACTTTAAAATCGAAAGTTTATAAACTTAAAAACAACCACCTGCCGCCTTCCAGCAGCAGGCAGTGTTTAGATCTACAATTCTTACTTATTCAATACACGCAGCATCCACGCTGTTTTCTCATGCACACGCATACGATCAGAGGCTAGTGCAGAGGTGGATTCGTCATCTGCTTTTTGCGAGTGTTTCAACACGTCACGGCAGGTTCTGACTACGGTTTCATGGCCTTGAGTCAAGATTTCCACCATCTCTTTAGCGCTGGGCACACCTTCAACTTCTTTAATGTTGCTCAAACGAACAAATTCTTTATAGGTGCCAGGTGCAGCGACATCTAGGGTACGGATACGCTCGGCAATGTCATCCACTGCAATGGCGAGTTCGTTGTAGTGTTCTTCAAACATGAGGTGCAACTCACGGAACTGAGGACCGGTAACGTTCCAGTGGAAGTTGTGTGTTTGCAGGTATAGGGTGTAGGTATCAGCCAACAGGTGCTTAAGGCTTTCGGCGATTGTTTCACGATCAGCTTTGCTGATACCGATATCCATTTTTGTCATGAGTGGCTCCTTATGTAGATAAAAATTTATTCATGTCAGATGTTTACATTCTAGCGTGAATTTTGTGTGAATACAGAGGTATCTTAATTATTTGTGTTTATAATGATGATAGTCATTAAAAATTCAAGGTGCCTTTCTTAGTTTTAGGTATCACAGTCTAAAGTGTTGAAGTGCTGGGAGTGATCATGGGAAAAGAAACCGAGTTGAAGTTGTCTTTACCGTCGGCATGTTTGCCTCTTTTGAAGGCGCATGCGGTGTTTCAGGCGGCTGAAAAGTTAGGTGAACCTAAAACCCTGGATAATACTTACTTTGATACGGCTGATCTGAAGTTGCAGCGAGAGTTGATTGCCATCAGAACGCGACAGCAGGGTGATGTATGGTTGCAAACGGTCAAGTGTGCGTCAGCATCGGTCGGTGGTTTGAGTCAACGCCCTGAGTGGGAAAAGCCTTATCAGGGTGAGTTTGATTTTAGTGATATTGATCTCAAACCACTTCGCAAACATTTACAGGCGATTCAAGATCAATTGCAGCCGGTGTTTACCACCTTATTCACTCGCGAGACTTATTTCCTCAAAACGGAATCGGGTGCTGAGATTCTGCTAATGATTGATCAGGGCGATATTTTGGCGAAAGGACAGCAGTCACCTTTGTGTGAGTTGGAGCTTGAGCTGGTATCAGGAAGTGCTCAGGATCTCTTACAGCTTGCGGTCGAATTAGCTGAAACCTTGCCTTTGGTGCCATCCGACATCTCTAAAGCAGAGCGGGGTTATCGTCTCTTTAAAGGTGAGATGGAGCAGCCGGTTAAGCTGGTTGACGTGGCATTGCAAAAACAACAATCGCCTATTGAGGCTTTTAAAGCCTTGGCACTTGCTTGTGTTGCTCAATGGCAAGGGAATGTTCAAGGCGTTTTGGTCAGTACGGACCCAGAATTTGTGCATCAGTTGCGTATCTCTCATCGTCGACTGCGTGCCTTGTTGAAGGTGTTTTCGCCTTTGTTAAATAAGGATTGGGTCAATCATTGGAACAATGCCTTTTAGTGAAAATGCAGCTGTTTTTTCAGATTTACGTGATCTTGATGTGATGTGCGATGAGGTGTTACCGAAAATACTACTACAGTCCAGTGCTCAGGATTGGTCTGTTCCCGGGCTTCATCAATTGATTGCGGCTCGACGGGATCAGGCAAGAGTGACCTTGGTTGAGCATCCCGCTTTAAATCGTCAGGGATATCTGATTCTCTCTTTTATTGCTGAGTTGCAGGCTTTGGAGTGTTGCGAGTCTAAGGCGTCATCTTCATTAGCACTGTTTGCTTTTGAGCGAATTGATAAACTGCGTAAGCGCTGCAAAAAGGCGTATTTGGCAGCATTAAAACATCAAAATGAAGCGTCATTACACGCGCTGCGAATTCGATTAAAGCCGTTGCGCTATGCACTTGAGTTTTTCATGCCGGTGATACCGAAAAAGAAAGCGCTACAGGTTTATGAGCCAGTGGTCATGTCGGTGCGTGCTTTAGGGCAGATTAATGATCATCATGTCACTGAGCGGGTATTAAAAGGCTTAACGGTGAATGACAGTCAGTACCAGGTGGCCTTGGCGTATATCTCTGGCTTACAGAGTGCCGCTTTAGAACCGCAAAAGAATGCGGCGTTGCGCGAGTTGGGGCAATTGTTTTAAGACCTTTTGAATTGAAAGGCTCAAAAAAAGACCCTCATGCGAGGGTCTGGATAGAGTCGATTACATATTGGGATAGTTAGGACCGCCACCACCTTCTGGGGTAACCCACGTGATGTTCTGTGCAGGGTCTTTAATATCACAGGTTTTGCAGTGTACACAGTTCGAGAAGTTGATCTGGAAGCGCGGCCCTGTGCTTTCTTCAACAACTTCATAAACGCCTGCTGGACAGTAACGTTGAGCAGGCTCAGCATACTTGGGCAGGTTGTCACGAATCGGCAAATCAGGATCAGTTAAGCGTAAGTGGCAAGGCTGATCTTCTTCGTGAGTTGCGTTCGAGAGGTAAACTGAAGACAGCTTATCAAAAGAGAGTTTGCCATCGGGTTTCGGGTACTCGATCTTACGAGATTCAGCCGCTGGCTTGAGCATTTCATGATCTTTGTGAGTGTCATGCAATGTGAGCGGTATTTTGCCGCCAAAGATATTTTGATCGACAAAGTTGAAGGTGCCGCCTAAGAAGGTGCCAAACTTATGCATCGCTGGACCAAAGTTACGGCCACGGTAGAGTTCGTCGTAAAGCCATGAAGCTTTAAAGATCTCTTCGTATTGAGTTAGATCTTTGCCGCCTTCGTCACCAGCTTTCAGTGCGTCAGCAATCACTTCAGCTGCCAGCATGCCAGATTTCATGCCGGTGTGAATCCCTTTGATCTTGGCAAAGTTAAGTGTGCCTGCGTTACAGCCTAGAATAAATGCACCTGGAGTGGTCATCTTAGGCAAGCAGTTCAGACCGCCTTTAGTAATCGCACGAGCACCATAGGCAACGCGTTTGCCACCTTCGAGATACTGTTTAATCTCTGGGTGATGCTTAAAGCGTTGGAACTCATCAAATGGACTTAACCAAGGGTTGGAGTAGTTCAGGTCAACAATTAAACCCACTTCAACTTGATTGTTCTCATCGTGATAAAGGAAGAAGTCACCGCTGGCGCCATCGCTTAGTGGCCAGCCAGAGCCATGAACTACAAGGCCAGGTTTGCTCTTAGCAGGGTCAATATCCCAGAGTTCTTTGATGCCGATGGCATAGTGCTGTGGATCTTTACCTTTCTCGAGGTCAAACTTCTTCAGCAGCTGTTTGCCGAGGTGTCCGCGAACACCTTCAGTAAATAGAGTGTATTTTGCATGCAGTTCCATACCTGGGGTGTAGCTGTCTTTTTGCTCACCATCGGCACCGATGCCCATATCACCAGTAGCGATACCTTTGACGCTGCCATCTTCATGGTAAAGAATTTCAGATGCTGGGAAGCCAGGGAAAACTTCTACACCTAGGGCTTCCGCTTGCTCACCTAACCAACGAGTCACGTTGGCCAAACTGACAATATAGTTGCCTTTATTGTGCATTGGTTTAGGAACAGCAAAACCGGGTAGCTTTACCCCTTTAGTGTCGTTTAATAGTAGCAACGTATCTTCGCCAGTGACTTCACAGGTGATAGGTGCTTCGCGCTCTTTCCAGTCAGGGAAAAGTTCATCCAGTGCCCGAGTTTCCATCACTGCACCCGAAAGAATGTGAGCACCAACCTCAGATCCTTTCTCTACGACGCAAACGGTTAGTTCTTGTTCATTTTCCTGTGCTTTTTGCATCAGGCGGCAGGCTGCTGCCAAACCGGTGACACCTGCACCGACGACAACAACGTCAAACTCCATCGATTCACGTTCCACAGTTCTGGCTCCTTATATAAATTCTCAGACAGGTATTATTGTTAGATTGCATCATTATAGCCTTATTAAACCGCATCGCTTTAGAACACTTTCAACAAATCTGGCCGAATCTGTGGCTTTTTTTGTCAGTTTTTCTGGCAAATGCTTGTTGCATGGCAGCAACAATGACACGCATCTTAATCGATATCAATTAGTTTACCTGACTCTACGATAGTCGGGGTGTCTCATAGTATAAGTGAAAACCCTTATGTGATAAAATTTTCTTATGTAGTAGTCATTCCTATGAGCACTCCTTTGTGGCGTGTTCTGTGTTTTCTGCTATAGTCCGTGATGCATTCAGCTGATTAAAACTGAAGGAATTCAATTCATGAAGGTTCTCGTTACAGTCAAACGTGTTATCGACTACAACGTGAAAGTCCGTGTAAAGCCGGATAACACTGATGTCGATCTGAAAAACGTCAAAATGGCCGTTAACCCTTTCTGCGAAATTGCAGTTGAAGAAGCGGTTCGATTAAAAGAAGCGGGTAAAGCGACTGAAGTGGTTGTGGTCTCTATGGGACCTCAAAATGCTCAGGAACAACTCCGTACGGCGCTGGCGATGGGTGCAGATAGAGCAATTCTTGTTCAATCTGAAGAAGCGCTTGAATCTTTAACAGTAGCTAAAATTCTAGCCAAAATTGTTGAAGAAGAGCAGCCCGGTTTGGTCATCATGGGTAAGCAGTCTATTGATACCGATAACAACCAAACGGGTCAAATGTTGGCAGCCCTGACCGGTATGTCACAAGGTACCTTTATCTCTGGTTTAGAAATCAGTGATAGCGAAGCACAAGTGGTTCGTGAAATTGACGGTGGCTTGCAAACTCTGGCGGTTAAATTGCCAGCTGTTCTGACAGTTGATCTGCGTTTGAACGAACCGCGTTATGCTTCCTTGCCAAATATCATGAAAGCGAAGAAAAAAACCGCTTGATACCAAGACACCTGCTGATTATGGCGTGACGGTAGCCGCGAATACTCGCTTATTGAAAGTTGAACCACCTGCTGAACGTCAAGCAGGTATCAAGGTTGCGAGTGTGGCTGAACTGGTCGAAAAACTGAAAAATGAAGCGAAGGTGATCTAATGGCTATTTTATTGATTGCTGAACACGACAACACCGCTCTGAAATCAGCGACACTTTCTACCGTGACAGCGGCCACTCAAATAGGTGGTGATATCGATTTATTGATCGTCGGTAGTGGTTGCTCTGCTGTTGCGGACTCTGCCGCTAAAGTGGCGGGTGTTCGTAAAGTATTGGTCGCCGATAACGCGGCTTATGATCATGAGATTGCTGAAAACGTTGCTGCATTGATCAAAGAGCTGGCGGGTAGTTACAGTCATATTCTGTCTCCTGCGACCACTAATGGCAAAAACTTTATGCCGCGTGTGGCAGCGCTTTTGGATGTGGGCCAGATTTCTGAAATTATTTCAGTTGAATCGGCGGATACCTTCAAGCGTCCTATCTACGCGGGCAACGCAATTGCTACGGTTCAATCTTTAGATGCGATCAAAGTGATCACGGTTCGTGGTACTTCTTTTGATCCTGCAGCGACTGAAGGTGGTTCAGCAAGCGTTGAGAAGCTTGAGCAAGTTGCTAACACCGGTTTAAGCCGTTTGGTTTCTGAAGAGCTGGCTCAATCGGATCGTCCTGAGCTAACGACTGCAAAAGTTATCGTCGCTGGTGGTCGTGGTATGGGTGACAAAGCACACTTTGAGATGCTGGATAAACTGGCGGATAAACTGGGTGCGGCTGTGGGTGCAACACGTGCGGCAGTTGACGCGGGTTTTGTACCCAATGATTACCAAATTGGTCAAACCGGTAAAGTCGTAGCACCTGAGTTGTACATCGGTGTGGGTCTTTCCGGTGCGATTCAGCATTTGGCGGGCATGAAAGATTCTAAAGTGATCGTTGCGATCAACAAAGATGAAGTGCACCGATTTTCCAAGTATGACTGATTACGGTTTGGTTGCGGATCTGTTTGAAGCGGTTCCAGAGCTGGAAAAATCACTGTAATTTTTGATTGCTGATTTTAGAAAAGCTTTCAAATAGAAAGCAGTTCGATAAAAAAAGCCCGGTGAGAAAGTTTTCACCGGGCTTTTTTGTTTTTTCGCTAAGGGCTGATGCTTAACGGTAATCTTCTACCGGAATACACGCACAGAAAAGGTTTCGATCACCGTAGACGTTGTCGATACGGTTCACCGTAGGCCATACCTTCGCCTCTTTCAGCCATTCAGCAGGGTAAGCGGCTTGCTCTCGGCTGTAAACTCTATCCCAGTTCGCGTCCATCAGGTCGGCTTGAGTATGCGGAGCATGACGCAGAGGGCTTTGCTCTGCTGTCATTTGACCTGCCTCGACAGCGGCGATCTCTTCTCGTATCTGAATCATTGCTTGAATAAAGCGATCCAGTTCCGCCTTGGATTCAGACTCGGTCGGCTCGATCATCAGTGTGCCCGGTACCGGGAAGGACATGGTCGGTGCGTGGAAACCAAAGTCCATTAAGCGCTTAGCAACGTCTTCTTCGGTGATGCCTGTACGTTCTTTTAGTGGACGTATGTCAATGATGCACTCATGGGCAACACGACCATTACGACCCGTATATAGAACAGGGAAATGCTCGTTTAAACGATGAGCGATATAATTAGCACTGAGTATCGCCACTTCCGTCGCTTGGCGAAGGCCTGTGCCACCCATCAAACTGATGTAGACCCAGCTAATCGATAGGATGCTGGCGCTGCCCCAAGGGGCGGCAGAAACCGCGGTGTTAGTTTGATCATCGTTGTTGACCGACACAACAGGGTGGTTAGCTAGGTGAGGCACCAGGTGCGCTTTTACACCTATAGGACCCATGCCTGGACCGCCACCACCGTGAGGGATACAGAAGGTTTTGTGCAGGTTCATGTGTGAAACGTCAGCCCCGATATCAGCAGGTTTGCTGATACAAACCTGCGCATTAAGGTTGGCACCATCCATATACACTTGACCGCCACATTCATGCACGATGGCACAGATCTCTTTGATCTCTTCTTCAAATACACCGTGTGTAGAAGGGTAGGTGATCATTAACGCCGCAAGGTCATTTTTGTGTTCAATCGCTTTGTTGCGCAGATCTTCAACATCGACATTACCCTGAGCATCACAGTCGACCAGCACGACTTTCATATCCACCATGGCGGCAGAAGCTGGGTTAGTGCCGTGCGCAGAGGTCGGGATTAAGCAGACATTACGATGCCCTTCACCTTTAGCGCGCAGATAATTACGAATCGCCAAGAGACCCGCATATTCGCCCTGAGCACCGGAGTTGGGCTGCATACAAATCGCATCAAAACCGGTGATGGCGCGAAGCATCTTATCCAGTTCATCGATCATCTGCTGATAGCCTTTGGCTTGCTCGATCGGGGGCAAAGGGATGCATGTTGGCCAGTTCTGGCCAAGTGACCGGAATCATTTCTGCCGTCGCATTCAGTTTCATGGTGCATGAACCCAGTGCAATCATGCTGTGCGCCAAGGAAATGTCTTTATTTTCCAGCTTCTTCAGGTAACGCAGCATTTCGGTTTCGCTGTGATGCGTATTGAAGACCGGGTGCGTCAGAATTTCGTTTTCGCGCAGGAGTGACTCAGGAAGTGCCGTTGAACCATTTTCAACAATGTCATAATCCAGTGCATCCATGTCCAGATGATGTGTTTCACCTAGAATCGCTTTCCAGAGGGTGTGAATCTCCTCACGGGTGGTGCGCTCGTCACAAGTAATGCCTAATTGAGTATCACCAATTTTACGCAGGTTGATACCCAGTTCTGAAGCGCGCTCGTAGGCGGTATCGCGAGCGAATCCAAGTTCAAGTGTTAGGGTATCGAAATAGCTGTTATTGAGGACTTGAACACCTTTCGCTTTCAAACCCGCCGCTAAAATGTTGGTTAAGCGGTGAATGCGTGATGCGATAATCTTTAAACCGACAGGACCATGATAAACGGCATAGAAAGCAGCCATATTCGCTAACAGTGCTTGCGCGGTACAGATGTTCGACATGGCTTTTTCACGACGAATATGCTGCTCACGCGTTTGCATCGCCATACGCAGTGCGGGCTTGCCACGGCTATCGACGGAGACACCGATAATACGACCTGGCACAGAACGCTTGAAGGCATCACGTGTAGCGAAGTAGGCAGCAGACGGGCCGCCATATCCCATCGGCACACCAAAACGCTGAGAGGAGCCGAACACTACATCGGCACCGAGATCACCCGGTGATTTCAGCAGTACCAAGGCCATGATGTCGGCGGCGGCACAGAACAGCGCTTTCTGTTCGTGTGCTTTTTCAATCAGCGCTTGGTAATCGTTGATCTCACCCAGAGTGTTGGGATACTGAACAACAACACCAAAGTAATCGTCATGTTTTGCCATCAACTCCGCTACATCACCGATCACCACTTGGATACCGAGTGGTTCAGCACGTGTGAGAATCACACTGATGTTTTGTGGATGCAGGTGCTGATCGACGATAAACACATTGGCATTTTTGGCTTTAGCCATGCGCTTACACAGAGTCATGGCTTCCGCTGCGGCCGTGGCTTCATCTAATAATGAAGCGTTAGCCAATTCTAACCCGGTTAAATCCATGATCATTTGCTGGAAGGTTAATAAGCCTTCTAAGCGACCTTGAGAGATTTCAGGTTGGTAAGGGGTGTAGGCGGTATACCAGCCCGGATTTTCCAATACGTTACGCAGGATCACGTTGGGTGTGATGGCATCGGTAAAGCCCATGCCGATCATAGAGCGCTTAACGATGTTTTGACTCATGATCGCTTTCAGGCGTTCCAAAGTTTCCGCTTCGGTACGTGGAGTATCTAGCTCGGCAGGAATATCACAGCGAATAGAAGCTGGAACCGTGCGCTGAATCATGTCTTCTAATGTCTTGAACCCAGTGGTTTCAAGCATCGCCTGCTGCTCTTCAATGGAAGGGCCAATATGACGTTCGATAAAAGCATCGTGGTGTTCAAGCGTGTGAAGCGAAAGAGAATGTGGGCACATTACCTGATAATCCTGCATGGTTTTAGCAAATTTGGCTTGGGAATATGACGATTTATAGGAAATATCCACTGAAGCCGATCAGTTTAGGGGTGTGATTTTAACCTTTTTTAAGGCTTTCGTCTCGGTTAGTGCTGAGCACTTTTGAGACTCGTAAACAGTCTGGATTCACTCAAATAAGCAGTATTCAACTCAACCAGTTGATTCTTATTAGCGGGTGTCGTGACAACACTGACCTTAATGCCGTGCTGTAGGAGTCGTTCTACCATGGCATCCAGTGTGAAAATCGCCGTTAAATCCATAAAGTCGACTTTACGACAATCAATAATGACCTTTTGGGTATCGATAAAACGATCCACTGTATCCATGCGGTCAAGCATCTGACTGGCCGAACCAAAAAATAATGGCCCTTTGACATGAATGATACGGACACCGGGCCCCACTTTCTCAAGATTTTCTGAGTGATGGCCGTGTCCATCATCAAATTGAATGTGCGCTTCTTTAGCCATGCGATGGGTGAGCATTCCCATCGCCAACACAACACCCACTCCAACGGCGATGACCAGATCAACCAGGACGGTTAATCCGAAAACACTCAGCATAATCAAGGTGTCTGATTTAGGCGCTGTATTGAGTAGTTTTAACATGCGATAGTCTAAGATATCGATGCCGACTTTGATCAAGATGCCAGCCAGTACGGCTAAAGGAATATGAGTCGCTAAGGGAGCAAGCCCCAGTAACAGCGTGAATAGAAAGAGCGCATGAATCACGCCGCTTAACTCTGTGCGTCCACCTGAACGAACATTCACGACCGTTCTCATGGTCGCACCAGCACCCGGCAAACCACCAATAAAAGAACACAATACATTGCCCAGTCCTTGACCAAATAGTTCCTTGTTGGATTTGTGTCGAGTTTGGGTAATTGAATCTGTCACTAGCGAGGTGAGTAAGCTGTCCAAGCTGCCCAGTAACGCGAGTGTGAGTCCTAAAGTGAAAATCAGGCTCCACTGTTGCAAGCTGAATTGTGGAAGGTTGAATTCAGGGAGTCCCACAGGTATGTGGCCAATTTCAGGCACATCAAATCCGGCTAACAGACTTAAAGGTGTCATGATCAATAAGGCTAGCAAGGGCGATGGCACAATGCGGCTAATTTTGACTGGAGTCATAAAGACATGAGTAGCGTAGCAACACCTAAAAACAGGGCCTGTGTATTCATGTCTTGAAAAAGTTTAGGTAACGCCGCCAGCGCATTTAAGGGGGAAGATTCAGCGGATACACCGATTAAGGGCGCTAATTGCAAAATGATGATAATGACGCCAACACCACTCATAAAGCCTGAAATGACAGGGTAGGGGATGAAGTTAATCAGCGTACCGGTGCGAAGAAGGCCGAAGAGGATTTGCAGAAGTCCGCCTACGAGTACTACGGCCATGGCCATTTCTAGGCTACCGCCAAAGGCGGCTAACGCAGAGGCGAAGACAACTGTCATAGGGCCAGTAGGTCCTGAGATCTGACCCTTGGTGCCACCAAAAATGGCCGCGATAAAACCCAGTACGATAGCGCCGTATAAACCCGCCGCTGCCCCCGCGCCAGAGGCAACACCAAAGGCAAGTGCTAAGGGAAGTGCGACAACGCCCGCTGTTAGTCCGCCAAAAAAATCGCCTTTGAGGTTTGTAAATCGCAGTGCCCGCATGGTTTTTCCTAGTTTTTGATTTTATTACATTACATTTAGGCAGGTATTACAATGACTCGTTAAGCGAACTAGACCAATAGGTTATTTTGAGGGGCGCTGATTATTCGAACGCTTGGCAGCGGCTTGCGCCAATGCCTCGAACGATGCCTCGGCAGATACTTCCCATTGATCAGGTACGATAAAGTAACGCGTTAATTCTCTACCTTGGCTGGGATCAAACATGGCGACTTGACGTGGCTTTTGAAGTGGAGCTGAGAGTTGTGCGCTCAGCGACAGTTGAGATATATCCGTATCGAACAGCTTTTCCGCAAACCAATCAGTAGACTCTAATATTCGATAGCGATTATCGGAAGGCAGAAGGTGAAGATCTTTCTCAGGTAGCCAACGGTAGTGTGAATCGTTAGACAGATGCCAAGGTCTAAACAGCCGGCCTTTGAAAATGGCATGTTTTTCATCGATATGAATACCCAAGTTCAAAACTTCTTCGGAGGTCGACAAGGGGAGTTGGTGATTTAAGGTGTGAAGGTATTTATCGATCAGGCGATCTTTTAATCCGGGTCCGATATAGGCTTCTAGATTGTCGCCTACGGAAGCCATAGGTTGAAAAAACCTCTTCAGGGCAAGATAGAACTTCACCGCCAGTTCGATGTGCATCACGCAATCACGATAAAGATCGTTGACGACCAGATCCAGTTCCCCAAGGGTTTGATGATTTAGTGTCCTAATGGGAAGGTTGTGTTTTATTACTTGGTAATTGGGGTGGGTGTCGAAGTAAAAATGCCACAGGGCTTCAAAGTAGAGGCCTAGTCGTGGCGGGCGATTAGGTGGAAGCCCTGTCGGCTAACCAGTTTGAGCAAGGGGGCAGGGTGTTGATCGAGCTGTTCAAGCTGATGAATGAAAGCATCACTGAAATCCTGCCAGTGAGTCAACCCAGTAGTAAAAATCAGGAGACAACTCGTGAGTCAATTCATGAGTCAATTCAGTCGCGTCGATCAAGCTTGGACTATTAATGGCCCAATAGAGATCGCGCACGACTGAATGATGCCAATTCATCGTTATGAAGTACTAACTACTAGGTTTTCTCATCAGTTGCCATACGGCTAAGCCCAGCAGAAACACGAATAACAGAGCGGTTTGCATGGGAATGGTTAGACCTAGAAAGATCCAGTCAATTTCCGCACAGTCACCAGAGCCTTGTAATACCATCCTGAGCGCCGAGAAAACGGGCTGGGTTTCAAGTAAAAACTCCAAACCCGGTCCACAGGCTGGCACTTGATCAGGCGGTAGGTTTTGTAACCAGACATGTCTCAATTGCACGCCAAGACCGATCAGCCCCACCAATATAGCAAGCCCAGCGTAAACCCGCTGCCCAAGCGGTTTGGGGTTATGAATGACGGCTAATAGAAAAACCAAGGACAGGCTGATCACGATCACTCGGGTGAGTACGCACAAGGGGCAGGGTTCTAGCATTAGATAGTGTTGCAAAAACCCTACCGCAAAGAGCATGGCCGTGATGCAGGTAATAAAGCCTAACAGGTTAATCTGGCGGTAACTGAGCTGGCGAAAGATGTTCAAAGTTGACTCCTTAAGAATTACTTACGTCGCCATTGACCATTACTATCCTGAATAAATTCCCCTGGTCTTGCTCTTTCTTGCAAACGCTGTCCGGCGCGGGCTTCAAAAACCTCGAGGGTGACAGAGGCTTCTTGCGCTGAACGTTGATAAAGCGCTCGGCGTTGCTGGTTAATTTCGCTGACCATGCTTCTTAGGGCTGGCGAAGGCGATGAGGTCACAATACCGACATAACCATTCAGCTGTTCACCGACTAAGCCTTGAGATTTTGCTTGATCTAGGGACATGGCGAAAACTGGCATAGACAGTAGCGCTAACAATAAAACCCAGATCATTCGTTGTGGTAATAGATACATGCGTGACTCCTAGAATAGATCGCTATTTTTTTCGAGTAGGTTGTCTATCTCTCGATCAACCTTGACTAGAATTTCGTGTTGAATTTTCACATTAAGGTTGATCGTGATGGGGTCAGTGGGGGCGGCAACCTGCACTGTTGGTGTGCAAGCGGTCAACGCGAGCAACATCAAAACCAGTGCGGATGGGTAAAAAAAATCTTTGCATGAGTTCCTCTCTTCACCTTTCTGTCGTCAATTGATACACCATTATCAAGATCTTGCCTTAACCAGAACCAAACGTCATGCTTCTTAACGTTGAAAATGTCGATCAACAGCATCGGTTATTCTTCCAGTGATTTGCAGAGCTCGCAGTAAGTCTGGAATATTATCTTCAATCGTTAGTGTTAAGTCGATCGGACGACCTTGCTGCCAATCGGGATTATTGCCTTTTAATCGAGAGCGCAAGGTAAGATCACCGTTAGGTTCGTAATGAACATCCAAGTCGAGTAACTGATATTGCAGATCGCTGAGTGCTTCAAAGGCTAAACGTAACCCTATATTGCCAGCAGCCATTGCCTGTAAGCCATCATCGGGTTGGTAGCGAATGACACCAGGAGCCGTGGTGCCAACATTACCGCCATCAATTCTAAGACCATTAGCATTGAACTGAATAGGAAGCTGTCCATCGATACTACCTTCTCCATAGAGCCCCTTATCGGCGTAGAGAGCTAAAATCTGGCCAAGGTCAAACTCTCTTAAGCTCACCAGAAAAAGAAGATCAGGTGCACTTGGATCAAAATTGAGTGCGGGTATGTAGATTCGACCGCCCAGTAGTTCAGCGGTTAAAGCTGAAGTGCTCAAACGTAACTGATTTGCTTGATGACGCAGTTGGTAATTTATCGGCGATAATCGAATAGGTAAACCGATATTGAGACGATCTAAGGCTAAATCCCCATTATTGCTCCAGTTGCCTGTTTGATCTGCCCGCAATTGGCTTGTCCAGTCAACACCTTCAAAGCGTGTGTTGGCGTAAAGCACTGTGGCATTACTTAACTGAGTGCGCCCGGATAGTGACCAATTGGGTGAGTTGAGCGTTAGGTTGCCAGAGGCATTAAATTGTCCAGATTCCAGTAATATGGCGGGTGGAATCGCTTCAAAATAGGATTTCAACAACGTCATAACGGGAATCGCATCTCTATTCGCTATTTGCCAGTTAATTCGAGTGGGGGTATCCGCACTAAGCTCAGTGGAAAAGCTGATCAATTGGTTTAAATCGTCAATACTTAGGTGTCCATTAAGGCTCAGTGTATCTAGTGAATGGTTTAGGCTAAGACGGCTTCGTAATTCGACAGAAGGTAGCTCACCTAGCATCTCTCTGGCAGATACTTGTAGCTGCCCAGTGATTTGACGTTGTGTGAGTTGTAATTGAGTCAATAGATCCAATTCCAAACGGTAGGGAAAGCCAGTTGTTCGTTCTGGAAGAATCTGCGTCGCTAGAGTGAGCTCACCATCAAGTGCGTCCAGTAGTTCAGTGGGGTCTAGCGGAAGCTCTCTAGGCAGCTTGAGTTGGGCGGTAAAACTCAAGGGATCTTGCAGGCCGATATCTTGGCTTAAGGCGAGCGAAAAGCTTCGGTTTAACCAAGTGATCAGTTGATGGGTATAGATTTGATGCCCCAAAGCGAGATGCCAATGATCCTCCAAATAGGTCAGTTCACCCGCAATATTAATGAGTGAATCTTGTTGCTGGCTTAATGCTAAGGATAACTGTCCATCGAGCGAAAGATTAGCGGTCAAATCGGCGAGTGGGGCTTGATTGATGAATAACTCCCAGTGCGAGGTCAAGCCTTGTGGATCAATACTAAGCTGCCCCGAAGTGTTGAGTGAGGGTGCAGCATCTGCTTGGTAACTGATATTGATTTGCTGCACCTTAAGCGATTGCGCAGGAATTTCAGCAAATAGCGCCGTGAGCTGTTGTGGATGAAGATCGATGCTTTGTTGCTGTAAGGTTTGAATGCGCTCGGGAAGCGAAGTATCAATCTGGATCAAAATATCAACTTGATCCATAGAGAGACTGTGCAGTCGTTGTGCTTGAATCAGAGTCATTAAATCGTAGTGTAATTCAAGTGATTGAACATTAACCGAAAGGTGTCTTTGTCCATCGGTTTGAGAAAGCGCGAGATGATGAATCAACAGTCGGTTATCAGTTGGGGGGTGCATTTGGAATTCAATGGACTCAAAACCTTGTTGTTCTAGCCAATGCACCAGCGCAATTCGGGTGAGTTGAGGAGAAAACCAATAGAGGGACGCCGCTAAAGAGAGGATTAAAAAAATCAAAAAGAGAAGAATCCATATCAGCTTCTTTAGCATTGTCCCTGTTCCTTAAAAAGAATTAAGTCTTTTAGCGTTTTCTAACGATATTCATACCATCGCGAACAGTGAGAAAAACATTTTCAACCTCAGGGTCGTTGGCGATCACCTGATTGGTTTCGACCAGTATGTCATCGAGTTCTGATTCTGGTTGAATCACCTTTCCAGACCAAAGTACATTGTCTAGGATAATCAGTCCACCCGGACGCGTTCTCTTTTTTAACTTCTTGATAATAATGTAGATAGCTGCGTTTATCGGCATCTATAAAGGTAAAGTCGAGTTCAACATCTAGCCCTTCTAAGGTGTCGGCGGCGCGTCCGAAGATCACTTCAATTTTATGTCCATGTTCACTTCGATCAAAAAATCGCTGCGCCATCTCGATGGCACGAGGATTAGTTTCACAACAGATCAGTTTGCCATCTTCAGGCATCCCCTCCGCAATTGAGAGGGCTGAGTAGCCCGTAAACATGCCAATCTCGAGCGCCATTTTCGGTTGAGTGAGCGCGGCTAACATCTTTAAAGTGCGACCGACAAGGCGCCCAGAGAGCTTTTGTGGCCATCCCATGTGTTCATTGGTGGCATCAATGAGTTCTTGCAATAAAGCAGGTTCGGCCTTGGTGCTGACATAAGCGTAATCTTCGACCGCTTCATCAACGAGAAATTCTGGCATGCGTCTTTCCAATCTACTTACTGATAATTAAACAAGAGAGATATTGTAGCATTTTTTCTGCTTTTGCCTCGCTTTGTCGTACAATAGCAGGCTCACGAATATCAAAGGTTGGGAGTTTTCATGTCTGATGAATTGGTCATCTTCTTAGCAACAGGGCTGGTGTCTATGTCTGCCGCTCTGAGTGCAGGGGCTTTAAATAAGCTGCCGGAGGCAGATAAGCCCGAGTATTTAAAGAATCAGAATGGTCTTGTGACCGTCATGGTGTTAGGAAATTTAGCAGCACTGACACTGATTGGTGCCTTGGCCTTTGGCTTTTCCAGACCTGATTTGGCTTGGTGGATTCCGTTGAGTTGTGTGTTTTTTTCTTTTCCTGTCGTTCACTTTGTCGTGATTCAGCGCTTGCTAGGTGATTTGCGAAACGTTTTCGTGAGTGGTTCTCTGGCTGTGCTCTCCATTCCACTTCTATGGTGGTCTTGGTAAATCCTTTGCAGCCAGCAAAAGACTGCTGGCTGAATCTTCCCGGTTAAAACTTCTCTTTTTGCATCTTTAAAAAAACGTAAAAAATCTGTATTCAAAATCAAAATTCAATGATGAAAATTGTTGAAAAATCAAGATTTGATTTTGATATTATGGCGATTATTCAAGATTAAGTTTTGAAATATCGCCTCTTATTCAAAATTCAATCTTGATTTAAAATGCGATTTGCAACGTGAAAAAAATGCGATTGTTTATTTTTTGATCGGCAAATTTATTCACCTTGATCGTGACTATCTTGCTGAAAATACTTAATTTTGCCACTTGATGTGGCAATTATTTGCCGTAAAAGTTCAATAAAAAAAATCTTGAAAGTTTGTTTCTTTGTCAGCGATAATAAGCGCAATGGATGTAATCTATCTTCATATTTTAAGTTGGTCTGTTAATTGCTAGGTTAATATATGAGAATGTGGCAACTGGAATGAACAGCGTTTTTTGAGTAAATCTCTAGGAATTAGTAAACACTATGCTGACTGCCAATAATATGATCGTGGCTCTTGATATCGGAACATCAAAAGTGGTGTGCCTGGTGGGTAGTTGCGCGCGGACGGTAGCATAGAAATTGTCGGTGTCGGAAATCATCCGGCAGCCGGTATGAAGCGCGGTGTAGTGGTTAATATCGAATCCACTGTGACAGCCATACGTCGTGCTGTAGAAGAAGCCGAATTAATGGCGGGCTGTAAAATACATTCAGTCACTGTGGGTATGGCCGCTGGTCATATCAATAGCCTTAACTCTAACGGTATCGTTGCCGTTCGTGATCGTGAAGTGACCGAACAAGATCTTGAAAGGGTGATCGAGGCCGCCAGAGCTGTTGCTGTTCCCGCAGATCAAAAGCTTCTGCATATCCTTCCTCAGGAATACATGATTGACAACCAAGATGGTATCAAAGAACCCTTGGGGATGTCGGGTGTTCGCTTAGAAGCCAAGGTGCATCTGGTTACTGGTGCCATTAATGCCGTACATAATTTAGAAAAGTGTATTCGCCGTTGCGATCTAGAAGTTGATGGTATCGTTCTAGAGCAGCTGGCTTCAGGTTACGCGGTGCTGACTGAAGATGAGAAAGATCTTGGGGTTTGTCTGGTTGACATCGGTGCTGGTACAGCGGACATAGCTATTTTTACACGTGGAGCCATTCGCTACACTGCGGTCATTCCTGTTGGTGGAGATCAAATTACCAGCGATATTGCTATGGCGCTTAGAACCCCGACGCAGCATGCGGAACAGATTAAAATTAAATACGCTTGCGCCTTGTCCCAGCTTTCCAGTGCCGACGATATGATTCGGGTTCCTAGCGTAGGTGATCGTCCATCTCGAAATCTATCTCGTCAGGCCTTAGCCGAGGTTATTGAGCCTCGCTATGAAGAGATGTTTAGCCTGATTCAGGCCGAAATTCGTCGCTCCGGCTTTGAAGAGTTTATCGCTGCAGGTTTAGTGCTAACAGGTGGCACGGCTCGAATGGAAGGTGCCGTAGAATTAGCTGAAGAAATTTTTCATATGCCCGTGCGTTTAGCGGTGCCTGATGGGATTCGCGGGATGGAAACCTTACTGCACAATCCCATTTATGCAACCAGTATTGGCTTATTGCATTACGCGAAGCAAGCACAAAGCAATCTTAACGAGTCGGGTTTGACGGTACCTGAAGCGGCAAGGCATCCAAAAGATTCAGTACCGTCGATCAATGTTTTTCATCGCATGAAAACCTGGTTACAAAGTAATTTTTGATTAAGTAAAACCCATCAAAGAATGGGGAAATTCCTGGAGGGATGAGTATGTTTGAACTGGTAGATAGTTTACCTCAAAGCGCAGTCATCAAAGTTATTGGTGTTGGCGGCGGTGGTGGTAATGCAGTAGAGCATATGCTGACAACCGATGTTGAAGGCGTTGAGTTCATCTGCGCAAATACTGACGCTCAAGCCTTGGCTAAGTCAGCAACACGAACGGCACTTCACATTGGAGGTGGTTTGACTAAAGGATTGGGCGCTGGCGCAAATCCAGAAGTGGGGCGTTTGGCAGCTCAAGAGGATAGAGAGCGTATCGCAGAAGCCCTGAAAGGTGCTGATATGGTCTTTATTACTGCTGGCATGGGTGGTGGTACCGGTACAGGTGCGGCTCCAATTGTCGCGGAAGTGGCTAAAGAGATGGGTATTCTAACCGTCGCCGTGGTCACTAAGCCTTTTGCTTTTGAAGGTAAAAAGCGCCAAAAGATAGCTGACGAAGGTATTCGTGAGCTGCAGGAGAATGTTGACTCCTTAATCATTATCCCGAATGAAAAGTTGCTACCTGTTTTAGGTCGTAACACGAGCTTAATCGATGCCTTTAAAGCCGCTAATGATGTTCTTAAGGGTGCTGTTCAGGGGATTGCGGACCTGATTATTCGCCCAGGTATGATTAACGTCGACTTTGCTGACGTACGTACGGTGATGTCAGAGATGGGAATGGCGATGATGGGTACGGGCTATGGTCGTGGCGAGTCGCGTGCAGTGACAGCAACAGAAGCGGCTATTAATAGTCCTCTGTTGGAAGATATCGACCTTAAGGGTGCTAGCGGTATCCTAGTTAATATCACAGGCGGTCTGGATCTCAGCTTGGGTGAATTCTCCGAGGTGGGTGATATTGTGGAAGGTTATGCTTCCGATGGCGCGACTGTTGTCGTGGGCACTGTTATTGATCCAGAAATGAGCGATGAGATTAAAGTTACGGTTGTAGCGACAGGTCTTTGCAAAGCACAAGAGTTTGCTCAAGTATCCGGAAGTGATACGCGTGGTGGTGTACCAACAGGTCGTAAGGGTAACGAATTTGGCCAGTTAGAACTGCCTACAGCCATTCGTTCACGTCGTGATGAAAAGCCGATGGCTGTTGCAAAAGCGGTTAAAAAACCAGAAGTAACCAATCATTTTCCAGAAGAGATGAAGAGAACCGGGACTGACGATATGGATTTTCTTGATATTCCGGCATTTTTGCGTCGTCAAGCTGACTAAATTACACCGTCAAGCTCACTAAGACGCAGCTTTTTTTTAACCATCCAGGTTGCCGCCTCTCCGCAAGGAAGGCGGTTTTTTTATGCACGAGAGGAGTGTTGGTGGGTAATAACGCTTTCTTAGGTGTTACAGCTAAATTTTACCTGCTTATGAGTATCAGGGCAGATGAACGCCAACTCCGTCGCTACCAACTGCAATCCTTCCTTGTTTTTATTACCTTCGCCATATCGAGGGTCGCCCATTACCGGGTGTCCTATGGCTGCAAGATGTTTGCGAATCTGATGTAATCTACCGGTTTCCAGCTCTACATGTAATTGACTTTGATGCTTTTCATGATCGAAGCTTAAGCGTTGATAGTGTGTTATGGCCGCTTTGCCATCAAGGGCTTGGTTGATACTACCCGATTCAGGGGTTATACCTAACACTGTCGCTTGATAGACCTTTTTGATTTGATGTTTTTCGAATAGTGAAGAGAGCTTAGCTGCCGTTGATTTATTGTGGGCGATGAGCATCAGTCCTGATGTTTCTCTATCCAATCGGTGTACTAAGAAAACTTGGCTGCCTAATTTAAGCTCAACCAGACGAAGAAGGGCTAAATGATCGCCAAACTCTGTACCTTGAGACATCAAGCCGGCCGGTTTAAACCAAACGCTGTAGCCCTTGGACTGATGAAGACAGTAGGCACCATCAGGTGGGGTTGTCGAAAGTATGCGATCATCGTAATGCAATGACAGTAGATCACCTGAGAGGAGCTTTTCAGTGGCGCGACGCAAACGCTTTCCTTGCTTGCGTTTTAGAATCACAGCACCTTTGGACATCGCATCTTTAATACGCTGTTTTGGTAATTGGCTCAGTTGGCTAAGCAAGCTGGCAGCGTCTTGGCCGGCTTGCTCAGGTGTCACTTTGTGTTTGATTTCAATCTTCATCGATTAACGTTGCAGTAATGGTGAATAACCACCCGGTATCCCTTTGCTGACAACAGCAACTGCATCGTGATCATGTAGACTTTCATGATGTTCTACGCGTATCCAAAAGTCTTTATAGTCAGGCACTTGGTTTAATGTCGCTTTCAAGCGTCTTGCGGCATCTTCACAAAACATCATGTTAGCGCCGTTTAGTCGGGCAAACTCTTGTTCATCTTCTCGTTTTACGGCTGTCTGCACGGGTGTTTTTAGCGCGCCTTCAATCCTATCGATTAATGCGGTAAGCGGAAGGATTGAGTGGTCTTCAGGATTAAGCTTAATTCTGATTTTGGCATAGCTACGTTGACTGTGCGGGGTGGCGACACTGCCGCGTTCTGAACGGAGCCAGCTTTCTATGGCTTGCTTACTTGGGTTGCTCTGGTCCGCAAAGTCTTCTTTAAAGGCTTCTTGAAGCAGTTGTCGAGATAGTGCAGCAGAGCAAGGACAGGTTGAGGAGTAAGGAACCGATACCGAAAGCTCAAGTGATAGGTGGCCTTTCTGTTTGATCGCTTCGATCACCGTTGGATAAGGCTTCCATCCACTGTAGTCGCTTTTAAGGGCAGGTCGATTTAACGGCAGATCAAAACTCATGCGTAAAATGGCCGACTCACTGATGCCCTGGTGGCTTTCGCAGACCTGATCAAGAAGCAGGGCAAGGGAGTCAGGAGTTACTAGCTGCTCAGCGGCAAAATTGTTCAGCAGTAAGTATAGGCGCGACATATGAATCCCTTTGACGTCAGGATTGCTAATGTCAACATGAATATCTAAATTCGCTAATACTGGCTGTTGTTTTCCGTTAGGCTGTGCGATGTTAACCGGCAGGGCAATATGACTCATACCAACCCAGTCAAGGGTTTCTTGATTCACGGGATTGGCGTCGGCGGCAACATCTGGCATGGCAGCTCTGGCGTTCATATAGGCTCATCACTCTTCAGTAATACATCGACGCTGACAGTCTCGCGTCTGAGATTAAAAGCCGAGTATTATGCTCAGAATTGCATCAATTGCCAAATGTAAACTGTAAGGTTATTGCATTAGTGGCTGTTTGGCGGCCCAATCGGCAGAGCCATACTCTCTTTGACACTTTCCATCACGATGTAGCTTTTAGAGTTTTTGACGCCTGGCAACTTAAGCAGCATGTCACCCAGTAATGCTCGGTATTGTGTAATATCTTGGAGTCTTGCTTTTAAAAGATAATCGGCATCACCAGAAACTAAGTGGCACTCAAGAATATAGGGTAGCTCAGAAACCGCTTTACTGAAGAGCTCAAAGGCATCAGCGGATTGGTAAGAAAGCGAGATCTCAACAAACACCAGCATGTCAAAACCCAGCATAGCCGGATTGACCTGGGCATGGTAGCCGGTAATAAGGCCGTCGCGCTCCAAGCGTTTGACGCGTTCCATGCAAGGTGTTGTAGAAAGACCTACACGATCTGCTAAATCGGTATAGGAAATACGACCTTCTTTTTGTAGTATGTTCAGTATATTCCTATCAATACGGTCTAGCTTGCGTTGGCCTGTTCTGAGTATTTTTGTCACGGGCGTTTTTCCTGTAAAAATTATTTTTTTGTAGAAAAAAACTAATATATATCACATTTCAAATTATATATCTGATAAATATCAATTAATATAGTGTATCTTTCGGAAAACGCAAAGATTGTTTTGCAGTCTGTACAACTCAGTGTGTAGACAGTCAGCGAATAATAACCAATAGCGCTATGGAGAATAACCTATGAGCAATAAAACTATCATCAGTACTGACAAAGCACCTGCGGCAATTGGACCCTACTCTCAAGCGGTCAAAGCGGGTAACACAGTCTATCTGTCGGGTCAGATTCCGTTGCATCCAGAAACCATGGAGATGGTCACTGAGTCATTCGAAGCGCAAGCCGTTCGTGTGTTTGAGAATCTTAAAGCGGTGGCTGAGGCTTCTGGTGGACCACTCGCTGATTGTGTGAAGTTAACAATTTTGTTAACAGATTTGGCAAATTTTGCCCAAGTGAACGAAATTATGCAGCGCTATTTTAGTCAACCTTATCCTGCCAGAGCGGCCTATGCCGTTAAAGCGCTTCCTAAGGATGCGGATATCGAAGTCGAAGCGGTCATGGTTTTGGCTGATTAAGACTCAATAGTTGTTCATCTGGTCCACTAGGAGTTGTAATGGCACGTAATTTAATTGCTCAGGTTGATCTGGGTGCGATTATTCATAATTATCGTGTGGGTAAGTCTCAGGCACCCGGTGCTAAGGCTGTAGCGATCATCAAAGCAGATGCCTACGGTCATGGTGCCGTTCGTGTCGCTCAAGCACTGGCAGCAGAAGCCGACGCCTTTGGTGTTGCGGCTATAGAAGAGGCGCTAGAGCTCAGAGAGGCCGGTATTCAGCGTCCGATTTTGCTCCTAGAGGGCTTTTTTGAATCGAATGAGCTTCCTTTAATCGATCAGCATCAGCTGTGGTCCAGTTTGCATTCTTTGGATCAGTTGTCGATGCTGGAAGCTTATTTACGACAACATCCTAACGCATCCGGCTGGCATATCTGGCTAAAAATTGATTCTGGAATGCATCGCCTTGGGATTCATCCCAATGATGCTCCTGAAGCCATCTCGCGACTCAAAGCGCTAAAGCCGATTGAGTCGATTGTCGTGATGAGTCATTTTGCTGTGCTGACGAGCCTGACCGGCTGGATACTCAAAATCAGCTGAACCGATTAGACGCAACACTGCAGGGCGTTGAATTAGCCAGAAGTTTCTCTAACTCTGCTGGAGTGATGCAGTGGCCGAGTGCCCATCATCAATGGTTACGCCCGGGCATTATGCTATACGGAGCCAGTCCTTTTGCACAAACGCATTCAGTTGCTACGCAGCTTAAACCTGCAATGACCCTTACAACAGAGATTATTGCGATTCGTCAGGTGCCAGCGGGCGATGCGGTTGGCTATGGCGCCACTTGGTTGGCTGAAAAGGAGACACGTATCGGAACGCTCGCGGTGGGTTATGCGGACGGTTATTCCCGACACGCGCCTTCAGGCACACCAGTTTGGATTAATGGTCGCCGTGCCAAGCTTGCCGGTCGCGTCTCAATGGATATGGTCACAGTAGATCTGTCTGATCATCTGGATGCATGCGTCGGTGATAAAGTCGAATTATGGGGTGAAAATATTTCGGTCAATGAGATAGCGCATTACTGCAATACCATCCCTTACACATTACTAAGTGGCTTAACGCGACGGGTAAAAAGGCAGTATAACGACTAATCCAGCATTCGCTGCAAAAGTCGCTTTACTAGAGTGGGTTCGAAGGGTTTATCCACCATGGCGTTAACACCACTCTGAGCAACGTTGCTTAGGTGTGTTTGATTGGCTTCTGAAGTGACCATTAGAATCGGTAAGTGGGAAAGTGTTTCGTGGCTGCGAATGTAGTCGGTTAACTCTAGCCCATTTACCTCTGGCATATTGTAATCGGTCACCACAAGATCAAAGGATTGATCTGACAAAATTGCTATGGCTTCAGCACCATCTACGGCTTCTGTAAAGTGTTGAATACCCATGTTGCCCAGTACACGGCGAATCATTTTTCTCGCCATTTTACTATCATCGACGATTAAAACTCTTAAGCTGTCCGGGTCGTAACACTCCAATGACAGTTCGTCTGATGAGAGTAGGTCTAGTGTTGCTGAGATGGCAGCATCTAAATGCTGATGGGTAAAAGGTTTGGGTAAAATCGCAATGACACCAGACTGTTTAAAGACCTCCAACTGCTCGCGCCGCGTTTCACTGGAAATCAACATAAAAGGTAATTCGCTGTATTGAGGGGTGTGGCGAATCCAGCCGAGCAGTTCCAATGCTGTACCATCCGGAAAGTGCAGTGCACTGATGATTAAATCCGGTTTAATATGCTGAATAGACTCAATCGCACTTTTAATGGCGTCAACACTATCAATCGCCATGACCCCTGCAGTGTTCAGTTGCTGGGTAATAATCTTCCGCTGTAAGGGTGATGGCTCAACGAGTAGGATGTTGAGCTGAGCGGCGGATAACGAAGCCATTATAACCTCATGAATTGAGTCTATTTATATCAACCTTAGCACTCTGGTAATATTTTACCAGTCTAAATCGTCAGGAATCTGATACTCGGCGTATTCTGCTTCTTCTGCTGCAATTTTTTCCCGCTTTTCAGTATCTTCTTTAATGACGGCATTAGGGTCACGAAGCACGATGCGTTCACCGATTGGCGTTGGGACCAGTTCAAATCGTCCATCGACGCAAACCAATACCAAGGAGCGATTGGTTAATTGGCGCTGAATATC
>JAJOJN010000043.1 GCA_021208565.1 Nitrincola sp.
GTTGATACTAATCGCTTTAGCTTAGCTTCTGCTAACTCGTAGTCAAAACTATCGATTGCAGTGATCACTTGCTTAAATTCTCGTTCAAGATCATCCGGAAGAGATTTGGAGATACTTGATAATAATTTGTCATCGATAAACTCATTTCGCTGAATCGATAAGATAAGGTTTTCAAGCACCTCTACGGAAACATTATCCTTCACTTCTGCCGAACCTGATTGCTTTTCTTCTGATGACAACCATACTTTAACCGTCTGAAATGTCACTTCAATCACGTTCTCCAACAGATCAACAAACTCAGGGCTTGGTAGCTGCTTTTGCTTAAGTAGGCGATCTGCTTCGGTTGTTAAGGCTGCCAATTCTTTGAGCGCAAGATTTCCAGCGACACCTTTTAAACTATGGGCTTGGCGCTGTCCTGCATCAAAATCTTCTTCAGCACTCTGGTCATTAAGGGATTTAAGTTGAAGAATCAAGGTTTCAGTATCTTGTTTTACCTGATCTAAAAACTGTGAAAGTAATCGTTGATAAAGCTCAAGATTATCACCAATGAGATACAATCCTTGCTCAACATCAAGAAACTTTGCATCGAGGGAAAGTGGAATCGCTGCATTTTTCTCAGGCGTCAGGTCGACACTTTCCTCTTTCGCTGCCTGATCGATAGAGTCGGCATCATTTTTTAGATTGACCCAGTGCTCCATCGCCAAAAACAAATGATCTGGATTAATGGGTTTGGGTAGATGGTCATCCATGCCACAAGCGTAGGCTTTCTTCTGATCCTCAAACATAGCCGCCGCCGTTAATGCAATAATAGGCACTTTGTTTCCCTTGGCTCGAATCAAGCGAGTTGTTTCGTAACCATCCATGACTGGCATTTGAATATCCATCAATACAGCATCGTAGGATTTTTTCGCTATCGCAGCGATAGCCACCTTACCATTTTCAGCATAATCAACCTCTAAACCCATTCTTTTTAATAGATTACCGGCAACTTCTTGGTTAATTAAGTTATCTTCTACCACTAAGACTCGACCAGAAAGTTGTTTTTCAACCTTCAATTGCTGGCTCGGCTTGTTGATCAGATCTTGCAACTCTTCAGGAGAGCACTCTTTTAACGGCAGTTCAAACGAAAAGCTTGAGCCTTGATGTAACTCACTGACAAGCTCAATATTTGAACCGCCCATAGCCTGAACCAATCTCTGACTAATAATTAACCCCAGTCCAGAGCCACCATACTCTCGTGTTGTTTTGCTATCTGCCTGAGAAAATGCTCTAAATAGTTTGGATTGCTGCTCTTTACTGATTCCAATGCCCGTATCTTGAATGACAAATCGAATATAGGAGAAACCACTTTCATTTCGATCAACACTAATCATTAATTTCACTTCACCAAAGGAAGTAAATTTAATCCCATTACCTACTAAGTTAGTTAACACCTGACGAATTCTTAACTCATCGCCAATAAATGCCGGATTTAAACCTTCTTCAATAAAAATATTAAACTGTAATTTCTTAGCTTTAGCTACTTCTGCAAAAAGGCTAAAAAGGTTATCAACCAAAGCATTCAATATAAAAGGCTGATGTACAATTTCTAACTTTCCGGCTTCGATTTTAGAAAAATCCAACACATCATTAATAATTCCTAAAAGAAGACGTCCTGAGTGATTGATTTTTTTTCATTCGATTCCGCAGAACCTGTATCTCATCCTCTTCTTCAGAAAAGTTACTTAACCCTATGATTCCATTCATTGGGGTTCGAATTTCATGGCTCATATTAGCTAAAAACTCAGACTTCGCCTCGTTTGCTTTTTCTGCCGCAGTTTTTGCATCTTTTAACTCTTTCTCAATTGCAATCCTTTCACTGATATCAGTACAAAAGGCCATAAAAGCATTATTTTTGATGTAAACACCACTAAAGGAAACCGGAACCGAGTGTCCTTTTTTATGCAACAACTCTATCTCAGTCTGTACAGATCCTTTATTTAATAGGTCATTTTTTTAATTGATGATGGCGTTCAATTTGATGCTCTGGGGTCAAGGTATCTATACTTTCACCGAGCAACTCATCAGGCTCATAACCAAGCATTTTCGCCCCTGATGCATTGACTTGAGTATAGCGACCATCGACATCAGTAATAAATACACCACTTGTGGACTGCTGCATAAACAGATCTAAACGTTGCTGAGTGTCTGACTGCTCTCTTAACAATTGAATTTTAATTGAGGCCAGTTCAATCAACTGAGCAACAGAAGCTAAAAAGTCCTTCTCATCTTGACCTAGGGTTGCATTTTTCTTCACCCAGTTAAATGCTAATAATTTATACCCCTGATGAGTAAACCTAAAAGGATACCAACAGAGCGTTTTAATAGACATTTGCTGGTGTAAAATTGAATGAGATCCATCATCGATAAGCGCAGGATGTATATTCATATCATCACTGATTAGCCAATCATTCGAAGACTGCATGAATGAAACACCCTGAGCAAATAGCGATATTGGATATGTCCCTAGGGTAGAAGTGATGTTTAGATTATGGTCAATATCTATCCATTCATTTAAACCAATGATGTGTTGTTCAGTGAAATTAATTTCATAAACAAGAGCACGGTCAGCATCCAAAGCCTTAGCCAAATGTTCACACGCTGTATCCAGTATGTTATCAACGCTATCGCTCGCCGCAATAGATAACGCTATTTCATCCAAGGCTTTACGTTGGCGATTGGTTTTTGACTCTATCTCTTTAGCTTTATCTTCGGCTAACTTTTGTGCCGATATGTCTCGATCATTACCTTGATAGCCAATCATTTCACCAAAATCATCGAAGATAGGAAAACCATCGGTTAACACCCATACCGTTTTTCCTTCTTTGTGCACTATTGGATTTAAGACTTGCGTTAAGGCTTGCTGTTGCGACATCAACATCAAAGCGTCTTGCTTAAACTGCTGTCTACCCTGCTCAGGATGGAGATCAAAAAAGTAGTACTTACCGATTAACTCTTCAGGTCGATAACCCCAGACACGTTCACACACAGGACTGACATAAGTGTATAGACCCTGCTGATCCACTTCCCAAGTCACCGTGCCACTATGAACGGCTAATTGGCTAAAACGCTTCTCACTGACTTCAATCGCTTTTTGTGCATTTTTTAAACTGGAGATATCTTGGATAATTGACCAAATAACTGCTTTACCATCGGAAGTATATGTTTTGAACCCATTTAGCAAAACTGGGTAGCGCGAGCCATCTTTTCGAATATACTCTTTTTCAAAAGGACCATAGCGCCCTGTTTTCTCCATCGACTCCATCTGTTGAAGCTCATCTTCTTGATACTTCTCGGGGGTGAGCTCCCAATAGCTTAATGCTTTCAACTCTTCTCTTGTGTAACCCGTAGGCTCATTAATTGCGGCATTAAAATCAAGGAAGGCCCCTGTCTGATAATCGTTCATCGCAATTCCAACAGGAGAACCCTCAAACAACCCACGAAACTTCGATTCTTCAGCCTCTAACCGCTTACGCTGACTCTCTTGATCTGTAATATCTCGATTAATGCCCACAATACGAGTAATAACACTCTGTTGATCTCTAAGGATCTTCGCTTCACACTGAATAATACGAAGCTCATCATCACTTCGCCTGATGATTGGAAATTGAAACGATAAACTATCACTGCTGATAAGGGATTCATTAAATAATTTTTCGACAGTTTCCCGTGCATCAGGTGCTAGGCTCTTGCGCCAATCGTCTAGAGTACCTGTAAACTCAGATGGCTTTACGCCGTAGAGTGCAAACATCCCTTCATCCCACTCTAAGACTTGTGAACTGGAATCATAGTCCCATATCCCTAAACCGGCAGACTGAGTTGCCAGTACTAAACGTTCTCGACTAATATTGAGTTCTTTTTCATACTGTTTTAGGGTAGAAACATTCGTATGAGTCCCCATCATAAAGATCGGGTTACCCTCATCATCAAACGCAGTGACCTTACCCTTTCCCTCAATCCATACCCAATGACCCTTGGCATGCTTTAACCGAAACACCGCTTCGAAGCTAAAGTTTTCCTGAATGCTTTCCATAACATGTTTTAAAGTAGTGGATTGATCATCAGGGTGCATTAAAGACATGAATACATCGAGAGAGAGTCCGAATGCCTTGGCTTCATAACCTAATTGTTGATAGGTAATTTCAGACCAAGAGACTTGATTTGATACCAGATTCCAACTCCAAAGCCCTGTATTGGTAGCTTCCATGGTGAGTTGAAATCGAGAGCGGGTTTTTTCTAATTCGAGCTGATATTCTTTAGACTCTGTAATGTCATAAATATGACCATGCCAAATGATGGTACCATCATTGAGTTTTGTAGGTGTTGCTCTTCCTTCTAACCAGCGAACACCTTTTACAGGGTGGATATAACGATACTGTAGCTCCCAAACCTTCATGCTTTCAGCAGACTCAAGAATACTGCCGCTAACACGATCGAGATCATCTGGATGGAGGTTATTCAGAATGGGGGTTGCGTCTTCTGTCACTTGTTCAGGCAAAAAGCCATAAACATCTAACATACCTCGTGAGGCATACTGGAATGCACTTTTACCATCAGGCAATAATCTGTACTGATAGAGAACCCCTGGGACGTTATCTGCAAACTGATTCAATTCATACATACGTTGATCAACGGATGGGGAAGAATGCATATTTCGATCCATAAATAGCCCTTAACATGAACGAATCAGCGCAAATACTTAACAATGCTCCTCTAAGTATATACTCATTTAGTGTTTAAATCAGATACGGTTTTATTCTTGATCTCGATCCATTGCGACATATATTGAGTACTTTTTAGGCTATGGTGTCGCAGCATTTGATTAAAGAAGGATTGCTTTCTGATCACGTATCTATCGTCGAACTGACTCATCAGACGTTGAATCAATCTATCTCGATGAACCTCTTTTGAGAAGTTGTTCTGAATCAACTTATCTCCTGCCACTTGTGCCTTTAGCCAAAGATCTTTCTCTTGATAGAGGCGTATCGCTGCATCCATAAACGCTTGAGTGTTAAAACAGACGGCACCGCTCCAGCTCTCAGCATCTGCAATTCCTTCCGCACCGATAGGCGTCGTGATACTTGGCGTTCCTACTTGCATCGCTTCCACTAACTTTCCCTTTAAGCCAGCACCAAATCGCAATGGAGCCAGTAACACTCTAGCTTGCTGAAGAACCGACTTAGCATCCTCAGCCCAACCTTTAACGAGGAAGCCTGTTTAGGATTATGCAACTGCGTGGCTTTGGGAGGAGGATAAGCACCGTAGATATGTAACTGCGTATGGGGAAGTTGCTGATGTATCGCTGGCCATATATGCTGCTTTAACTGAAGCACAGCATCCCAGTTAGGCGCATGTCGAAAATTACCTATGCTAATAAAGTGGTGACGCTGATCAAACGCCAAACGGGCCTTATACGAAGAATCGCTGTTAGATGCCAACATAAAGGGCAAGGTCATCAATTGTCTTTCAGGAACATGAAAGCGCTGTTGAAGCAGCTCCGTCTCTACTGCTGAAATCATTAAGGTGAGGTCGCTGCGAAAGATGGCGGCAATCTCCCTGACCGCTAACTCTGTGTGTAAGTCTTCATCCTGAAATGGACGTTCCTGTTTAACTGCTTGGTGTCGCGCGTCTCTTAGACTATGAAGATCTTCGGTATTCAGCACGCGAAGCGCATCTGGAACATTTTTTTTCTACTCGCCAGCCAAACTGCTCTTCCATCATAAAACGATCAAATACAACAATCTCTGGCGACAACTCTTTGATAAATTGGTCAAAGGATTGGCAATTCAGACGTATTGCATGGCTATTAATACCGATTAATCCAAGATCCACTTGGTGTTCTGTGGGTTGGGCAGGACTGGCGAAGTCGACCTGCCATTGTTGATCTTTGAAGGTTTCAAGCAACTGCATCATACGACTTCCAGCCGCTGACGAGTTAGGCTCTGGCCAAACATAACCTATCACCAAAACCTTCATGATCGACTTATTCAACGAAGTGCTTCCCTTAACCGGTAATACCACATACCTGCTGCCAACATAGGATTACCCAACCAATCACCCATCGGGACTTTAATGTGGTTGCAGCGTTCAAATACATCAAACTTTTCAAGTTGACCAGCAATCGCATCCGCCATAATCTCACCCATGATATGACTACTGGCAACACCGTGTCCGGAGTAACCTTGACAGTACCAAACATTGGGCGATAACTGACCAAGTTGCGGAATGCGATTCACCACGATGCCCATCGCACAGCTCCATTGATGCTCAATCTTAACACCTTTCAGCTGCGGAAAAGTGGTTTCGATGGCGGGTCTCAACTCGGCCTCAATATCTCTGGAATCTCGACCTGAATAGTTACAACCACCCCCAAAAAGAAGCCGTCCATCGGCTGTCATTCGATAATAATCCAGCACAAATCGACAGTCATATACGGCTAAAAATTCGGGATTAATTTGCTGAGCTAAATCGCCCAAGGGTTCAGTTGTCACTATGCCCCCCATCGCGGGAAAGATCATACCTCCCAGCTGCTGTTGAGCTAAGCGATGGTAAACATCACCAGCCAGCAATACATGCCGTGCTTGAATACGACCTCGATCGGTTATGACAAGTGGTTTATCTCCACCCTGTATATCCTGAACATAGGTGTGCTCATAGATTCGAGCACCCAATGAACTAGCTGCTCTGGCCTCACCCATACACAGGTTCAGTGGGTGAAGGTGCATGTTGCGATTATTGCGAATAGCACCGCAATAAAGATCTGTTGCCAACACAGATTTCACTTGATCCGCATTAAGCAAACTGACCTCTTCGCCCATTCCCCTGAGTGTTGCTTCAGCATAGCTTTCTTCTAACTCTTTTAAATGTACAGCTTTCATGGCGGTATGCAGGTGGCCGAACCTTAAATCACAGTCAATCTTGTATTTTTCTATACGTTGACGAATGATGTCGTGACCTCGCCAGCGCATAAACCAAATAAAGTCATCAACATCATCGCCCAGTGTTTTTCGCATCTGCTTTCGCATAGCACTGTCACCAGACAAACTGCCAGTCACTTGTCCGCCATTGCGTCCAGATGCCCCCCAACCTACTCGATTAGACTCAACCACAACCACCTTATAACCACGCTCTGCCAATTCAACCGCTGAAGCAATACCGGTAAAACCAGCACCGATGATCACCACATCGGCTTCGGTATCTCCTTCTAAGGAAGGATATTGAGTTGAGTCATTTAACGTAGCGTAGTAATAAGATGCTTTGCGCTCTTGATGCGGCGCTCCAGCTATTTTGTTGTTTTTCATAAACGATTCCGATTATTAGGTGGTATAGCGATACCAACGCCAATCTTGTTCACTGACTTCAGCCATAAACTGACGATACTCTTCCCGCTTTACAGCCAGATAGACCTTCAAAAATTTGGGATCAATGTAATCGGATAGCCAGTTAGATTCACTAGAAGCATTTAAGGTTGTCAACCAATCACTCGGCAAGGGCTTAGTGACTTGCGCGTAACCATTACCAGTAACCGGAGCACCCGGATCGATCTGTTGTTCAACGCCCCTCAGCACTCCCGCTAAAATCAAAGCGCCGCCAAGTAGGGATTTGCATCAGCACCACAAATTCGATGTTCAATATGACGCGATGGCGCAGGACCACCCGGAATTCTCATCGATACCGTGCGATTATCCACTCCCCAAGTGGGTGCAAGAGGCGCATAACTCGCTGCCTGAAAACGACGGTATGAATTGGCATTAGGACAGAAAAAGAGTAGTGAGTCATTCAATGAATCTAACAAACCACCGATTGACCAACTTAGAAGTTCAGTTCCAGCAGGATCTTCACTGGCATACAGATTATTACCCTCGGCATCATTCAGGCTGATGTGCATGTGCATTCCAGACCCAGCAAGATGACTGAAGGGTTTAGCCATAAAGCAAGCTTGCATCCCGTGTTGATGTGCCACTCCTTTAACTATCCGCTTATATCGAACCGCCTGATCCATAGCCAAGAGGGCATCACCATGCTGCAACGTAATTTCAACTTGCCCGGGTGCATATTCCGAAATAGCCGTGCGTGCGGGAATATTCTGTGTTTTACAGGCCGAATAGAGATCGGCCAGAAATGGTTCTAATACTTCAAGTTCTCGTAAACCATAGACTTGAGTATCATCAGGTATGCGGCCACTGGATTCAGCCGCTAATTGAGGTAAGCCTTTCTTAGGCGTTTTAGGATCAAGCAGATAAAACTCAAGTTCACAGGCCATAATAGGGTAATAGCCTAGTTTATTGAGTCGATTTATGAGTTCGACCAAAAGATGTCGAGGGTCTGCAACAGCAGCAGGCAATCCCTTTTGTGGATGCATGCTGACTTGAACCGCTGCCGTGGGCATTTTCCGCCAGGATAAAGGAACCAAGCTCCCTGCTAATGGAAAAGCCAAGCAATCAACATCGCCTACATCCCAAACCAAACCAGAGTCTTCAACATCTTCCCCCAGTATAGACAAGCCCATAATGGTGCTTGGCAAGGGACGTCCTGTTTTAAAAACCGTTAAGAGTTCTTCACGATGCAACAACTTGCCCCGCGGCATGCCATTAGCGTCTAAAAATGTATAGCTCAAACAAATCAATGTCTGGGTGCTGCTCAAGAAAATCTTGAGCCTCTTTCATTTCAGCAAACATCATTGCTGACACCTCAATAATTAAAAAAGCAGTGAGTTATTCTTATCAATGCTTTGAAAATAGCAAAATCGAGTAGAGAAAACGAGAGGTGACAGATTTTTTTGAGCTGTCTGGAGAAGAATTTCAATAAGCAGTTAACTGAGTCGTTTAAATAATTCCCATGTATCATCCACGATGAGACTTGAATGCTTGATCTGAGGGGATTTACCACGGATTTTATTGTCAATCACTCTCTTATCAGCCAAGTATCGATATCCTAAATAACTGGCTATAAAACTGCCATCGTCCATCGACACCACCTCAAGGGTTTCTCCCGGCTCTATTCTTCCTTCAAGTTGCATCAACGCCAGAAGAGCTGAAGCCCCTCTGCCTGAAGGGCCGTGAGAAATTACACCTGGATGAGTGTAACTGACCGTGTTAATTGCATAAGCCCCTTTGGACTTCTGATGGATAGGTCCAATAAAGTGCAGATTTGATATCTTTAGCTGCTCATTCACACTTAATTGGTTGAGGCTATTCTTAAGAGAAACAGCTTCAAGAATTTGACTCGCTACAGTAGTCAAGTGCAGTTCTTCGTCCAAGCTGAGTGACAGTCCAAGTTGGCTAGCCTCGACAAGAACACACAAGCCACCACTATAGATCAGGCTATAGATCACTCTACCTATCAGCGGAATATTGACTTCTTGTTTATATTGCTCGACATAACTCGGTAATCCAGCACTTGAAATCGATTGAACCATACCCTTGCTAGTTTCGGCTTGAAGAGTGACTAGACTGGCGGGTGATTCCATCTTAAATCGAAACATCCCCTCTTTTTTCTCAATTAGCCCAAGCTCTATGGCCGCAGTTGCTGCACATAAGGTATTAAAGCCTGAGTAGACAGGATAACCTGAGGAGTCCATGATGAGATAACTGGCACAAATCTCAGCGTTTAAAGAGGGAAACAAAATAACAATTGATCGATTAGATGAGACAGTTGATTGTTTTAACAAGTAGTGTCGAAGCGTATCAAAGTGATTTTGTAGAAGGGTAAGTTTTTCACGAGGTGCGCTACCTGGGATGTCAGCTAACCCTTGAAAAAGGATACGACTCTCACGACCTGCAATACTGATGTCAGTCACACGTAATCGATGCGGTTTCATCCCTGAAGCTCCTCGGCGATATAATTGAAAATTATCTCTTCAACATTAGCTCAACTAATATAGTTTTCATCCTAAGCGAAAAAAATTCAGATGTAAATTAAAAAGGCAAGACTGAACCATCCCAATTCCAAAGCTGACCACTCTGAGCAGGAGAGATATGCTCATCCAATACTTGGATTAAACACCTAGCAGCTTGCACTGGTGACTTGAGTTGACCATCGGGTACTCGTTGTTGAAAAGGCTCTGATAAACCACTGTCTGTAGTACCCGGATGATAAGTGGCTAGTGCGGTATTGGGAAAACGTCTCTGCCATTCGATCGCCGTAGTTTTAACGAGCATGTTCAACGCTGCTTTTGAGCTTCTATAGGCATGCCATCCACCGAGACGATTGTCAGAAATGCTGCCCACTTTGGCGGATACCGCCATGAAAGTTAGTGAAGAATCACGCTTTAATCGTCCAGACAAATGCTGCAAACACGCCGCTGAAACAAGAACATTAGCGTTAAACGCTTCTTGAAGACCTTCCTTTGTTAAGGATTCGGTTCTTTTTTCAGGCTGTATAGTTTGTGACCAAAGCATGCCGTTAGTCACCAAAACCTGATCGGGTAAGGTTAAACCTTGTAAAGTGGTAACAACATCTTCCCAATCCCAAGAAGCTAGCTCTAGCTGATTCACGGAGGATGAAAGTTTTTTTTGTGTGACGGGTAATTAAGGTAACTTGGCTACCCGACTGACACTTTTGCTCTGCAACCGCTGTTCCAATGGCACCACCACCGAGTATCCAAATACTTGACATATAGACTCCTTTTTAGTGCTTTATTACGTTAGCCATATTGTTTTAGATCGATTACAACAGCTATTCACTGCTTGTACAGGAAGAGCCATTTCATTCTTTTGTATAAGTGATATAATTGCATAAAATTTGCATTTCTTATTCCTTAATGACATTACAACCCAAAAGGTTTTATTCCCTGTGATCGAATTTCAACGTGTACACAAGGCTTACAAAGTCGGTGAACGCGAGATTACGGCACTGGAGCCCTGCGACTTGCGCATAGAGCAAGGGCAGATCTTCGGACTAATCGGCCATTCTGGCGCCGGTAAAAGTACGCTGTTACGCCTCATCAATCGCCTTGAAGAACCTAGTGCCGGTCGAATCCTAGTAGATGGTGAAGATGTCACTGCCCTCTCCCCTAAAGGCTTAAGGCAGTTTCGTCAGAAACTTGGCATGATTTTTCAGCACTTCAATCTCTTATCGTCAAAAACCGTGGCCGACAATGTTGCCATGCCCTTAAAGTTGGCAGGCAAACTATCCGTCAAAGAGATCAACGCACGCGTGGCGATGTTACTCGAACGTGTTGGACTAAGTGACCACGCGAGCAAATACCCCGCTCAACTTTCTGGTGGCCAGAAACAGCGCGTAGGCATTGCCAGAGCTTTAGCCACTTCACCTAAGATTCTGTTATGTGATGAAGCAACCAGTGCTTTGGACCCACAAACCACGGCTCAAGTGCTTCAGTTGCTTAACGAGCTGAACAAAGAACTGAACCTGACCATCGTCCTGATTACCCACGAAATGGATGTCATTCGCCGAATCTGTGACCAAGTGGCCGTGCTGGACGCAGGAAAGCTTGTTGAACGAGGAAAAGTGGCTGATGTTTTCTTACATCCTAAACATCCAACCACTCAGCGCTTTGTTTATGAAGCGGAACAGTTAGATGAAAATGAGTTGGAAAGCGACTTTAACCGTGTGACGGGTCTGATTGTCAGATTAACCTTTAAGGGAGAAGCCACCTATGCACCGCTTCTTGGACAGGTCGCCAGAGAAACTGGGGTTGATTACAGTATTCTAGGGGGACGTATCGATCATATTCGTGATACGCCCTATGGACAGTTAACCTTGTCTTTGGTGGGTGGTGATGCTCAAGCCGCTATCGCTCAACTTAAAAATGCACAAGTGACTGTTGAGGTGTTACGAGGATGAATCCGTTTTTAAGTAATATCGACTGGTATGATATCTGGATGGCAACGCTCGACACCTTAATGATGCTGGGCGGCTCACTGTTTTTTACCGTTCTACTCGGCTTGCCTTTAGGGGTACTTCTGTTTTTAACAGGCCCCAAGCAGATGTATGAACAGAAAGGCTTTTATGCGCTCTTATCACTGGCGGTTAATGCACTGCGCTCATTACCCTTCATTATTCTTCTGATCGTAATGATACCGCTTACTTTGATGATTACTGGGACTTCTCTAGGTGTAGCAGGGGCTATTCCACCCCTTGTTGCCGGTGCAACTCCTTTCTTTGCAAGACTCGTAGAAACGGCTTTAAGAGAGGTCGATAAGGGCATTATTGAGGCCACCCAAGCCATGGGAGCGAGTACCCAGCAGATTATTCTGAATGCGCTTCTACCGGAAGCGAGACCTGGCATTATTGCCGCCATCACGGTCACCGCGATTACGTTGGTTTCCTATACCGCCATGGCGGGTGTTGTCGGTGCTGGCGGCTTGGGAGACCTCGCTATCCGTTATGGTTATCAGCGCTTCCAAACCGATGTCATGGTCGTCACCGTGGTACTGCTGCTCGTACTCGTTCAAATTTTACAAAGTTTGGGTGACCGACTGGTCGTCCATTACTCACGCAAATAATCCAAATTTTTAATCCAAAGCGAAATATTGGGAGATAACATGAAAAAAATTGATCCTTGCGTTGGCGGCATTGACAGCCGCTTCTGCACTGCAAGCTGAAACTATCAGTGTTGCCGCCACAGCAGTTCCTCACGCAGAGATTCTTGAGTTTGTAAAACCAGAACTGGCGAATCAAGGTATCACACTCGATATCAAAGTCTTTACTGACTATGTTCAGCCAAACACACAAGTGAATGAAGGTCGCATCGATGCTAACTTCTTTCAGCATCAACCCTACCTGGATAACTTCAATGAAAACCGCAAAACCCAGCTGGTCAGTGTAGCGGGTATTCATGTGGAGCCCTTTGGCGCTTACTCAGTAAAACATGACAGTCTGAATGATCTTCCTCAGCGTGCCCAGGTTGCGATTCCTAACGATGCGACCAATGGCGGCAGAGCATTGCTGTTACTGCAAGCGGCAGGCTTAATCACGCTAAACCCTGAAGCGGGTATCACCGCTACCCCGCGTGACATCACAGAAAACCCTCTAAACTTACGTATTCGTGAAATTGAAGCTGCCACCCTGCCTCGCGTGTTGAATCAAGTTGACTTAGCACTGATCAATACTAACTATGCGCTGGAAGCAGGTTTATCACCTCGTGAGGACGCACTCTTTATTGAAGGTAGTGAATCACCTTATGTTAACATTCTGGTGACGCATGAAGATAAGGCTGCTGATGAAGCGATTCAGGCACTTGTGGATGCGATGAAGACCGATGCGGTTAAAACGTTCATACTTGAAAAATACGAGGGTGCAGTCGTTCCTGCCTTTTAATTCATGTCCAGTGTTAAACCACGAATATTACTTCTTTCCGCTTATGACGCCGCCAGCCATCAACGCTGGCGGCGTCAACTCTTAGAGGGGCTAACTGAATTCGACTGGCATGTCTTAAGCTTGCCACCTCGATATTTCAGTTGGCGTATTCGTGGTAATGCCTTGAGCTGGCTAAATGAGCCTTTATTAAAAGAATCCTATGATCTTATTTTAGCCACTTCGATGACCGACTTGGCGAGCCTTAAAGGATTTCACCCCAATCTAGCTAAAACACCAACTTTACTTTACCTGCACGAAAACCAATTCGCCTTTCCAGATTCAGGCAAGCAGTTCAATAGCTACGAGCCTCAAATGATCAATCTTTACAGCGCCGTCGCGGCCGATTATTTGTTGTTCAATAGCGAGTGGAATCGCCAAAGTTTTCTCTCAGGTGTCGCCGGCTTGTTAAAGAAGCTGCCGGATGCTTTACCTAAAGGTTTACCCGACGCCCTGCTCAACAAGTCAACGATTCTTCCGGTGCCCATTGAAGACACGCTCTTCACTGCGCGAAAAGCGCTTAGCGATAAAGGGTGTCCCCATCTACTTTGGAATCATCGCTGGGAGTATGACAAAGGCCCTGATCGATTACTGGCCTTACTAGAAGCATTAACCTTATCAGGACAGGATTTTCGCTTAAGCCTTGTTGGTGAACAATTCCGTCAACAACCACCTGCCTTTCTGCAGATTAAAGAGACCTTTACCAATCAAATAGTCCACTATGGCTATGTTGATAGCCTGGCCGACTACCGCAACATCCTGAATCAAGCGGATGTGGTGATTTCAACTGCATTGCATGACTTTCAAGGGTTATCCATGTTGGAAGCGATGGCGTGCGGCTGCCTTGCTCTGGCACCTAATCGATTGGCCTATCCCGAATATATTCCTGTTGAACAATGCTACGCTAACCATCCTCAGGATATTCAAGCAGAAGCGAGATCTGCTGCTGAAACACTCATTAGCTGGCTTCAGCAAAAGGATGCCCTCTCACCTAGACAGCCACCACCCGATGCGTGGCGACTGTCGGTGCTGATGAATCAATATCGAAACATCTTTCAACACTGGTTAGAAGCTTAGTTAAAGCTTGCCGTTAAGGGGCGAGGATTGACCATATTCTCTGGCTTTAGAATCTCTTTCAATAAAGATGGTTCGATCAACTCCTCCTCTTCAACCAGTTCAAGCACACCTTTTCCAGTTTCTAGGGCGATGCGCGCAATCCGAGTGGCATTGTCATACCCTATATAAGGGTTTAGGGCTGTGATCAAACCGATCGACTGATTCACAAGTTCCAAACAGCGATCTCGATTCGCCGTAATACCAACTACGCAGCGCTCACGCAACATATCCATGGCACGACGAAGTAGACGCATCGACTCCAGAATCTTATAGGCGATCAAAGGCTCCATCACGTTTAATTGCAACTGACCATTTTCAGCCGCCATGGTAATTGCTAAATCATTACCGATCACCTGATAAGCTACTTGGTTAACCGCTTCTGGGATCACCGGGTTGACTTTACCTGGCATGATCGAAGAACCGGGTTGCTGGGCGGGTAAGTTGATTTCATTAAAGCCCGTACGAGGGCCACTGGATAACAAACGTAAGTCATTACATATTTTGGAAAGTTTGATGGCCAAACGCTTGGTCATACCGGAGAAAAGAACAAAAGCCCCCATATCGGACGTGGCTTCAATTAAATCTGCAGCCAAACGCATTGGATGTCCGCACACTTCGGAGAGATGCTTTACTGCTAAATCAGCATAGCGAGGATCGGCATTAATACCTGTACCTATTGCTGTACCACCTAGATTCACTTCACGCAGCAAGTCATACATACCCGCAATACGATCAATATCTTCACCCAAGGTCGTTGAATAGGCACCAAACTCCTGACCCAGTGTCATTGGCACTGCATCTTGTAACTGGGTGCGCCCCATCTTGATGACATCGTGAAACTCATCTCGCTTGGAAGCAAACGCTTGTTGCAACAAGGCCAAGCTATCCACTAGCTCAGCGTGTGAAAGCTGCAAACCTACCCTGATCGCCGTAGGATAAGCATCATTGGTGGATTGCGACATATTCACATGATTGTTAGGGTGCAGATGCTGATATGCACCCTTTGCATAACCAAGATATTCCAACCCAATATTGGCAATGACCTCATTAGCATTCATATTAGTGGATGTTCCAGCTCCACCCTGAATCATGTCCACCACAAATTGATCATGAAACTTGCCTTCAATGAGTTGATCGCAGGCATAGTGAATCGCTTCACAATGTTTAGAGGATAAATGCCCAGTATCTAGGTTAGCCGATGCCGCAGCTTTTTTTTACCATCGCCAAACCCACAATGAGTTTAGGAAAGTGAGCTAAAGGCACACCAGTTAAAGCAAAGTTTTCCAATGCACGTTGCGTTTGTACACCATAATAAGCAGTCTCTGGCACCGCTAATGTACCGAGTAAATCTTTTTCAATGCGATGAGGTTGTTGCACTATGTCGTCTTGACGCGGGATCTCAATGATATGATAGCTCTCAAAAAGGAAAGTAATTGTCTCAGCTTGGCTGAACAGTAATGCTATTCTGATCGATAACCCACTCTTTTATCCAATGCTATTATCATATACATTATGCATATTTTGCATAATTATAGGGTATTCTGAATGGATTTCGAAACACGCTGGCTAGAAGACTTTCTCGCACTTGCCTCCACCCAAAGCTTTTCCAAAGCCGCCGAGCGTCGTCACGTTACTCAGCCCGCTTTTAGCCGACGCATTAAATCACTGGAAGAAACCGTCGGCGTGCAACTAGTTGATCGCTCTCGAACCCCAATTCAATTAACGGCTGAAGGGCAGATTTTTTTTGATCACAGCGCGCAGCATCGTCAGCCAACTGCATGAAACTCTCGCTCGATTACGAGGCCTTTCACCACAACAACACACCATTTTGGAAGTGGCAGCGGCTCATTCACTGGCTTTTACCTTTTTTCCAGACTGGCTCAATTCACTCGGGAAATTAACCGACGATATATCCATAAGACTGGTGGCGATGAACGTGGAAGACGCTGTGCATGCCCTGCGCGATGGTCAATGCGATTTAATGCAGGTATATTACGACTCTTATGCCACCTTACAACTAGACCCTACACTTTTTCCATCCATTCATCTTCTGGATACCTCAATGATTCCGGTATGCAAACCTGATGCAGAAGGTAAACCACTATACAGTCTTCAAGACAACAGTGACGAAGCCATACCATTTTTATCCTATACCTCGGGAGCCTTCTTGGGCAGAACCGTTCGCTTACTGCTTAAACATCACCCAATTCGTCTTCGGCTGAAAACTGTCTATGAAACCGCCATGGCAGAGGGGTTAAAAGGTATGGCACTGCAAGGCCATGGCATCGCATGGATGCCTAAGCTTTGCGTAGAAAGGGAGCTTGCTGAAAAAAGGCTTGTTGTGTGTGATGGAGAGGAATGGCAAACGCCATTGGAAGTACGCCTCTATCGATGCACGCTGGTCAATAAACCAGTTGTTGACGTACTCTGGAAACAACTGGTATCAAGTGAGTCTAGCGTTACAATAAGCGACTGAAAAAACTCACCACCACCTCAGTCGCGGGCCCATAATAGCCTTGATCGAAAGCACTGCTGGTTTTCTCAAGATTAAGCTCAACCGTTTCCGCACCCGCTTCCTGAGCGACCTGCATAAAGCCAGCTGCGGGATAGACTTTGCCGGAGGTACCGATTGAGACAAATAGATCCGCCTGAGCAACCGCATCAAAACAATCATCCAACTGATAAGGCACCTCACCAAACCAGACAATATCAGGCCGTAAAGGTGATGGTGTTGCGCAGCATTGACAGCGATGTTCTGCCGTTAAATCGCCTGTCCAAGGCGTAGATAAACCACTAACACTACAGAGCGCGCTTTGAAGTTGTCCGTGCATCGCTATGATGTTTTGGTTTCCTGCACGCTGGTGCAAGTTATCTACATTCTGAGTAATCAGGGTAAAGTGTCCACCACGCGCTGTATGTATTGCTTCAAATTCGGCCAATATCTTATGTGCCGCATTAGGTGCAACACTAGCCTCTAGAAGCTGTGCTCGACGCTTATTGTAAAACTGGTAGACCAAGTCTGGATTTCGCTGAAAACCTTCTGGCGTCGCAACCTCCTCGATGGGATGACTTTCCCACAAACCATTTTGGTCACGAAAGGTGCGAATGCCCGATTCAGCCGATATGCCAGCACCGGTTAGAACTACAATTCGTTTAAATTCCACCTTAGCACCTCCGATTAATGGGTTCTAAACTGCAACTCAGCCAGTCGACAATAGAGTGACGAGGTTTCCATGAGCTGTTCATGCGTTCCTGATGCGATCAATCTGCCTTGATCAATGACCAAGATCCGATCAGCGGACACCACTGTTGACAGTCTATGGGCGATCACGAGGGACGTTCTTCCTAACATCAATTTATCCAACGCAAACTGTACCCGCTGCTCATTTTCCGCATCCAACGCACTGGTCGCTTCATCTAATAATAGTACACGAGGATCTCTCAGTAAGGCACGAGCAATCGCGATGCGTTGACGCTGACCTCCGGACAATTGCAAACCACCCGTCCCAATTGAGGTATTAAGACCTGAGGGTAATCGTTCAATAAACTCCCAGGCTTGAGCTTGTTCTGCCGCCTGCTTTAACTCATCATCAGTGGCAGCAATATTACCCAAACGAAGGTTTTCAGCGACCGTTCCGGTAAACAATAGAGGCTCCTGCGATACCAGTGCCATGCAACGCCTTAGGTCCTGTGGGTCAAGTGACTTTAACGCCACACCATCCAAGAAAATACTCCCCGCTTGAGGATCATAAAAGCGAAGTAGTAACTTGAGCAGACTGGTTTTACCCGCCCCCGAAGGCCCGACTAACGCGATGCGCTCACCAGAGGCAATGGAGACACTGAAATTTTGAATCACAGGTGAATCCGGTCGAGACGGATAAGCAAAAGACACTTTATCGAAGGTGACTTGTCCGGTTAAAGGATCAGGCAATGGAGCAACGACTTCTGGTGCAGCAATCATCGGTTTAGCATCTAGCAGTTCCAATAGGCGCTCTGTTGCGCCTGCAGCACGCTGAACCTCCCCCGCCACTTCGGCTAGCGTAGCAATCGCGCCCGCAGCGATTAAGGCATAAAACACAAATGCGGTCAGCTCTCCAGGTGACATGCGTCCAGTTAAAACATCTTGTCCACCTTGCCACAAAATTAAACCCACGGCTGAAAAAATCACCAGCATGGCAAAGCCTGTCAGTAACGCACGCTGCACGATACGTTGACGCGCTGCTACAAACGCCTCTTCTACGTGTCGCCCATAGATTTTGCGATCTTCTGATTCATGAACCGATGCTTGCACCGTTTCAATGCCCTGCAGTACTTCTCCGGCATAACGCCCTAACTCTGCAACTCGATCCTGACTGGTGCGAGACAAGCGCCGCACTCGACGACCAAACCAAACAACTGGAATGACTGTTAATGGAATGCCCACTAACACCATCAGCGTTAGTAGCGGGCTGGTGATCAGCAAGAAAATCAGTGCGCCAAGAAAGGTTAAAAGATTTCTCAACGCCATCGATATAGAGGAACCAAACAGCGTTTGCAGCACCGTAGTATCGGCGGTGAGTCGACTTTGAATCTCTCCAGCACCATTGCGAGCGAAGAATTCAGGTTCTAGCGATAGTAGATGGTCAAAAACACTACGTCTCAGATCAGCCGCCAAACGCTCACCTATCCAACTGACCCATAAAAAACGTGCTGCAGAAGCCAGCGCCATAATGGCCACAACACCTAAGGTGGCCAGCAAGCCAATGTTTAACCAGCGTGGATCACTAGCGGCAAAGCCTCGGTCCACCACCAAGCGCAACCCTTGCCCCAAGAGTAACACGCAGGCAGCCGCAATAATTAAGGCGATCGCCGCAAACAGAATTTGCTTTCGGTAAGGTAAAAGATAACGTGCTAAACGAAACAGTAATCGAGGACTCGGCTTAACGAATGGGGTTTTGGTCGCTGACATATCACTCCTATGACCACAACCCCATTTCGATTAAGGCATGATCGAATTAAACACCTTGTAAGGTTAATGCGATCTGATGATACAGCGGAATACCCAAAATAACATTCAATGGGAAGGTTAAGCCTAACGCAGCCAGCATCGCTAAACCGATATTGGCATCCGGAATTGAATTACGGATCGCTGCGGGAGCGGCAATATAGGATGCACTAGCGGTCATGCTGGCCAGAATAACAATTGATCCTACCGGTAACGCTAACCAAGTACCCATTAACAATCCGACCATTGCTAAAATGGGTGGCGCAACCAGTGCAAACGTCAGCAAACGCCAATGTTGCAGCGGAATCGGCCTTAAGGTTGAAGCCGCCGTTAAGCCCATATCCAACAGGAACAAGGCAAGTACAACTTGGAAGGCGCCCATGAGTAGATCGGTTACGTTGGCACCCTGATTAGGTCCATACATAAAGCCAATCACCACACCACCGACTAACAAGATCACGCCTCGATTGGTCAGGGCTTCATGCCATACACCTGCTAGTGTCCCACTGGCCGAAGGTTTTGCTTTTCGATAAAGCAAAATAGCGACGATGATAGCGGGTAATTCAAGCATGACTAAGTAGAGTGTCACTTCTGGACCTACGTCCAGGAGATGCGTTTGGGCATAAGCCAATGCCACCGCAAAAGTACCGGCGCTAACAGATCCATAGTGTGCCGCTATACTGGCACTATCGGCAATGGAGAGACGAACCAATCGACGAAGAATAGGCATTAATATCATCGGAATGAGTGCACCAATGGCAATAACACCCAATAATTCAGGAATCAGTGACATTCGAAGCTGTCCATGCAGCGCAAAACCACCCTTCAAGCCGATAGTCAACATGAGTAGAAGACTTAGAACATCGTATGCCGCTTTAGGAACGCTGAGGTCGGAACGGACGATACCGGCAACCAAGCCAAGCAGGAAAAACATGACGACGATATCAGGCATTTTTAAAGCTCCATTCGAATTTTGGCAAATTCTGCCCTGATAAGTTCATTTATTCCAATTAATTTATTAATATACAAACATAGATAATCATCAATATCATATCAAATGAAATTAAACCATTTAACGTTTCGTCTATTAGAAGTTTTCAGTTACGTTGTCAAAACTGGTAGTGTGACAGATGCGGCACGCCATCTTCATTTGACTCAACCGACTGTGTCATTGCAACTCAAGCGATTAAGTGAAGCGGTGGGAGAGCCCCTCTTTTACGCTGACAAAAAAGGTATGCAACTCACCGACAGTGGCTACATTGTCTATGCTGCTGCCTTAGATATGTTAGGTCGTGTCAATGACCTTCAAGATCAGCTGGACAGTGTGCAGGAGGGTCAACAAGGACGCTTTAGTATCGCTATGGTGAATACCGCACAGTATGTGCTACCGCGCCTTCTCGGACCCTACAGCAAAACCTTTCCTGATGTTGACCTAACGCTAGAAATTGGTAACCGAGAACAAGTTCTGCAACGCTTTAATCAGCAACTGGACGATATCTATATTTTTAGTCACCCCCCTGCACTTGATCATGCCGCCGCGGCTCGTTTTTTGAGGAATCCTTTAGTCATTATTGCAGCCAAAGATCATCCTTTTGCTACTCAAAAAAATGTTTCGATGAAGGATTTATTGCAGGAGCGGTTTCTGTTGAGAGAGCCGGGATCAGCAACACGAATGCTCTTTGATGGCTGGCTACAAACACAGGGGCTGCAGCTAAATCGCAGCTTACAAATGGCCAGTAATGAAGCGATTCGAGTTGGCGTCGCCGCTGGAATGGGCATTGCAATTATTTCTCGCCATGTCATTCCCACCGGTGCGACCGGTTTAGTCGAATTATCCGTTGAAGGATTTAGTCTTGAAAGCCATTGGCACTTTATCGTCAGGCGCGATCGTCGTTTACCGCACGCCGCAAAACGCTTCTTAACCTTCGCCGATGCAGAACTTGAAAACTGCCTCGACCCTCGATATGTCTGTCATGAAACTGACCAACTGCTTAAATCCTTGGCGACACAAGTTGATTAGGAGGGTGTGCACACTCGGTTACGCCCGGTATTTTTAGCCTGATATAATGCCTGATCAGCTACAAAAACTAACTGATCAGCTGAACCCATCACTTCTGGATAAGAAACAACTCCGACACTGATTGTAATCTTCTCTGACTTTCCAACATTTTGGGACCAATCTTCTGATTCGATCTTACTTCTCAATCTTTCTGCAATTTCCAGTGCCATATCAAAATGCGTTTCGGGTAATACAACTAAAAAATTCTTCTCCTCCGTAACGACCAGCATAGTCCACTACTCGTATCGCTTCACTTAATAGCGAGCCAAAACGAGACAAGACAGCATCACCTGCCTGATGACCATACTGATCATTGATTTGTTTAAAGTAATCGATATCAATCATCAGAATGGACAAAGGGTGTTGATAACGTTCAGATCGAGAAAAGTCTTCATCTAGGCGTCTCATCAACTCATGTCGATTGTAGAGCCCTGTTAAAGAGTCATGCGTTGCTAATCGCTTTAACTCCCATTTCTAACAGCTTATGTGAAGTGATATCTTGTCCAATCGCAATTGACCCCATCATCTCCCCATTTTCATTGAAAAGCGTCGCGAATTCCACGACAATCACCTTTCCTCACCGACCTTGGTACGAATACGTGTTTCGAACCCTACAACTTCAACACCCTTTTCAAGAATTTCCATAACTTTATTGCCAATTTCTGTGCGATATTCAGGATCTGGGTAGAGCCACTCCCATATCTGCGAATCGCCCTGAACTTCGTTTCGACTGTAACCACTGATCTGCTCTGCAGCTTTGTTCCAAACTGTAATACGTCCTTTTGGGTCTAGTACATTTATCCAAATCAAAGCATTATCAATCACATTTTCTCTAAACTGATCAAGAAGTTTTAGCTGGCGACGCTGTTTTGCCTCTCTTTGTTCAGAAGCAATAAACAGCTCCTGCCAATGACGAGCTGATAGATACATGATGAATGATGTTGATACCAAGAATGAGACTGTTTTTAATAGACTGATTAAACTTGAATGTTCTGGATATCGATTGTTTAAAGTGGTGTTAAGCCATTCTGCACACAAATAAAGCAGGGTGACGGCTATCAGGTAGACAGCGAAGATGACAGGTATTTTAAATCGACTACTCGACAGTAACTGTCGACTCATTTCATGATATTCATTTAGTTGTTTCTCTTATCATTATGAATGCCATAGCCTTACTAGAGCACCAAATACTGAATCAGTATAGTCAATGTAACTGAAAAAAATCGAACCTCATCGTATATCTCGATCTTCTGTCGCATCAAGACAAGACAGCACCCAGGTCTCCAGTGCGTGTTGCGAAGCCTGGTTCCACTTTCCAGATTGGAGTTGTTTGGCCCAACGCAGCAAAGCAACCTGCTCTGAAGATGCCCAGTTAGATGGGTTGGCCGTTAACGCCAGTTGATCACGCCTAGCATGCGTTCTGCTTCGTAACTGCTGAACAAAACTGAGCGCTCTCGACATCAGCACAAAAGGAAAGTTGGGATGCTTGACTGGACCGACATATTGATGCTTTCGAATACCCGGTAAACGCAATCGGCGACCAGGATTGGTTTGAGTCATCAACCAGCCACCAGCGGTACCCAATAGACCGACCGGTCACACGCCCAACAACATGGAACCTCCCGCTGTACCCACATCCACCATCGAACCGGCGGCGCACCCGCAGCACCTGATACCCAAAGCAACTGCTGGGGTTTAAGCCCCCAGTACGACCAGTGTTCAAGATTCATTAAATCGGCATAGTCAGCAATCCAATCTGACTCATTCCGCAAACCCAGCTGTGAATAATTAAATGCCGCAATCCACTTAGCAAACTGCTCGGTTTCTGCTTCATTTAAAGCAATTTGGAGGGCTTTTTCAGCTGCCGTCATATTAGGGAATCGCTCAACATCCAGCTGCCGAGTCATCTGTTCACACCAATAGTGAGCAATTTGTTCAGCCAATTGATCAGTTCGCTGGATTTCTCGACGCTTTAGAAAATCGACCAAACTTAACACGGCTTGCCGCTGCTCTGATTCAACCAGTTCAGCCATAGCTGACAGCAAACGCAGCCTCGACTCTAGTGGGGCTTTCAGTGGGTCAAACTCTCTTACCCATTGAAAATACTGATTCAATGTTTGAGACCATTCCTGTTGAAAAGCCTCGCCTGCGATTGGATTAATCACGGCCATGCGTGGCTGACCCGTCCAACGTAATATTTCCATTTCTGCGATATCACTGGATGAGACAGGACTAGAGGCATCGGTCACAAAAAACGACTCCAGCGCCTTGCATGATAGGAGTAAGTAACTCCACTTCATCTTTAAGGCGCTGCTGATGATCTTCAATCGCCAAAAAAGGCCCGAACACGATCTGGGCGTTCATGTGGCGCCACAGCCGATTGTTGCAGCCAGCTCAACACCTCTCTTGCTCGTTGAAAGCCGGGTGTATCGGTTAGCGTTAAAACCACCTTTTGATCAACTTTAAAATGGAAAGCATCCGCTTTTTGCGTCGTGCCCGACTCAGGACCAATCATCACACTATCAATTTCAGTAAGCGTCGCCACGATGGAGGACTTACCCTTATTAGGATGTCCAACAACACAAAAGTTTGCGCCCAAATCATGCTGCATTACGCTACCCAGACCAATTGATGTTGTTTCGCAAAGGCTTGCCAGCTCAGTAACAAGTGAGGTGGATAGTCACTGTCCGGTTCAATAACAAAAATTGCTTGTTTTACTCCCTTTTGCTTTGCCTGATGAATTTTATCAGCCAGTTCAGCTATAGGAGAACGCCTAACATCTACCTTCCATAACACGCTCTTAATAGGCTTATTCATCAATGCCTGCCACTCCCGCTGATCCTCCTCCCAATCCGCAATACCCAGTTGTATAGTTTCTTTGGATGTTGATGGAGATTCCCAAAAAATAAGGGTGGCATCTTGCCAAGAGATAGGGGTTGACAGGTAAGCTCGGAAGGCTGATTGACACCTTTCTTTTCTACTTTAGGGGCTTCAGATGTGTCTGCAATCGGTGAAAATACTTCTTGCGAAGGTTTAGCATGTTTTATTTGCAATAAACAGACACAAATTAATAGGCAGCGTGGCAGCAAGTTGTAGATCAACAGACTTGCTAACAGGAAAGGCCACCAATCGCCTGCATTCGAAATACTATCTGCATGTGGCGCAATCCGAATGAAGCGTGTTGATTCAATTAATTCAGCATCAGGAACCGCTGCAGGCCAGTATGACTGCCAATGAAAACTAATCAGGTTAACGATAGTGTGAATACGATCCGGATCACTGATTAAGGTCGAACTCCAGCCAAAGGCCAAGTCTGTAAAAAGTAACAGCGTTAAAAAATGCCAGCAGTATACCGACACCCACTAAACACCAAAGCTGATGGAGTTTTAACCACAGCCTAAGCTGTAACTGATGATCAAGCTTCCATCCAGGTAAGGCTGCAAACTTGACGAGCCAAGGAGGCTGATGACGCCTAAACATCATCGCGCCCGAAATACAGGCTCCGATAAATGGAAATCCACACCAAATCAGCCAAACCAACATTAAGTTGATTCGACCGTCCGGTTTGTATTGCAGAGCAGCCACTCCCATGACAACGCCAAATATGACTGCGACTAAATATAGCCAAATGGGTAGCTGCAATTTCAAGGTAACGGCCAACTCTTAGTAAATGACTTCAGTTTATTTAGGTCCTAAAAGGAACCACAGGATCAAACCAATCACAGGAAGCAGTAGAATCAGAACAACCTGGAGAAACCATGATACCTTTCCTTGTCAGTGAGAGCCAGCTCAAACTACGTGACTATTATACGGATTTAAGTATCGGTTAGCTCATTAAGTCCGCAGAATCATATCTTTTTTAAAACAGCTGATATTTAATTTAGCTAATTATTATCCAATAAAACATTGACCCAAAAAAATTACTGTCTATAATTACGCACACCAACAAACAACTGAGGTTAAAACCTAATGGAAGATCCGAGTAGTCGATTATGCATGAGTGGGGTTATCGGTTTGTACGATAGTCGTCCTGCTTTCAGCTTTTCCTGACCCACGGCCTTTCAAGCCTCCCCGTCAGGTAAGCCAAGAGCCTGACACAGTGCAACCGCACTATCCTAGCGATCATCCGCAATTCCACTCTAAACCTAACGGTACAAATACGCATTTGTTTTGGCATTAGCCAAATCATTTTTTATTTTTTATCGTTCAGGTATTTAATCGTCATTAAATCTACATAATCGATATTTATTATATCGAGGATTTTTTATGCACTAAATTAATTTTAATTTAGTCATAGGTTTTTATTGCCTTAAATTAACTCAAGGTGATGACTATGGAATTTGAAGATTTGATTCGCGAACTACGCGCTATTCGTATTAGCGGAAATGCTGAGGCGTTAGCTAACTTGCTCGAGCAAGTGCTCATGGCAGATGTTGCTGAAGCAATCAAAGAGCAACTAGCCCGACAAACCTTCAGAATACGAGAAGTGCGTGATTTGATGGTTTTAATGGATGATCAGTCGGCAGCCGCATTGATGGGTTACTTTCCCAGCACATTACAGGAAGTTCTGGTAGAGCTTTTAGAGCCTGCCAAGCTGGCTAAGATCATTGATGCCATGCCTCATGATGAGCGTGCTGACCTGTTTAATCTTCTTTCTGAAGAAGAACAGTCAGAACTGCTCCAAGGCATGAGCCAACCTGAGCGTGAAGACATGCAACGCTTGGCATCCTACGATGAAGGCACCGTCGGTTCTGTAATGACGTCCGACTTCGCAACAGTGGACGCTCAAGCGACCGCAGCCGATGCGATTAAACACCTAAGAGCAACCGGTAAAGATAAGGAAACCATCTACCAAACTTACGTATTGGATGAAGACTTAAGCTTAGTAGGAACGGTGTCACTTAAAGACCTGATCATGGCAGAACCGGATGACAAAATAGCCGACTTCATGACCATGGACCCACTCTTTGTTCGAGCGGATGAAGAAAGAGAAGTGGCCGCACAGGCGATCAGTAAGTATGACTTATTGGCCATTCCTGTACTGGATGAGAAAAAACACCTAGTGGGTATTGTAACCTACGATGATGCGATGGATGTTGCATCTGAAGAAGCCGATATGGATTTCAGAAAGGTGGGTGCTGTTGGCTCAATTGCTGGTGGTTTGAAAGAAGCTAGCATTCGTTTGCTCTATAAGAAACGTGTGTTTTGGCTGGTGCTACTGGTATTCGGAAATATCTTCTCGGGTGCAGGTATTGCCTACTTTGAAGATACCATTGCCGCTTATATTGCTTTGGTATTCTTCTTACCCTTGCTAGTGGACAGTGGTGGTAACGCTGGTTCTCAGTCAGCCACGCTGATGGTTCGTGCCCTAGCAACCGGCGAAGTGATGATGAAAGATTGGGCGAGTATGCTAGGTAGAGAACTAGCTGTTGCAGGGTTACTGGGTGCCACCATGGCAGCTGCCGTCTCTGTGCTGGGAATCTGGCGTGGCGGCATGGAAATCGCCATCGTCGTTGCCCTTACCATGCAATTAGTGGTTATTGTCGGCAGTGTCATCGGCATGTCACTTCCCTTCTTGCTCAGCAAGTTAAAATTTGATCCGGCAACCGCAAGTGCACCGTTGATCACATCGATCGCTGATGCTTGTGGTGTGATTATCTACTTCGCTATTGCAACCGTCATACTTGATATACCGGCGGCGATAGCATAACAACTCGAGGAGGTTCAGATCATGATCTTAGATGTAATGAACCTATTACTACCACTCGTTCTGGCTTCTGGACTCGGCGCAATGGTTGGCATGGAACGCCAATGGCGCCAGCGCATGGCGGGATTGAGAACAAATGCACTGGTGTCTCTCGGTGCGGCTAGCTTTACCTTAATGTCAATGATGGTTGACAGTGATGCCGGTGATGCTAGCCCCACGCGAGTGGCCGCACAGGTTGTATCTGGCATTGGCTTTTTGGGTGCTGGCGTCATTATGAAAGAAGGCGCCAATATCCGAGGCTTGAACACGGCGGCAACGCTTTGGTGTTCTGCGGCAATCGGTGTCATGGCGGGTGCGGGTTATTTTATCGCAGCAACTGTGGTGGCATTGGTAATATTGATGACCAATATGCTACTTCGCCCACTGGTGCTTTTAATCAATCGCCAACCCATGGATGAAGCGCAATCGGGTGAAATTTGGTGGCAGTATGTCCTGGAGATCACCTGTAAAGAACAGCAGGAAGCACACAATCGTGCTCTTATGTTAGAAGGACTAGCGGGTAGTGGTTTGCAACTGCAAAAGCTCGAAAGTGAGAATCTATCCGAAAAAGACTCATTGCAGGTTGATGTTCGTGCGTTTCTGACGGCCACTGAAAGAAACGATGCAGCGGTTGAAAAAGTCATTGGCAGACTGAGCCTTGAGGCATCGGTGGTTTCAGCTGGATGGGATGTCAAGGAGCTGTAATACCAATCAACTATTGAAAATAAGAGATCGATAGAAAAAAGCAAACAAGACAATAAAAACTATTCAATGGAAAACTTTGGCCTCCTAGATGATACTGATTATTAATTAATCATGAATCCTGAGGCAACTGATGAACATACGTAGTTTGAAATCTTCTCGCCACATTGGGTTCCAACCATCTTTTAATAAGCTTTTTGGCTTATTAATACTCGTTGCCAGTGTGGCGATTCTGTTTTACCAACTAAGTGTCTTACTCACCACAAATGAGGTGGTTAGACATTCCTTCTACGCCGGCATGATTGCTGCTGGGTCAACCGCGGTGGGTGCGGCGCTTGCCATCTTTACCAAGCAGATCACTCACAAAATGCTGGATACCCTAATGGGATTTGGTGCTGGCGTTATGCTGGCGGCCAGTATTTTTTTCATTGATTCTACCCTCCATGGAGATTATGGAAGCGCAAACTTCTTCAATGCTCCTCGCCTCTTCTAAAGTTGCCTTTGCAATTCTGATAGGTGCTGGGTTAATGCTACTGATGGAAAAAGCAGTCCCACACGAACACTTTTTTTAAGGGCTCTGACCAAGTGGCTAAAACCCGCTTAAGACAGAGCTGGTTATTTGTATTGGCTATTGCACTTCATAACGTTCCTGAGGGCCTTGCAATCGGAGCTGCATTTGCCGCAGGTGATGGTCACAGCTTAGCAATCGGAATAGCCATTCAAGATATGCCAGAAGGTTTTATTGTGGCGATGGCACTGATCGCAGCAGGCTATTCACGGCTATTTTCAATTAGCATCGGTATTCTATCTGGGCTAACCGAACCAATCATGGCGATTGTGGGTGCAACCATGATGGAAGTCAGTACCTATCTGTTACCTTGGGGATTGGCCGCTGCTGCTGGTGCCATGTTGTTCGTGATCAGTCATGAAATTATTCCTGAATCTCATCGAAAAGGTCATGAGTTTTACGCAACAAACGGATTGATGCTAGGCTTCGTATTAATGTTGATACTGGATACTGCTATCTAATAAAAAAACAGAACCTATGTGGCATTCTTACGAGAGTGCCACAAGAGTTTTTGAGGGTTGAACCATGATAACAATAGACCTAAGACTCTATGCCCCTGCTACGCAACGAAACCGTGATCCTATTTTAGAAGTTCTAAAGACCCATCTTCCTGACCCTAGCAAGGTATTAGAGATTGCATCTGGGACAGGTGAACACGCCATTTATCTTAGCGAACACCTTGAGCAAGTGACGACATGGCAGCCATCAGATATCGAATCTTCAGCTTTAAAAAGTATTGAAGCTTGGCGTGAACATTATCCTGACTCCAAAGTGGTACGATCTAAATACCTTGATGTCAGTGCGAAAGACAACCATCCTGAGCCGCTATTCAATGTCATCGTTGCGATTAATCTATTGCACATATCACCTTGGTCGGTCACTGAAGCCCTCATGAAATACGCGTCCGAACATTTACCCCATCAGGGCTTACTCTATCTGTATGGCCCTTTCTGGCAAGCAGGTGTTACGCCTGCCGAAAGCAACCTTCACTTTGATTCAACACTCAAAAAACAAAATAGTGCTTGGGGAATTCGAGATTTAGACGCGGTCTTAGAAGAAGCGCGCAAGCACGGGTTATCAAAGAAAACGGTGATCCCCATGCCTGCGAACAATTTATCGGTGTTACTAGAGTTAAAAAAATTCAGTTAATGCTTCAGTTTTGAGGCTGTTTTTTCAGAGTTGGGTCATCACCTGCAAAGTCATCCTCTGGCTCGACGCCCGGAGCTTCGTCAGTATGCGGGTCTTCCCTGCCAGTGATCATCGTTTTGATATGCGCTAATGGCGTATGACCGACGGTTGCTAAGTAGACATGCAACAGTAAGAAACACAACATCATAAAAGCGCCCAGCGTATGCAGCGTGGCAACTTGCTTCAAGGCTAATGGAACATGATCAGCGACACTACCCCAGAAAAGATACAACAAGCCAGATATCCATAATAAAGGATTAATCACCAGCTTTACGCCAAGATAAGCGATGCGCTGCAAGGGATTATGCTTACGATCTGGCGTTTTGTGGTAAGGATGAGGCTCCTTTTTGAACATGCCGTAAGCATAGTAACGCGCCATCGCAATGAGCTTTTCGTGGGTAGGAACATAATGCTTCCATTGCCCAGTGGTGAAATGCCAGAAAATGGCAAAGACCCACAGAGTAATTAACATCCATGCAGCGATTTCATGCACTTCAACCGCCGTTTTGAAGTCGATCAGCGCATGCGTCCCATGAATTGCGAAACCACTAAATAGCAAGGTTATAATCAATCCAGCCTGCGACCAATGCCAAAAACGCTCAAATCGCGTATACAGATAAATACGTTGGTTCATATCAGACTCCCGATTGCTTATGACGAGTAACAAAACGCATGGTGCCGTGCCCTGCCGCACCCAACAGAATCAAACCTGCCAATAAAAAACCAGCCTGATCTAAGAGTGATTGTCGGTGATGACCGGGCATCCAGATCCCTTCAACACCCGCTAGGCGCTTTCGGCGGTATGACAACTTACGCAATCAAGTGCCTGCTCTTTGGGAGCCACCATATGGGTAATTGGCCAATCCATTTGTGTATCAACAAAATCATAATGCCCACTGAATGGCTGGCCACTGATATCAGAACCCGCCTGCAAGGCTTTGTCCCAGTCAAAGTTGTACCAAAACGAGGTATCATTTGGGATGGCAACCTGGGGTACTAGGAAGGTCATGTATTCTGTATCGTAAGGCTGGCGACCGTGAAAACGCTTAAAAGGCCATATCCGTGAATCCTTAGCACCCGGAGTTCCTAAAAATTCATTAATGGCAACCCTGACGCTTGGATCGATGGTGCTCTCGTGATGAAGGTAATTGACATTGCCATCAAACCACTCATAAACAGGAACCACATTTTCACCTAGTTCAAAGCTACCCTTACGACTGTCATAAATTACATGGCCCTCTTCATCATAGGTAAAGAAAGGCTTACCCTCGTCCGTTAACTGGCCCGCCACAGACCAATCCCATGCCATTTTGGTCGCAACACCGCCTCTTGAAAACGTAGGAATATGGCATGTTTGGCAAGCAATCACTTCAGCATGCTGATTTAATCGTGAAGAATGCATGAAATCGCCTTGATGAGGGTCATTACCATGACAGGATTGGCAGCTGGCAGGGTTTTGATTCTCATGATGCTGTCCTCGCATCATTGCTCCACCCGTTGGCGCTGCGGCCATACTGATTCGACTTCCAGGCACTTGATGTTTATCGGTTTGATGACAATCACTACAAGAAAAATTCAGACCATCAACCGCCATATGAACATCGAGAGCGTGTGTCGCATTTACCAGTGACGAATCCAAGTCACCGTGTTTTACGCCATCACCACCGCCACCATAGAAGTGGCAACTACCACAGGTTTCTCTAGAAGTCGCACCGACATTTTGAGCAACCCCTATTAGGTCGATCGCTTCAATAAACTTGCCTGAACCTTTCGGCCACTCTTGACGCTCATAAGAGGGATGACCCGCCATACCGGCAATTTTTTTTGTACTCGCCAGTGTTGTGACACGCCAAGCAATCGACATTGGTAGGTTCATTAAAATCGAAGGTATCGTCTTTCCAGCCATAGCCGATGTGACAACTTTGGCAAAAGGCCTCATTGGATCGATCACCAATACAGAAGGTATTCAGCATGGTTCTTTTGCCTAGCATCTCACCCGTTAGAGGATTCTCGTACTCCCATGTCCAATGACGTGTTTGCATGATTTGATGAGCAGCCTCGGTATGACAACTTAAACAGGCAGCCGTGACTTCATGGACCAGATGAAAAAGGTCCTTGCAAGACTTCAAATTGACTATGATCCGCTGTAGAAGCTGTTGTATTCATTGAAAAACCAATACAAAACATCAACAGGATCGAAACGATTGTTTTCTTATATTGACAAGCCACTGTTTTCCCTACGCTGAATATATAATTGTTTATAGAAAGCATTACGCACCCCAGAGGCTAACCAGCAAGTAACGTGCCGTATTAAAACTAAAGTAGAATATGCTTATAATTCAGATTTATAAGAGAAAAATAGCCACAATTTTAGAAAGGGATAATTACCCATGAGAGATGCCATATATGCCATGACATGAAAGATAGACACATGACAAAATTGACCAAAATAGATTAACCTAAACACCTTTAAATGACGGCTTTTATCATTTCTTCAATGCAACCTAACATTACCAGAGCAAGAACCCAATGAACTGTGGTACAAATAATGTTCGTATAGGAAGTTTGTCGATCGATTGATAAGTTAAGGGGTTATATGCGTCACTCAAGGTTGAAGATCTGTTTCGGAATCGGCGCTTTACTGTTTATGTCATTCTCTATAGCAGATGAGGTGCCACCCGGCTTCACCACAGCCCCCATCTCAGACATTCAACAAACTCGCCAACATCGTTTTGCCGCCACCGTTATCAGTCAAAATGAAACACAACTGGCCAGTGAATTAGCAGCGACTGTCTTGAGCGTTCATGTACGACCCGGAGATCGTGTATCCCAAGGTCAGACACTGGTATCCTTAGATTGTCGTGATGCTGAAGATCATCTGAAACTATTAAAATCACGCTTATCAGAAACGCAAGCCAGTTTAACGCAAGCACAACGCTTAGCGAATCGCTTAAGCGCGTTGCGTGAACGTCAGCTAACCGACAACTTATCAGCAGAGGATGCGCAAAGTGAAGTATCCCGCCAACAAGCCCGATTAGCGGCCATTAACACGGAGATTCAATTAGCTCAGCGACAGATTGATCGCTGTGTTGTCACGGCCCCCTTCGAGGCAGCCATCACCGAACAACATGCCGGTGTGGGCGAGCGCACTATGCCTGGTTCGTTATTACTGTCGCTTCAACAATTGAGCGATGCTGAAATTGAAGTGACGCTTCCCGTGAATCGCTTTGATTTACAACAGGGTATCAAAGCGGAATTTGAATTTAACAACAGTCGAACGCCTGTTGAGCTGATTCGACAATCCCCTATTATTGATGCACGCAGTCGCAGCCAAAAAGCCTGGTTTCGAGCACCTGAATCTGTAACGATTGGCAGTTCTGGAACACTTATTCTGACTGAAAAACAGGCTTTTATTCCTGCTGAATTTATTGTCAGTCGTTCCGGTGAACTGGGAATATTTCTATTGCAAGAAAACAACCCAATTTTTCATGTATTACCAAATGCTCAGGAAGGCCGTCCTCACCCTATCCCCACTGAGTTAGAAAACGCTCAAATTGTCATTCAAGGACAACAATGGCTTCAGGTAGGATCTTCAGAATGATTCGAGCGCTACTTCGTAACACAGTCCTTGCGAACCTTGTCTTTGTACTGGTGCTGGTCATGGGCACACTTTCTTATCAGATGCTTCCTCGTCAGCAAGACCCTACCATTAACTTCAATTGGATAGTGATCGTAACAGCGCTTCCAGGGGCCAGTGCAGAAGACATCGAGATGCGCGTTACACAACCGATGGAAGATGCCCTGCGAAAACTGAATGACGTTAATTTCGTTTCCAGCACCTCCCGCGTTGGTCTTTCGAACATTTTGGTTCGTTTTCGTGACCTAGATGAACGTACATTCGATAAGCGCGTTAACGATCTAAGACGCGAAATTCAAAGCAAACGAAGCGAGTTACCACGAGATATCGTTGAGCCTATCATTCTGGAAATCACTAGTGCCAATGCTTTTCCTACGGCCACCATTATTCTTCAGGGACAGGATAATGATGAGGTTTTGAGGCGCCTATCCTATCAACTAGAACGTGACCTAGAGCAGATGCGCGGTGTTGATCGCGTTGATACGGTCGGACTGAATGACCCTGAAGTACAGGTTAAACTGGATTTTAATCGCCTAGCCAGTCTTGGTGTCAGTCCGACCCAAGTGGCCGACATGATCAGCTTGCAATGGCAAGATTTAGCGGCGGGTCGCTTAACCGTATCGAATGAACAATGGTTGGTTCGCCATGTTGGTCAGTCCCCTGATCCCGAAGCCTTAGCTCGGCTGGAACTGCCGTTGATGAGTGGTGAAGTGTTACTGGAAGAAGTGGCGTCTATTCAACGCGCTCGCCAAGACGCCACTCAACGTGTGCTCTTCGAACAAAAACCGGCGGTGATGATGGCGGTGATGAAAGATGCCAACGCCAACACCCTTGAATTGGTGGAATCGCTAGATCAGTTTTTAGTGGAATGGAATCAGATGAACTCGGGGCAAGGTGTCACGGCAATCTTAGCGGATGACCAAACAGAAACCACTCGACGTGCCATTGATATCATGCAGTCTAATGCGCTACAGGCTTGCTGTTTGTATTTATCGTCAGTTGGCTATTTTTGGGGTGGCGAATTGGGGTGCTTGTTGCTTTGGCAATACCCTTCTCTTTAACGGGCGTTTTCATATTACTTCAGGCACAGCAGGAAACCTTAAACCTCACCGTTTTACTGGGCGTCATTATTGCGCTCGGTATGTTGGTCGATGTTGCTGTGGTCATGGTTGAAGCGATGCATCAACGCTTACAAAAGGGTTTAGATTCGATTGAATCCGCTATCGGCGCGATGCAGGAAGTCGGCTGGCCACTCTTAGCCGCTATCATGACCACTGTCGCGGCATTTTTGCCTCTGATGCTCATGCCGGGCATTCTCGGTGATTTTATGCGTATTGTGCCCTTAGTGGTCACTTTTGCGCTGTTGTTCAGTTTGATTCAAGCCTTTTGGATGCTTCCGTCTCAAACCAAGCTACTTCAATCTGACCCCGCCTATCTGCAACATCAAGTCAGCCGACGCGAACAAATTATGAGGCGCTTACGAAATTTTTACGGGCGCGTCTTAGTGAAAAGCTTTCGCCATCCGTGGGTCACATTAATTCTGTTGATGAGTGCATTTTCTTCTGCCGTTTACCTCTTTGCCAGCGAACGTATCGCCACTAACTTTTTTGCCGCCGATACTCTGCAAGTATTTTATATCAACGTAGAAATGCCCGCAGGATCCACTCTCGACAGAACCTTGGAATCGACACGTCAAGTAGAGCAGATTGCTAGAACCTTTGTTCAGCCTGATGAAATACGTTCCATGGTGACCTACGCAGGGCAAATGTTCACAGAAACTGAGCCTCTATTAGGTGATTCCTATGGTCAAATCTTTGTTAGTTTAACCTCGCGCCATAACAATGGCAGAAGTGCTGATGAAATTATTCAGGAACTTCGAGATCAGCTTCCCGCTCTTGCTCCGCCTCCCGCAAACATTAACTTACTCAAACTCTCTGGTGGTCCTCCTAGCTCTATGCCCATTAGCATTAAGGTCAGAGGTGATGATTACCCAGTTATTCAGGCAGCGGTTGACGACCTCACCGATATACTGATGGGTATTGATGGCATAACGGATATCAGCAATGATGCCTCTCCCGGCGTTCAACAACTAGTCACTCAGTTAAATCTGCCTGCCATAAGGCGAGCGGGTCTTGACCCTATGACCGTGACACGCACGCTCCGCCTGATGACTGACGGCGAAATTGTTGCGCAAATGACCGATCGTGGCGAACAAGTCGAGTTACGAGTACGCAGTCAAATCACTCAAACCAATGATGTTCAACAATGGCTAGATACGCTAATTGCCACGCCAACGGGCACCTGATTCCATTAAGTGAACTGGTAGATGTAGAGGTCAGAGTAGGCTTTGAAAGCCTTAGACACTATAACTTCAGCCGTTCAATTACCCTAGAAGCAAACATTGATCGTAGTAAAATTGACACCTTGCAAGCCAACCAACGCATTCAAGAGGAATGGCAAAACATCGCACTTCAGCATCCGGGTATTACGCTGGACTTCTCGGGTGAACTGGATGATATTCAGGAGTCCTTAAGTGCCTTAACCGCTCTTTTCGTGCTAGGTGTTGGATTGATGTACCTTATACTAGGGGCTCAATTTAGAAGCTACTTTCAACCTTTTATCATTCTACTCACCATACCCATGGCCTTTACCGGTGTGGCCTATGGCCTATGGCTCAGCAACAATCCACTGAGCTTATATACCCTCTACGGCTTAGTGGCGCTTTCTGGTATTGCGGTTAACTCGGCGATTGTATTGATTGCCGCCGCTAACAGTCGTCGTGAAGCCGGCATGAGTGTTCAACACGCCATCATCTATGCCGCTAGACGTCGTCTTGTACCGATCCTGATTACAGCGGCTACGACCATGGCCGGACTAATGGGTTTAGCCTTAGGTCTGGGTGGCAAGTCATTGATTTTCGGGCCGGTTGCCACTGCGATAGTCTGGGGCATTTGTGTTTCGACCTTGTTAACTTTGTTTACTATTCCACTGATTTTCAAACTCTTTTCTCGCAAAAACCCAAGTATTAACAGCTGATATTCTAAAAAGCCGACCGTAACCACTGTCAGCGCTTTTTACTCAACTGGCTTCTTTACAACAGGCCTGTAAGAAGCTAGCTTTAACACTGTAGAGACAGCGATCCTGTCTAACCCGATAGCTATTGACACAATCAGTAGATATTACAATAAAAACAAGAAGGTGTATGATGACTGATAAACGCCAAACGGCTGCACTGATCGTGCATGAGCCGAAATTCTTTGATGCAACTTCGTTGCAAATTCCCACCCTAAGAATACTTCGAGAAGATGGTACCCTCTACCCTGGTGCTTCACTTCCTGAGATAGACCAAACGCTTGCATTAAAAATCTACGATACGTTTTTATTTATCCGAGCCCTAGATGAGCGCTTATTAGCGTCGCAGCGCCAAGGTCGAATCAGTTTTTACATGACAGAGACCGGAGAAGAAGCGGCTGACATTGGCAGTACCGCAGCCTTGGCAGATGACGACATGATCATGGCACAGTACCGTGAACAAGGTGCATTAGCGTTTCGCGGGTTTACGCCCGATCAGTTTATGAATCAGCTCTTTTCTAACGAAAAGGATCTTGGCAAAGGCCGACAGATGCCGATTCATTATGGCTCCAGCGAGCTTCACTATATGACCGTCTCTTCTACCCTAGGCACACAACTTCCACATGCAACGGGATATGCCTTTGCTCTGAAAGCCCAGCAAAAACCCAACTGTGTGTTGTGTTTTTTCGGTGAAGGTGCGGCCTCTGAAGGGGACTTTCATGCAGCGCTTAATATGGCGGGCGTATTCAAAGTTCCAGTGATTTTCTTCTGCCGCAACAACGGTTATGCGATCTCAACACCAGCACATGAACAGTATGCAGGTGATGGCATTGCGCCTCGTGGAGTGGGTTATGGTCTTAAAACCATTCGGGTTGATGGTAATGACGTTTTTGCTGTACTCAAAGCCACTCAAGAAGCACGTAAACTGGCGGTCGAACAGCATCAACCCGTATTAATTGAAGCCATGACCTATCGTTTGGGTGCTCACTCCAGTTCCGATGATCCCAGTGGTTACCGCAATAAATCAGAAGAGGATACTTGGCGTGCCAAATGTCCGGTGATGCGCTTAAAGAACTGGTTAATTCATCAACACTGGTGGGATGAAGAACAGGATAGCCAACGCAAGCAGTTTCATCGGGATGCCATCGTGGCAGCCATGAAAAAAGCGGAAAAGCTACCCGCCCCGCCACTAAATGATCTGTTCACTGACGTTTATGACACCCTACCTTGGCATCTAAAAGAACAACAGGCTGAACTCGTTTCACATCTGCGTAAATATCCTGACGCCTATCCTAAATCAGCCGGGAGGTTAGGTGATGAGTAAGATGAATTTATTGCAGGCGATCAATAACGCCTTAGATATTGCACTGTCCAGTAACGACAAAGCCTTATGCTTCGGTGAGGATGTCGGACATTTTGGCGGTGTGTTTAGAGCCACCAGCCACCTTCAAGAGAGGTACGGCAAGCATCGTTGCTTTAACACGCCACTGACCGAGCAAGGTATTGTTGGTTTTGCCAATGGCCTAGCCGCCCAAGGAATGACGGCGATAGCGGAAATACAGTTTGCCGATTATATCTTTCCGGCCTTTGATCAGATCGTCAACGAAACCGCCAAATTCCGGTATCGTTCAGGTAATGAATTTAACGTCGGGGGCATCACTATTCGCACTCCATACGGAGGTGGTATCAACGGTGGCCATTACCATTCACAGTCACCTGAAGCCTATTTTACCCACACGCCCGGCTTAAAAGTGGTCGTACCTCGTAATCCCGAGCAGGCTAAGGGATTACTCTTAGCCGCCATTCGCGACCCAAACCCGGTTATTTTCTTTGAACCCAAACGCATCTATCGCGCATCTGTGGGTGAAGTGCCCGATGATGATTACCAACTGCCCTTGGGTAAAGCCGAGGTGGTTCGTGAGGGCAAGGACATCACCTTGGTAGCCTGGGGTGCTCAAATGGAAGCCATCGAAAAAGCAGCCGATCTTGCCGAAAAAGATGGCATCTCCTGCGAACTGATCGATTTACGCACATTATTGCCTTGGGACAGAGACACGCTAGCTGAGTCCGTTAAAAAAACTGGACGATTGATTATCAACCACGAAGCGCCCAAAACTTCCGGTTTTGGTGCAGAAATCGCGGCGGCCATTCAAGAAGCCTGCTTTTTGCATTTGGAATCTCCCATATTGCGTGTCACCGGTCTGGATACCCCCTTCCCGCTTGCACTGGAGAAGGAATACTTACCGGATCATCTGAAAACCTATGAAGCTATTATCACGAGCATCAATTACTAATTTGCCGATTCAGTTTGGAGTAAGCCATGAAAATTGATTTTATCCTGCCTGATATTGGTGAAGGCATTGTTGAGTGTGAACTGGTCGAGTGGCGCATCGCAGAAGGTGAAACCATCACAGAAGATCAACCTGTTGCGGATGTAATGACCGATAAGGCCTTGGTCGAAATCACCTCCATGTATAACGGTGTGATCAGTAAACTCTACTATCAGCAAGGCGATATCGCTAAGGTTCACCAACCCTTATTTGAGATAGAAGTAGAATCTGAACCAGACGCCATAGAAGAAAACCTAGAAACAATTGAAACAGAAACCCTAAATACACAGATCAAACAGTCTAAGACAACGAGCGTTAGTCAATGCCCACTTGGGACTGCTAATGCTGTTACCAATAAACCGATTGCCAGCCCAGCGGTTAGACGCCTAGCTCGAGAGTTGCAAGTAGATCTGAACGCCGTTGAGGGCAGTGGCAAAAACGGTCGTATCTACAAAGAGGATCTACACCAACATCTCCAGCATTATGCTCAAGAACATCACGACACCAATATTAAGCCAAGTGAAAAAGGGACGCCAAGTCAAAGGGATAAGGTGCATAAAACCGAGAGCATCAAAAGGCATCAAGGCTCTAATGGCCAAACAGATGCAAGATTCGGTAAGCAGTATTCCTCACTTCACTTATGCAGATGAACTGGATGTCACCGAGTTAGAAGTAGTCCGTGATACCTTAAAGCCAAGTTTTGAAGCGGAAGGCTTACGCTTGAGTCTGATGCCGCTGTTTATTAAGGCACTCTCGCTAACCTTACAGGAACATCCATTACTGAACAGTCGTGTTAATGAAGACTGTACCGAGATCCTCTACCAAGAAGATCATAACATTGGCTTTGCGGTAGATACCCCATCTGGTTTGATGGTGCCCAATATTAAGGGCGTGCAACACATGAGCCTATTTGAAGTGGCGGAAGAGATGAACCAACTGATAGACACGGCGCGACTCGGCAAGCTGACTTCTCAGCAGATGAAAGGTGGCACGATTACTCTGTCTAATATCGGTGTGTTAGGGGGAACAGTGGCCACACCGATTATTAACAAACCGGAAGTGGCTATCGTAGCCTTGGGTAAAATACAAAAGTTGCCTCGTTTTGATGAAAACGATCAGGTGGTTGCACGAAAAATCATGCAGATCAGCTGGTCTGGTGATCATCGCATTATTGATGGTGCCAGCATGGCGCGCTTCTGCAATACTTGGAAAGCTTACTTGGAAAACCCAATCAGCATGTTAAGCAAACTACGCTAACAAGGCCTTTTGCTAATGACGCGCCCTTTGCTGCAACAGTTTTATATTAACGAGGAACAGTCCATCTATCTGATGAGCCATGAAGATGCTCAAAAGATTAAAGACTGGGTGCAGCTCTGTATGGATCAGCTCAGATTGCTGGGCTTTTCCGATATAGAATTTATCGGTAAGGGCGCGTACGGTTTTGTGTTTGCTGGGCGATCCGACGAAGAATGTGACTATGTGTTTAAATTCTCGCGCATCAACCTACCGCAAGCGGTGCAGGATCGACTGGAAGATGAAGCCTGGATGCAAAGCCAAGTGTTGCATCATGGTATACCTGCCGTTAGCGAATACACCCGTATTTCACGTCAATCGGTACTAATGATGGAACGCGCAGCGGGGATGGATCTCGAAGCCTTTTCCATTCAGCAAGGCCCCCTTTCACCACGACTGATCATTAAGATTGCTGCACAACTGGTCGAAATCTTAGCAGCCCTAAGAGCCTTTAGGCTTGATGATCAACCCGCGCCCATCGTTCACGGCGATATCAAACCCTCCAATATCGTGTTTGACCCGATTCGCGAACAGGTCAAACTGATTGATTGGGGTTCCAGTGTGTTTGCGCAACAGGATGCTGATGGCCAGCCCGTCATTGCACCTGGATTAAGCAGTTTAAGTGAAGATCTTCATACCACCAATGCACGTCTCGGCGATGTTTACTTTATCGGTGAAGAGCAACTCAACGGTGAACTCAGCTCTCCACGTTTTGACGAGCAAGGATTGGCGGGAACGCTTTATGCACTGGCTTCCGGACAGTCCTGTCGCTATGGTTATGAAGCAATTCCAGTCACTGCTTTAGGACTTCCAGAAGCTTTTGCCATCACACTGCAAACATTGTTGGCCGGTAAGGCGGAAGAAAAACGCCAAGCTGGCGATTACTTAATTTCGCAAATGCCTTATATCAAACGCTGGAGCCTGCCCGAATTAGAAAAACCGATTGAAAAGCCTCTGATCCCTGTCTGGGTGTTTCAAGAACAACACAGCATGGAAACGGTGGTTTACAGCTCACGCAAGAGCTTTCTGCGTGAAGGTCACTTGGATGCGTCACTCTTGAATGACATTAATGACGTTGAACTGGAAAAATACTATAAAAACTTTATGCACGGCATGGGAAGTACTGAGCGTGCATTTCTCTGTGCCGTCAGTCGCTTAGGCAAATATCCGGTTTTAGGGGGCTTAGCGATACGTTGGGAGGACAAGGAGATATTCATCGACTCTAGTCTCAACCTACATGACGCCAAGTTGAGACAACCCTTCACACATGCTGTGAATACCCTCGTTACCTTAGCAAGAGCCATTCATCGCGAAGGGGTATTTAAGTGCTGTTTTTTTGATGCGAAAACAACGCTTCATTTGCAAAGAGAAAACGAACAACAGCGCTTTAACCCTCCGCCTGAACTGCTCATCCCTTTCGAGGTGACACAGGCTCCCTTAAGTGAGGACACGAGCCGAAACCACTCTTACTTTGAGGATGGCGAAGACCCTGATGAGTTTTTGCAGCTACCGGACACTATTATGCGAGAAATTGCTTACCTGAATGAGATACGCCACACCGGATTAATTATTTTTGAAGCGCTTCCCACGCATCTTAAAATTCATAATGACTATGTGCTGTTAGACCCCGATAGAAAAGCTGACTTTAAGGCCTCGTTAAAGCGTATCGTAGAGGCATTGCCGGATATTGATGGTTTAGGCGTGTCTGGATTTATGAAAATGCCTTATAAAAATACCCGAGAATTTACCCGACAAGTTCGGGTGCCCGATCATTTTTACCCCAAAAACCCTAAGGCAAAAGCGGCCTATAAGTAGCTAGGTTTTTAGCGCACTGCTTCTTGGGTGTTTTCCAGAAATGTAGAGATTAGATTTAACACCGCCTCGGTCTGCTCTGCATGTGGAATATGACCACACTGTGCAATGGTAGCCTGTTGCCCACGCCCTTTGATGCCTTCGGCGATACGAACCGACAAACTGGCAGGTCCATATTCATCCGAGTCACCGTGCATCGCCAGTACCGGAGAAGTAATTCTGGGTAGGTAAGGATAAATAGTCCAACTACTGAACTCATCAGACAACCAGGTTTCTGTCCACGCATCTAACACCCAGCGTGTTTTATCACCATGCCACTTTCTAAGCTTATTGAACGATTCTGTGTGTGCAAAAAACTGTTTTGCTTCTTCAATTCCTTCCACCAAACGATCATGGATTTCAACCGGTGCCGCCAAGGTAATCACCGCTTTGCACTGATTGGCATGCAACGCCGCTATGGCAATGGCCATGGCACCGCCAACACTGTGACCGACAAGGCAACACTGTTGAATAGCCAGTGATTGGCACAAAGCAGGAAAGATGACATCAGCCTCTTCGGTAATAAAATCATAGGATGGTAGCGCCTGACGGGGTGTTGACTGCCCAAACCCTAAGCGATCGTAAGCGATCACAGGGCGTTGCAAATGCTCGGCTAATTGTTGTGGAAAACTGCGCCACTGAGCAACACTGCCAAGGGAGTCATGCAGCAGTAACATGGGAATATCAGAACGAATGACTTCAGGCAACCAGGATCGCACAAAGACCTGTCCACCGGGGACCTCAACAAAACGATCCGAAATGTGCGTTTTGTTAGATGAACTCTGATTAATCGCTCTATCCGTTTGTATCGTCATGCTATTCATACTGCCTTCTTACCGTCAGATTCCACTGGTTTTCTTGGGCTTTAAACTACCGGCATCTATTCGAGGGCGATTCTCTTCCACTTCAGTTAAGGGATCACAAAGCACTAAGCTTTCATGACACCTCTCGGACAAGCGTTGATATATCGCCGTGCCTTTTCGTTTCCAAGCGATTTCATCCTCGGATAGCTGCCTCACTACCTTAGCGGGAGCGCCAACAATTAAAGACGCTTCTTCACAGGTAAAGTTGGCTTTGACAAAGGCCGTTGCAGCCACAAAGGATCGTGCAGCAATGACGGCATTATCCATCACCACTGCATTCATCCCGATTAAGGCATCTTCACCCACGATACAGCCATGCAGTACCGCCCCATGTCCAACATGCCCATTCACCTCAACCACCGTATCGGAACCAGGAAACCCATGCATGACACAGGTGTCTTGAACGTTACTGCCCTGCTTTAGAATGATTCGACCAAAATCACCACGCAAGCATGCATTAGGCCCCACATAACACCCAGGACCTACCAGAACATCACCAATTAACACGGCTGTAGGGTGCACATAAGCAGTCGGATCGACAACCGGTGTTACTGAATCAATTCGATAACAAGGCATGTTTCGCTCCTAAGACAACTGTGGTTCGTTGATACATAACATTACTTAAAGTTTTTGCGATAGAACTTCTGGAACTCACCGACAAAACCGGCACGGAACATCAATACACATAGGATAAAGATCACCCCAAGGATCACATCTACCCAATCCCCTAATGGACTTTGTGCTAGTTGATGTTCAAGACTGATCACGAAAGCAGCGCCAATCACTGGACCCAATAATGTTCCTACACCACCAACCAATGTCATCAGAATCACTTCACCCGACATGTGCCAATGCGCATCCGTCAAGGACGCCAGCTGGAAAACGATGGTTTTGACAGAACCCGCTAGTCCAGCAAGTGCCGCGGAAATAGTGAATGCAACTAGCTTATATCGATCGACGTTATAGCCCAAAGAGACAGCACGAGGTTCGTTCTCTTTAATGGCTTTTAACACATGGCCATAAGGTGAATGAACAATACGCTGAACCAGTGCAAAGCCAAAAATAAACACTGCCAATACAAAATAGTACATGGCTAAGTTATTTTGCAGATCGATGAAACCGAGCAACATTCCCCTTGGAATACCATGCATACCATCCTCACCGCGAGTAAACGGCGACTGCAGATAAAAGAAAAAGACTAGCTGAGCCAATGCCAGGGTAATCATCGCAAAGTAAATGCCTTGACGACGAATCGCCACCACACCAAAAGCAAAACCCAGTAAAGTAGCCGCTGAAGTTGCAATAATAATCGCCATTTCAGGACTAAAACCGGAATAGGTCGTTAGCAGATAACCCGTGGTATAGCCACCTGTCGCCAAAAAGGCCGCATGACCAAAAGATAATAAACCGACATACCCCAATAAAAGGTTAAAGGCAATTGCAAACAGGGCAAAACACAACACCTTCATTAGAAAGACAGGATAAAATACCATAGGCGCAACCAACGCAAAGGCAACCAATACCCCATACAAAATCATGTTTCGACGTGCCGCTCTTTGCTTGGATTCCAAATAAGCTTTTCGTGAATGTGTTTTAATTGTTGAAGTCGACATGTTATGCCTCCTTTCCAAATAGACCGGCTGGGCGAACCAATAAGACAATGACCATGACCAAGAAAATGACGGTGCTTGAGGCCTCTGGATAATACACTTTGGTTAAGCCTTCAATGATCCCCATCGCAAGGCCAGTAAAGATAGACCCAATGATCGATCCCATACCACCGATAACCACAACGGCAAAAACAATGATCAGTATATTTCCACCCATCACTGGTGTGACTGAATAAATAGGCGCAGCCAGTACACCCGCGAAGGCTGCTAACATGACACCAAAACCGTAAGTTAAACTGACCAATAATGGAACATTAATACCGAAGGCTTGCATCAGTTTTGAGTTCTCAGTTCCGGCACGCAGGTATGAACCCAGTTTGGTTTTCTCAATCATGAACCAAGTTCCAAAGCACACCACTAAAGCCGCCACAATAACCCAAGCACGATAGTAAGGCAGGAACATAAAGCCTAGGTTTATACCCCCTCTAAACACTTCAGGTATCGCATAACGCATCCCAGAAACACCATAGATATTGGTGAGAACGCCCTGAATAACCAGCGCCACCCCAAAGTGAGCAGCAAACTGTAAAGATGATCTTCATTAGCGATTTTTTCGGAGTAGGAAATATTCAATCAATATTCCAAGCGTACCGACGATCAAAGGTGCCAGAAATAAGGCCACCCAATAATTAATGCCAAGGGTATTAAATAAAAACCACTGTGCAAAAGCGCACCCCAGCATATAAAAATGCACCCATGGGCAAAAGTTAATAATCTTAAGCAAACCGAATATAACGGCCAAACCTAAACTTAATAAGGCATAAAAGGCGCCATTAATCAGTCCAAGCAAAAGCTGACCTGAGAGTACGGCAACAGGTACTCCGAATATCATGCTCATAATGAATATCCCAGTTAAAAATAACTTTCAGTCAAACATTCTGAAGGCGCGCTCACAAATGAGCGCGCCACACAGATTAGTTGTTAACCAGTCTGCATACACTTTCAGAGAGTGGACGGTAAGCTTCATCAGCAGGAATGGTACGAATGATGTTGTAGAGATCCCATTCATTCGTAGATTCTGCCGGTGTTTTTACCTGAGCAAGATACATATCATGGACCATACGACCGTCTTCACGAATGATGCCGTTAGTCGCAAACATATCGTTGATCGGTGTATCCATCATGTGACGACGAACAGTTTGGGTATCATCCGTACCTGTGGCTTGCACAGCATTCAGATAATGCATGGTGCTGGAGTAAATACCCGCATGAACCATACCTGGACGAACGCCGGTTCTTTCCATAAAACGATCAGCCCATGCACGGGTCTCATCATTCATGTCCCAGTACCAACCTGTGGTCAACTGAATACCCTGAGCCGCTTCTACGCCCAACGCATGTACGTCATTTAAAAAGACCACCATGGCGGCAATTGATTGACCTGATTGAGTCAAACCAAACTCACCCGCTGTGGTAATCGCATTAATGGTATCAGAGCCAGCGTTAGCTAAACCAATAACATCCGCACCAGAACTTTGTGCTTGAAGAATAAAGGAAGAGAAATCGCCTGTTGGGAATGGATGACGAACCTTTTGTACTACGGTACCACCATTTGCAGTCACAACCCTCTCAATATCGGCTTCCAGCGCATGACCAAATGCGTAGTCTGCGGTTAAGATAAACCAGGATTTACCCCCTTCGTCAACCACCGCTTTTGCCGTACCATTAGCTAAGGGATAGGTATCGTAAACATAGTGAATATGGTTAGGCGTACAATGTTCGTTGGTGATACTGGAAGCCGCCGATCCTGAGATAATCGCTAACTTATCCGCGCGCTCGATGATGTTAACCGCAGCCAGGGCTACAGAGGTGGCGACCATACCGGCAACCATATCCACACCATCAGCCTCAATCCATTGACGCACCGTACTGGATGCGACATCGGGGCTATTACGGTCATCTGCACTCACAACACGGATAGGGGCACCGTTGACTTGACCGCCAAAATCCTCAACCGCCATTCTCAAGGCTGTCAGTCCATTAGGACCTGCCAGATCACGATAGGTACCGGACATATCAGCCAGGTAACCGATACGGACTTCGTTATCAGAGATAGCAGCCTGTGCAGCACTTGCGATCATTGTTGATGCAACCGCTGCAGTGAGGAGTTTTTTTCATTGTTTTCATAGTGTTTCTCCATTGCCATATTGGCTTTTTATTTTTGTTGTTAACGTCAAACACGTTTTGTAGCTGACTAGACGCCTAAATAGGTATTCAGTAAGTCTTGCTTTTGAGCCAGTTCAGACGCTTGAATTTCTTCAACAATCTGACCATGTTCCATCAGGTAATGACGATCCGCCAAGGGTGCAGCGAAGCGAAAATTCTGCTCAACCAACACAATGGTTAAGCCTTTCTCTTTTAGTTTGATCAAGACTTCGGCTAACTTTTGCACAATTACGGGGGCTAAACCTTCTGTGATCTCGTCCAAAAGCAGCAAATTCGCGCCTGTTCGTAAAATTCTTGCCATGGCAAGCATCTGCTGTTCACCACCTGAAAGGCGCGTTCCTTGACTGAAACGACGCTCATAAAGATTGGGGAACATGTCATAGATTTCATCGAGACTCATACCACCACTGCGAACGGTTGGCGGTAACATCAAATTTTCTTCCACATTGAGACTGGAAAAGATCCCGCGCTCCTCTGGACAGTAGCCTACACCTAGGCGGGCAATATGATGAGCCTGGGTAGAAATGGTTTCGCGACCATTAATCATAATCGAGCCGGTTCGATTACCCACCATATTCATAATGGATTTTAATGTTGTGCTCCGACCTGAACCATTGCGCCCCAAAAGTGTTACCAACTCACCCCGACGTACCAACATATCGATACCATGGAGAATATGAGATTCACCGTAAAATGCATGCAGATCTGTGATCTTAAGCTGCTCATAATTGGGTTTAATTGAATCCGTCATTAGTGAGCCCCCTCTAATACATTGGCTTCGCTGCCCATGTAAGCTTCTTTGACCTGAGGATTTTGAGAAACGGCTTTATAATCACCTTCCGTTAACACCGCACCACGGGTTAATACGGTGATCTGATCACATAGCTTGCTCACCACACTGAGGTTATGTTCCACCATTAGAATGGTGCGACCTACTGCCGCTTGTCGAATCAGCTCTACCACACGATCAACGTCTTCGTGACCCATACCCTGAGTAGGCTCATCTAGAAGGACCAACTCAGGCTCCATTGCCAGGGTGGTCGCTAACTCGAGGGCACGCTTACGACCATAGGAAAGCTCTACCGTGACGGTATCGGCAAAGCTTTCCAATCCCACCGATTCAAGCAATGCATAGGCACGATCATTAAGCTTGTTCAGCGTTTTTTCACTTTTCCAGAAATGAAAGCTATTGCCTTCAAAGCGCTGCAAAGCAACTCTTACATTTTCTAGAGCAGTCATGTGGGGGAAAACAGCAGATATCTGAAATGAACGAATAATGCCTTTACGTGCAATCGCCGCAGGCTTCATCGAAGTAATATCTTGCTCGTTAAAGAGAATCTGACCACGAGTGGGAATCAGAAACTTGGTTAACAGGTTAAACACGGTCGTCTTACCCGCACCATTTGGCCCAATCAGGGCATGGATATGGCCGCGACGAACTTTAAGATTAACCTTATCAACGGCTGTAAAACCCTTGAACTCTTTCACAAGATCTCGGGTTTCTAGAACGAATTCAGAACTCATAAGATTGTGCAGCCTCTTTTTATTGTTGTAGACCAGCCTGCTTGCATTACATTTACGTAAGCGTCAACTTAAATTAGCAACGAAACATAAAGCTTTACAAGTAATACTTTGGTCTAATGAGCAGTGAAAATCCTCACAATAACTATAAATTTATATTTAAATTAACAAGTTAAATGATTTTCAATAAATCCACCCATCAAACACTGAGTAAAATTAACACAAAAAAGCACTTTACGTAAACGTTAACTTTGAGTAATCTCAAATGACGAAGTTGAGGAATACGTCCATGAGCATTAAAAAAAAGAACCTACTCTATCAGCGAATTGGCCAGTGAATTCGATGTCACCACGCGCAGCATTCGCTTCTATGAAGATGAAGGACTGCTCAAGCCTGAGCGAAAAGGACAAACTCGAATTTACAGTTCTAAAGATCGCGTCAGATTGAAACTCATTTTACGCGGTAAGCGCCTAGGTTTTTCGCTGGCCGAATCGAAAGAGCTTTTCGATCTTTGGGATGAAACTGAAAGCGGTAGCGAACGCCAGTTGCTTAAAATGCTTGATACCCTCTCGCAGAAACAGCGTCAGTTAGAGCAGCAGCTGAATGATATACAGATGGCAAAAATTGAGCTTGAGAGTGCTCAAGCACGATGTGAAATGGCTCTACAAGAGCTAAAAGCCAAAAAAGCAATGACGACTGAAGAGTCAAAAACGCTTCAGACATCTAATCCAGACTCATCACTCCACTAAAAATAACAAACAGGAATTCGATATGATCTCTCAATACTCTGAATTAAATTTTGGTCTAGGCGAAACGATTGACATGCTTCGTCAACAGATCAACAACTTTGCTGCCAGTGAAATCGCCCCCAGAGCAGCTGATATTGATCAAGCCAACCTCTTTCCTGCTGATCTATGGAGAAAGTTTGGTGATATGGGTCTACTTGGAATAACCGCCGATGAAGAGTTTGGTGGTTCTGGCATGGGCTATCTGGCGCATGTCATTGCGATGGAAGAGATTAGCCGAGCCTCTGCTTCTGTTGCCCTATCCTACGGTGCCCACTCTAACCTATGCGTAAACCAGATCAATCGAAACGGTACTCAGGCCCAGAAAGAGAAGTATCTTCCTAAACTCATTACCGGTGAGCACATCGGTGCTTTAGCCATGTCTGAACCCAACGCCGGTTCTGACGTTGTTTCCATGAAGCTGACCGCACGTGACGCGGGTGATCATTATGTATTGAATGGCAATAAAATGTGGATCACTAACGGTCCCGATGCCAATGTTTATGTCATTTATGCCAAAACCGATGTCAATGCAGGCCCCAAAGGGATCTCTGCCTTCATCGTTGAACGTGATAGCCCAGGGTTCACCCAAGCACAAAAACTCGACAAGTTAGGCATGCGTGGTTCTAACACCTGCGAGTTGGTCTTCCAGGATTGTAAAGTTCCGAAGGAAAACTTATTAGGTGAACTAAACGGTGGTGTTAAAGTTTTGATGTCAGGTCTAGATTATGAGCGTTTAGTTCTGGCAGGTGGTCCGCTAGGTATCATGCAAGCCGCTATGGATATCGTTGTTCCCTACGTGCGTGACAGAAAGCAATTTGGTAAAGCGATCGGTGAGTTTGAACTGGTTCAAGGCAAACTGGCCGACATGTACACCCGCATGAATGCCGCTAAATCCTATGTCTATATGGTCGCAATGGCATCCGATCGTGGTGAAACTACACGTAAAGATGCCGCTGGCGTTATTCTTTATTCTGCAGAAATGGCAACGCAAATTGCGCTAGATGCGATTCAGTTACTCGGTGGTAACGGTTACATCAACGAATACCCAACAGGCCGCTTATTACGCGATGCCAAACTTTATGAAATCGGTGCCGGTACCTCTGAAATTCGCCGCATGTTGATAGGCCGCGAACTTTTCTTAAATAACTGATGGCTACTCACTGGGAGCATAACCATGCCAATTCTGCAAACAAAAATAAATGCCCGTTCTGATGAGTTCAGGGTTAAAGCAGATGCCATGTCAGCTGCGGTTTCCGATCTAAAGGAAAAGATTGCCAGCATTCAGCAAGGCGGCGGAGCTGACTACCAAGCAAGACACCTTGCGCGTGGAAAACTTCTACCACGTGAACGTATTAATCGCTTAATCGATGATGGCTCACCTTTCCTAGAGCTGTCCCAATTAGCCGCCTATAAGGTTTACGATGAAGAGGTTCCTGCTGCCGGTTTGATCACCGGCATAGGGCGAGTCTCTGGCGTCGAGTGCATGATCATTGCCAACGATGCCACGGTTAAAGGGGGTACCTATTATCCCCTTACCGTGAAAAAGCATCTGCGTGCTCAAGAGATCGCAGAGCAAAATCACCTTCCTTGTATCTACTTAGTAGACTCAGGGGGCGCGAATCTGCCACGCCAAGATGAGGTGTTCCCAGATAGAGACCACTTTGGCCGTATCTTTTACAACCAAGCGCGCATGTCTGCCAAGGGCATCCCTCAAATCGCGGTGGTCATGGGTCTATGTACCGCAGGTGGCGCCTATGTACCTGCCATGGCAGATGAGTCCATCATCGTCCGTAATCAAGGTACGATCTTTCTAGCTGGCCCCCCTCTCGTTAAAGCGGCGACAGGTGAAGTGGTGAGTGCTGAGGATCTCGGTGGTGCGGATGTTCACTGTAAAATTTCCGGTGTGGCCGATCATTATGCTGAAAATGATCAACACGCCCTGCAAATTGCTCGCCGCTGTATTGCCAATTTAAACCGTAAAAAGAAACTCGACATCGCCATCACCCAGCCCAAGGCACCCTTGTATGATGCCGATGAGCTTTACGGGATTGTGGGTACAGATCTTCGCAAACCCTTCGATGTTCGCGAAGTGATTTCTCGCTTGGTCGACGGCTCTGAGTTTGATGAGTTTAAACAGTACTATGGCCCTACACTAGTGACAGGCTTTGCTCATATTCATGGCTATCCAGTGGGAATCATCGCCAACAACGGTATTCTTTTCACTGAATCCGCTCAAAAAGGTGCCCACTTCATTGAACTTTGCCTGTCAACGAAACATTCCCCTGCTCTTCTTGCAGAACATTACCGGCTTCATGGTCGGGCGTAAGTACGAAGCCGAGGGTATTGCCAAGCATGGCGCAAAAATGGTGATGGCTGTGGCCTGTGCCAATGTACCCAAACTAACTGTGCTGATCGGTGGCAGCTTTGGTGCAGGTAACTATGGTATGTGTGGACGCGCTTATAATCCTGATTTCTTATGGATGTGGCCTAATGCACGCATCTCCGTGATGGGTGGAGAACAAGCGGCGGGCGTTCTGGCAACCGTTCGCCGTGAAAGTATGGAGCGAAACGGTAAAACTTGGTCCGAAACGGAAGAAGCCGCGTTTAAGCAACCCATCATCGATACTTATGAGCATCAAGGTCATCCTTACTATGCCAGTGGTCGTTTATGGGATGATGGTGTGATCGATCCAGCTCAAACACGTGAAGTCATTGCGCTGAGTCTTTCCGCTACACTGAATCGCCCCACTGAAGAGACACGCTTTGGCGTGTTCAGAATGTAAGGAGTGGATGATGTCTGAGACTACTGAAATCATCACGCTTCGCATGCTCGACTCTGGTGTCGCTGAACTGGTGCTAAATCGACCTGATAAGCATAACGCTTTTGATGACAGCATGATCACCCAGCTAATCTGCAAGCTAGATGAAGCGGAGCAAAACAGCGACCTTCGCATGTTGATTCTACGCTCTGAAGGCAAGCACTTTTCAGCGGGTGCCGATCTGAATTGGATGAAGCGTATGGCCAATAATAGCCATGCCGAAAATCTGATCGATGCGGGGCAGCTTGCACAGCTGATGAATAAACTGAATCACTTTAGCAAACCAGTGATCGGCTTGGTTCAAGGTGCCGCTTATGGTGGCGCAGTCGGTCTTGCCGCTTGTTGTGATCTGGTCATTGCCAGTCGCGATGCGCGTTTTTGTCTCAGTGAGGTCAAAATCGGCTTAATTCCAGCCGTAATCAGCCCTTATGTCATTCGAGCCATAGGTGAGCGCCAGTCCAGACGCTACTTTTTAACGGCTGAAGTCTTTGATGCGCAAACAGCTCAGGGCTTTGGCTTAGTTCATCATTTGGTCGATGATGCGAGCGAGTTGCTGCCTGCTGCGCAAACCTTTATTGCCACCCTTAAACAAAACAGTCCTCAGGCCATGCAAGCCGCAAAGTCGCTTATTTTTGCGGTGAGCCACCTGCCCATCACACAAAGCGTGATCGATGAAACCACTCAACGAATTGCCGATATTCGGGTAAGTGATGAAGGGCAGGAAGGACTCAGTGCTTTCCTGAACAAACGCCGCCCTAACTGGTCGTCCACACTGGAATCAGGAGAATAATAATAATGTTCAGTAAAATTCTAATTGCTAACCGTGGGGAAATCGCCTGCCGAGTGATTCAAACGGCCCACCGTTTAGGTATTCGCTGCGTTGCGGTTTACTCTGAAGCCGATCGTAATGCTCGCCATGTCGCCCTTGCCGACGAGGCTTTTCTGCTAGGTCCTGCACCGAGTAGTGAAAGCTATCTACGTGGCGATAAAATTATTGAAATCGCCCTGCAAAGTGGTGCACAGGCCATTCACCCTGGCTATGGCTTTTTATCCGAAAACACCGATTTTGCTGACGCTTGCAGTCGCAACGGTATCGTCTTTATTGGCCCACCTGCATCTGCCATTGCGGCCATGGGTTCTAAATCTGCAGCTAAAGCGATTATGGAAAAAGCCGGGGTTCCATTGGTGCCTGGGTATCATGGCGATGATCAATCTCCAGAAACACTCAGAGCAGAAGCACTGAAATGTGGTTTTCCATTACTACTGAAAGCGGTTGCGGGTGGTGGTGGTAAAGGGATGCGTGTGGTTCATCACATGGATGAATTTGATGAAGCGCTATCCGCCGCTAAGCGTGAAGCACAAAATGCATTTGGCAACCCTGATATGCTGGTTGAGCGTTATCTGACGCAACCTCGCCATGTCGAGATTCAAGTCTTCTGCGATAGTCATGGCAATGGTGTCTACCTAGCTGAACGCGACTGCTCGGTGCAACGTCGTCATCAAAAGGTATTGGAAGAAGCGCCAGCCCCAGGCTTGTCCACTGAAACCCGTATCGCCATGGGTGAAGCGGCGGTCAAAGCGGCACAAGCAATAAACTATGTGGGGGCTGGAACCGTTGAATTTCTTTACGACGTGGATGGTTCTTTCTTCTTTATGGAGATGAATACACGTCTTCAAGTAGAGCATCCAGTAACCGAGATGGTCACGGGTCAAGATCTAGTGGAATGGCAATTACGCGTAGCAGAAGGTTCACCTTTGCCCTTACTACAAGATCAAATCCGTATTCGTGGCCATGCACTGGAAGCACGTATCTACGCTGAAGATCCAGACAATGACTTTTTACCCGCAACAGGTCGCTTGAACTACCTTCGCACCCCTGATGAAAGCGCACATGTCCGCGTAGACACTGGTGTTGTAGAAGGTGATGAAGTCAGTGTGCATTACGATCCGATGATCGCCAAACTGATCGTCTGGGATGAAAACCGTGATCAAGCGATCAATCGTATGGTGCAAGCCTTAGAGCAGTATCGGATTCATGGTGTCAAAACCAATATCCGTTTCCTACATGCCTTGGCAGACGCACAGCCTTTCCGTGAAGCAAACCTAGATACCGGATTTATTGAAAAGCATCGCCCATTGTTGTTTCCACCGGCCAAACTAGACCTGCATAAAGCGCTAGTCTTGGCCGCTGGTTTTTTACTGGAGCAAACGCGCAGTCATAATCCGAACAACGAAGATCGCTGGTCACCCTTTGCTCATCAAAATAGCTGGCGTCTGAATTCAGAATACGCCAAGCCGTTAGCACTCAAAGTGGGTGATCAAATTCATGAGCTGAAAGTGCTGGAAAAGGACCATCATTACGAAATTCGTGTTGCGGATAGCCTGTACACCTTGGCGGTAGACCTCGTCGGTGATCAACTGAAAACGGTGATTAATGGTCATCGAATTACGGTTCATGCCACACAACAAGGAAAAGAGATTGTCGTCTTTCATGAAGGTGAATCTTTCCGCTGCGAAGCACATGAAGAAACTTTTGGCCTTGAAGACGTCAGCGCGGCTGGCAGCTTAACCGCGCCGATGAACAGCTCGGTAGTGGCCATCATGGTCAAGCCAGGTGACGCAGTGAAAGGCAGGTCAAACGCTGGTCATCATGGAAGCGATGAAAATGGAGCACGCCATCAAAGCACCTAAAGCGGGTGTGGTGGATGAGATCTACTTTAACGAAGGTGAACTGGTTTCAGAAGGTACTGAACTACTGTCTGTGACCAGTGATGAAGAGGTTGCGGCATGAGCTTCCCCTCCTCTGTACGTATCTTCGAAATGAGCCCGCGTGACGGGCTCCAGAACGAACCGGGCGATCTGATTCCGACAGCGGTTAAAGTCGAACTGATCAATCGCCTGAGCCAATCGGGTCTTACCCATATCGAAGCCGCCAGTTTTGTATCCCCTAAATGGGTTCCCCAGATGGGTGATGCCAGTGAGGTGATGGCCGGTATCACTCGTGAATCGGGTGTCACCTATGCCGCCCTCACCCCCAAACATGAAGGGTTTAGAATCCGCAATTGCCGCTAAAGCTGATGAAGTGGCGGTGTTTAGTGCGGCCTCAGAGGCCTTTACGCAAAAGAACATTAACTGTTCGATCGCAGAGAGTTTGGAACGTTTTGCGCCCATTATGGAAAGCGCGGCACAAGCGGGTATCAAGGTGCGTGGCTACGTCTCCACAGTGATGGGGTGCCCTTATCAAGGTGATGTTGACCCTCAACACGTGGCTAAGGTGGCTAAGGCTATGTATGAAATGGGTTGCTACGAAATTTCGTTAGGCGACACCATTGGTGTCGGCACACCCTTAAAAGCCAAACGAATGTTGGAAGCTGTCAGTAAAGAGGTTCCTATGAACAAACTGGCCGCCCATTTCCACGACACCTATGGTCAAGCAATTGGCAACCTCTATGCCGTATTAGAAGAAGGCATTGCGGTCATTGATGCGTCTGTTGCTGGCTTAGGTGGATGCCCCTACGCTAAGGGTGCCTCTGGCAATGTCGCCACCGAAGATGTGCTTTATCTATTAAATGGATTAGGCATCAAAACCGGTGTTGACCTGCAAAAATTGATCAATACCGGTCACTGGATTACTCAGCAACTGAATCGCACCAGTGGTTCTAAAGTAGCGCTTGCAATGGGAGGCTGTGATGAGTAATCGTGTCGTTGCACTCGATCTGCCGATCCCCTCTTATGATGAGCTACCAGAGTCTGTTCAAGGTTATTTCGATAAGTGCCAAGAAAAGCTTGGACTCATCCCCAATGTGCTAAGCGCTTATAGTCAAAACTTAGAACAACTGGAGGTGTTCTCTCGCTTTTATAACCAACTCATGTTTGGTGAAAGTGAACTATCGGTACTTGAACGAGAGATGATCGCCGTCGTCGTTTCTTCCGACAACAAATGTTTCTATTGCCTAGTCGCTCATGGTGCAGCTGTGCGTGAACTCAGTGGTGATCCAGCACTCGGTGAGCATCTAGTCATGAACTATCGTAGTGCAACACTTTCAGCGCGTCATCGTGCCATGCTCGATTACGCCTCCCGATTAACGCGACACCCCTCAGAGGTCACTCCTAAGGATGCTAATGCCTTACGTGATGTAGGATTCAGTGACCAAGGAATCTGGGATATCTGCAATCTGGTTGGTTTTTATAACATGACCAATCGCATTGCACTTGCGGTGGAAATGGCACCCAACGAGGAGTATCACACTCAATTTCGTTAGCCTTTACCGTTTAATTAAACAGCCTCTTTGCTAAAAAAAAATAATGGAGCCTGAACTATGTCAACACTACCCAGCTACACCAGCGGTACCAGCAGCAAACCTCTTCTAGGTATGACCATAGGAGATATGTTTGATGCCACGGCGAACCGTTACCCCGACAACGATGCGCTCATCGTGTTACACCAAGGTATTCGATGGACCTACAAAGAGCTTCAAGAACAGGTCAATCGCTGTGCTCGCGCATTTTTAGCGATAGGTGTTCAACGAGGAGACAGGGTCGGTATCTGGTCCCCTAACCGTTATGAATGGACACTGACGCAATTTGCGACCGCTAAAATAGGTGCCATTCTGGTAAACATCAATCCAGCCTACCGTACTCACGAACTGGAGTATGCGCTCAATCAATCAGAAGCCAGCTACTTGGTTACGGCAGACAGCTTTAAAGCTTCAGATTATCGCAGCATGCTTTATGAACTGGCACCTGAGTTAAAAATGTGTGCTGAAGGGCAGCTTAAATCGCAAAAATTGCCGCTTTTAAAAGGGGTGATCAACCTCGATGAGAAAAAACACCCGGGTATGTGGCGCTGGGAAGACTTTGTCGCACTCTCCAACGAAGTTCCACAAGAAACTCTGGATCAAACACAATCAGAGTTGCAGTTTGACGACCCAATCAATATTCAATACACCTCTGGCACGACAGGGTTTCCAAAAGGTGCAACCCTCTCCCACCATAACATTCTGAACAACGGCTATTTCGTCACTGAAAGCATGCGCTTTACAGAAAAAGATCGACTGGTCATCCCTGTGCCGCTTTATCACTGCTTTGGTATGGTGATGGGCAACCTGGGCTGTGTCACCCATGGTTCAACCATGATCTATCCAGGTGAAGGATTCGATCCAGGTACGGTACTACAAGCCGTGCACCAAGAGCGTGCAACGGCTCTTTACGGTGTTCCGACCATGTTTATTGCCGAGTTAGGCCATCCTGATTTTGACAAAATGGATCTTTCCAGCCTTCGCACCGGCATTATGGCAGGCTCGCTCTGCCCTACCGAAGTGATGAAGCAAGTGATCAACAAAATGAACATGAAAGAGGTTCAGATCGCTTATGGCATGACAGAAACCAGCCCCGTATCGACCCAAACTGGGGCTGACGATCCGCTGGAAAAACGCGTGACGACGGTAGGACGCACTCAGCCTCATTTAGAAAGCAAAATTGTTGACCCTGCTACAGGTCGCCTCTTGCCACGCGGTGAAATTGGCGAGCTTTGCACACGCGGTTACAGCGTGATGCTGAAATACTGGAATAATGAAAAAGGCACCCAAGAAGCGATCGACGAGGCTGGCTGGATGCATACCGGTGACTTGGCCAGTATGGACGAGGAAGGCTACATCAAAATTGAAGGTCGTATCAAAGATATGGTGATACGTGGTGGTGAAAACATCTACCCCAAAGAAGTGGAAGAGTTTTTATACACCCATCCGGCTATCGCGGAGGTTCAAGTCACGGGCATACCCGACAAGAAGTACGGTGAGGAGTTGATCGCATGGATCAAACTTCAACCCGGTGCTGATGAGATGAGCGACGAGTCTTTGCGTGAATTCTGCAAAGGCAAAATCACCCACTTCAAGATCCCACGCTACTTTAAATTTGTTGAAGAGTTTCCAATGACAGTCACTGGAAAAATTCAGAAATTTAAAATGAGAGAGATCTCTGTTAAAGAGCTGGGCCTAGAAGACGTCTAAACGAAAATTCCATGGACTAGACGGACATCACTTTTCGCTTACTCTTCCACACCCCTATTGCGGTCCTAAGGTGTGGTTGAGTAGGTGCTTTTTTTTACTCGCCTGCTCCCTCTTCAGTTGACTTAATCAACACCTTTTGGCTCAACAAGTGGAACTACTATTCAATAGTTTTAGAAAGATTCCTATCAATGTAGTCTGTTATAACCATTTCATTATATCTAAATAGTATTAAAAAATAATTATTAATTACTTTTAGATTTATAAAATAGGCTATATCCTTGCGCAATCATTTAGTACAGGGATAAAGTCATTATGTCAAAAATTGGTAACACGAAGCACTTCAAAAAGATTGCGGCAGCTGTGCTTATTTCATTGTTTAGCAGTAGCCATGCCGCTGACGTTGATCTGCTAAACGTTTCTTACGATCCTACTCGTGAGTTTTACCAAGAGTACAACGAACGTTTTGCCCACCATTGGTTAGATAAAACGGGAGACAAGGTTAGGATTCGTATGTCTCATGGCGGTTCCGGACGTCAAGCACTCGCCGTCATGCAGGGGCTGAATGCGGACATTGTATCGTTAGCTTTGGCCTATGACATCGATATGGTCGCAGAGCGAACCGGACGCTTAGCGACAGATTGGCAAACTCAACTTCCGTTTGCCTCCTCACCTTACACCTCAACCATCGTTTTTCTCGTGCGTGAAGGTAATCCTAAACATATTCAAGATTGGGATGACCTGATCAGAGAAGATATCGGCATTATCACGCCTAACCCTAAAACATCTGGTGGTGCACGTTGGAACTACTTGGCAGCATGGGGACATGCGTATCTGAACGCACTGGGCAGTCTTGACCCAATGAAACCAGCTGACGAAACCGATCTTGCTGCAGCAGAGCAAACGGCAAGAGATTTTGTCGCCAAGCTGTATAACAATGTTTTAATGATGGATACCGGAGCAAGAGGCTCCAGTGTGACATTTGTCGAGAGGGGTCTGGGTGATGTTTTGATTGCCTGGGAAAACGAAGCGCTGCTTAGCCTAAATAGGTTAAATCATTCAGGACTAGAAATTGTTTATCCAAGTCAATCAATACTCGCAGAACCACCTGTCACTGTTGTGACTGGAAATACCGACCCCAAAGGAACGACCGAGGTTGCTCGCGCCTATGTCGAACATCTTTACTCTGAAGAGGGACAAACCCTAGCAGCGAAGCATTACTATCGACCGCAGCACACTGAAAAGATTGAACCTGAGTATCTGGCGCATTTTCAACCCGTCGAGTTATTCCGGCTAGACGCTTTATACCCCAACTGGTCAGTTGCTCAAGAAAAACACTTTAGTAATGGCGGTGTGTTTGATCAGATCACTCGAAAATAGCTATGATCACAACATGATTCGATTTTTAATCACATTAGATAAATTCTAGGAGAATTCATGTCATCTGAGCTAACCATTGAAGATCTGATTGAAGGGACAGGCAAAGCAGCTGAAAAAGGAGCGTTAATTACAGCTCATTACCGTGGCTGGTTGGAAGATGGCACTGAGTTTGACTCGTCTTACCAGCGTAATACACCCTTCCAAACCGTATTGAGCCATAAACGCGTTATACAGGGTTGGGTATTAGGGCTTGAAGGCATGAAAACTGGCGGCAAACGTAAGCTTTGGGTGCCTGCCGAATTGGCCTACGGCGAGCGCAAAATGGGCAACCTTATTCCACCTCACTCCAACCTAATTTTTGAGATCGAATTGCTAGAGGTTTTGACTAGGGATGACTGAGTAAAATAGGTTTTGATAAAGTCTCCATAAAACTTGTATCAGTCATCCATTATCTGTGCAATATTTGCACTATACTATACCGTAACTCCCTTTTTGCCTGTTTTTCTGTGGCTGTACAATCAAGATTTTGACGATCTAAATCATGAGTTAGCCAGTATAGCGATGCATACAAGGCGCTATATGACTCTGTCACTTTTAGCTTTGTTGATCATGTTTTTTGGTGCCGGAATGTTCATCTATTTTGTTGAGTTTGCATAGTGTGAAGCCAATGAAAAACCTCCTCTGCTTGTTAAAAACTAAAGGTCACTCATCGCTATTAGTTTTCATCTGTTTATTGCTCATTGGCTGTAACAACAGAGATCAAACCGGGGAATTTTATACTCATTGGGATATCGCTGGTGGATGTGCAACTAATACAGATAATGCCACTCGACTCAGTGCAAGCGGTGATCAGATTGATGTGTGTGATGACACAGCACTTTACGATTGGATTTGGGTGACCTACGCGGCGCCATGGTGCAACGCCAGCACACAACAAGCACCCCATATTCGCCAACTCACCGATACAGCAACCACTCAACTAAAAGTCTATACTGTGATGACTGGGAGTGACCAACCTTTTGTCGACGCAACAATTGATGATGCTCGGCGTTGGTCGAATCGATATCACCTTCCTCAAAATCGGGTACTGATCGAAGAGGGCTCACGTGTGATCCCACAACACCTTATTATTGGTCCAGACGGAAAAACTTGGTACCGCTACATCGGCCATATGACCACCGAAGAGATGCAAAACCTTTTAGCAGACTTTCAAGAAGGCAGAAAATACCCCAATGTGCGCTCACTCCCCAGACGTTAAAGCATAATATTCATGCTTCATTCTCGGCATGCGCAGTAACATAGACTGCTCCGTCTTCGTCCAGCGCAACCTTCATTGTGATAGGACTACAGCAAACCTGGCAGTCCTCAATGTACTGATCACCCGCTTCTTGATAATCAATTTGCACTTCAATCAATTCACCACAATAGGGACAGCTGATTTGTTGGTACTCTAGGTAGTTCATATATCCTCCACATTATAGAAAAACTATAGTTCGAATTTCCTATAAGTACACAGGTCACACTATGATTCTAAGATTCCTCGTGAACTCATCTACTGAATAAAGGATCAATAAGTTATGTTGATACACTTTTCAAAAGCAGCCATACGTCTAGGTCTGTTTGTCGGCGCGATCTATTTACTGATTCTGGTGTTTATGTGGATGACACAAGAGCGCCTGATCTTCTTACCCCATGTGGGCCGAGATCATATCGCCACCCCGAGTGATATTGGATTGACTTGGCAACCAGTGACACTGACCACAGCCGATAATGTACAATTGGATGCTTGGTGGATACCTCATCAAGAACCTCGTGCTACCCTACTGTTTTTGCATGGCAACGCAGGGAATATTTCGCATCGTCTGCCATCCTTAGCTCAATTTCATCAACTTAGGCTTTCCGTTCTGATACTGGATTATCGCGGCTATGGCCGAAGTGAAGGAGTACCGTCTGAAGCCGGAACAGCGTTGGATGCCGATGCTGGCTGGCGCTGGTTACACGAGCAATCGGGACAGGATTCAGAGCGTTTTATCATTTTTGGCCGTTCGCTGGGTTCTGCTGTTGCCGCGGAGCTTGCTTCGCGAACAGACGCCGCGGCGCTTATCTTAGAGTCACCCTTCCGTTCAATACCCGATTTAGGACAGCAGATATACCCCTGGTTACCGGTTAGACAACTGGCACGAATTCATTACCCAACCATTGAATATGTGACACAACGCGACATGCCGTTGTTGGTGATTCACAGCCAAGATGATGAAATCGTTCCGTTTAGTGAAGGTGAGCAGGTTTATCAGAACGCCAATCCCCCAAAACAACTTTTAGTTATTCGCGGTGGTCATAACACGGGGTTCCTGGAGAGTGAAACTATTTATTTACAAGAGATTGAAGCGTTTTTAACCCGCTATGGGCTTTAAGCTTTGATGAATTTACCAGACGTTTTGGAGCATAAATAAAACGACTTTCATCTAGGCTGGCATAGGTAGTCGGTCATCGACCAAAAATTGAGCAAGCCCAAAGCTATAGGTCATATTAGATCTCTGCGGTTTAAACGAGACTTGATCAGAAGTCAGCTCACAAAACCAAGCTTCAACTGCACTAGGCTTTGCATCTGCAAAGGCTTCTGGCGTGAATAGCGCGACACAAACCTCATCATTTTTTGATCTCGCTGAAAAATACTCGAAAACCTGTACGCCGCAAGCTCTCATTTCAGACCCAAGCGCTTGAGAAATATCATAGTTATTCATATGACTCAGTTGCATTTTATAATCAAAAAACGGTCTCTCTTGAAGTTTAATACCCCGATTTGAACGGTAACCAGCACTGAAAAGTGTATGCTCTGTTCTTAAGCTAGCTTTTGGAGGCTCACCTTCCAATTGAATGTAAAAAAACAAACCGATAGTAGGCAGACTCAGACAAGGTTGCTTGCAAGTTTTTCCACCATAGAAGAGACTTGGCTCATGTGTTCTTCCAAACCTAGAACCCCAGGCAAAGGAGGATAACGAAAAGGCGTTTTTAATAAGTAGTGCAGCTCTGATCCCATAGATGCCGATATTATAGCGTCTGGATAAGAAGGCTTTGCAGATTCAAGTAATGTTTCAAGAACAGCTTGCTCTTGAAGTGAGTCAACATAGCTCATGGTTGCCACTTGCTCTTGACTCTCTACCATTCGATACATTTCACCCTCAAGATAGGTGATAAACTGCTCTCCATTGCAAATCTGCCAAAGACTCATTACACCTTACCTCTAAGAGCATCAAGACAAACAACCACTTTTACTAACCCTTGTACAGTTTGTATTTGCTCAGCAGGGATACCCCCTGTTAACCGATTGTTAGAGCGCATGAAGTGTTTGATCCAGTCACCATCCCCACCGGCTAAAGCATAGAGTGCACGTGCAGCCCTTATCAACAAAAGAGCCAACTCTCCCTGCTTTGTATCGGGTTGCAAATCCAACTGTTGCTTTAAGCGACTGATGCCCGTGCGATGAATACCAATCACTTTAGCCAATTCCGATTGCGTCAGTGTTAACTGCTTTGAAGCATTTAATAAGGCTTTGGATAAGACCACAGCCGGATCAGGTCGAGTTTCAGGCTGAGCACTCACTGTAAAAGGTCCTCACGTATAGCTGAATAGTTTTAGTCTGTTGTTCAGACTTTATATTATAGTCTCAAATACAACAATATTTTACTAAATTGTCGTTAATGCACAAATTCAACTTGCACGAAGCATAATTACAAGTAAACAGGGCACTTTCTATCCATGTGGGAAAGCGCTTCCAGGTCACAAGATAGCCTTAAGGTAGCGAACCTATCAGCATGATGGGTTGTCACTGGCAAGCGTGGATGACGATATAGGGATGCACCATGTATTCTGCTTAACAGCAGGACTTGCTGTGCCAAAACCTCAATATCTGTATTGCCATAGCGCTTACGAAGCCTTAACGGATTGACAGTGACTTTCTCGCCCCAATTTTTCAGCTCCTTGCCGCTATAGGTTGCAAGAATTAATTCATCTAAACCTTCATAACGATAACAGTCACCGACCTCTGGATTAGTGAAGATCTTTTTATTACCTTGAACGATCTTTCTAAACAGGACTGGCGCACCACTTTTGATCACCTCAAGCACATTGATATTGATGCCGTATTCAGCCTCTATGGTTTCAATAACTTTAAGGTTCTCGTAAAACTTACCATCTCGATGAATCACCAGATTGCGTGGCAGTTCACCCTGATGATGGACGATAAAGTCATCAATGCTTTTCCTTAACAACCTTTCAAGGACGTTATCTGACATACGTTCACCCGATTGAACATCGGCCAACTGCCAACCTAGCTGTGCTCCATTTCGGGTAAATAGAAATGCTGACCCTGGTGCTCTTTGATGAACACCGCCCATATCCAAACCAATAAAAAGATCCACTTCCCCTGGCATGTTACCTAAACCACAAATCAAACCGCCGCCTTTACTGAACACTCCTGCCGCTAGATTGTTGTAGTAAAATGGTGAATAGGTTTTTTCAGGGTGATCTGTAAGCATAAACTGACAAGCGAGTTTATGACGAAACGCTATATCACGAATTTCTTCTTTCTTAACAGATTTATCAATAGCAATTAGTAATAGCCCGGATTTTTCATGAAGGTATAAACAAAAACGGCTGAAAGCCTTATAGTTGTTGGTGTCTAAGCAATTTCAATAAGGAATCAGCCGTGAGCAAAATGTTACCACAGACGATTCAGTTTTCCTCCCTTTCTCGCCATAAAATTGAAGCCCAGT
>JAJOJN010000074.1 GCA_021208565.1 Nitrincola sp.
TCTTCGAGTTAGTTTTTTGTTTAATATTCCCTTCATTAAGCTTTATGAGCGAATAACATCAATTTAACTTATGATAGAAATCCATTTCATAAGGAAATACTATTTACCTTTTTATACTAACACCCAGTTTTTGCCTTGTACAATTCAGCAAAAACTGGGCTCTCCAGCAAAAAGCTAACTGCGAGGCTCTGAAGCAAGCCCTTTTAACACCGCTACACAAGCCACTAAAAGAACGATTGTGAATGGAAAGCCTGTTGAAACGGCCATCGCTTGAAGTGCCGCAAGACCGCCGCCAAGTAACAGGACTACCGCAATAATGCCTTCAAAAGTACACCAAAACACGCGCTGAGGCGTTGGCGCATTCACTTTGCCACCCGCCGCAATGGTATCGATCACCAAAGAGCCAGAATCTGAAGAGGTGATGAAAAAGACCACTACCAAGATAATCGCAATAAAAGAGGTGATTTGAACTAAGGGCAGTGCTTCAAGCGACATAAACAGTTGCAGTGGCAGCGCTGCATCCGCAGCGGCGGTATAACCTCCCACAAACTGGCTAATCGCCGTGCTACCAAACACTGTCATCCACAAAACGCAGGCAGCTGAGGGAATGAGCAGTACAGAGATCATAAACTCACGCACAGTTCTTCCACGTGAAACACGCGCGATAAACATCCCCACAAAAGGTGACCAAGAGATCCACCATGCCCAGTAGAATGCCGTCCAACCGGAAGCAAAGTTACTGTCTTCGCGTCCAATAGGGTTAGAAAGTGCTGGTAGGTTCAGGAAATAAGCCGCCAAGTTTGAGAAAAAGCCTGTAAAGATGGCTAAGGTGGGGCCAACAACAATCACGAACAACATCAACATGATGGCCATGACCATATTGACTTGGGAAAGACGTTTAACGCCGGCCTCCAAACCCGCTATGACAGAAACTAAGGCAATCACTGTAATCGCAAAAATAAGCACCACTTTTGTGGTGACACCGCCAGGAATGCCAAACAAATACTCTAGACCCGCTGCGGCTTGTGACGCACCATAGCCGAGAGAAGTTGCCAAACCAAATAAGGTCGCGAATACGGCGAGAATATCGATAAAATGCCCAGGCCATCCCCATACACGCTCACCCAGCAGAGGGTAAAACACCGAACGCATCGTCAAAGGTAAGCCCTTGTTAAATGAGAACAGCGCCAAGCTGAGTGCTATAACCGCATAGATTGCCCAAGGATGAAGCCCCCAGTGAAAAATAGTGGCTGCCATCGCTAAGCGTTCGGCCGCAACGGGATCACCCGCGGCAGCACCCAAAGGGGCCCAGTCAGTTCGAGCACCTACCTCACCCGATACTCCGCCTAAAGAAGAGGAAAAATGAGACAAAGGTTCAGATACGGCAAAGAACATCAATCCAATACCCATACCCGCTGCAAACAGCATTGAAAACCAACCTAAATAGGAGAAGTCAGGTCTGGCTTCTGTACCACCTAATCGAACCTTACCCAGGGGAGAAATAATTAAGAACAAGCACAGTAGGACAAAAAATGTTACCCGCGCTGATGAAGAACCAATCAAGGTTACCCGTCAACCAATTGCGAAGATGAGTAAACAAAGGTTCGACGTGGGATTGGAAGGCCACCGTTAATATAACGAATGCAACTACAGCAAGCGCTGAAATGAGAAACACCCGGTTGTGGATATCGAGTCCAAAAGGACCAATTTTTAATTCAATATTATCTTGTCCAATTTGGTAGTCTGTATCGATGGGATTAACCTCACCATCAGGTACCATTGGATCTTTCTTGTCGTGCACACCCATAATGAAAGATACTCCGCATCATGAAATTATCGTTTTCTAGAACCACTTTTGATCATGCAGTTCACACTAACAACTCAACTATTTCATTGCGCTACATTGACGTCCTGAACATGCTTATTTACGACAAATCTAAACAAAAAAAAACTAAAAGCCCCGATTCGATAAAGCTTTACGGAACTTTCTACTTATGTAGAATGTCACTAATATTCGCGTATCAAGAGTGGCCTGCACTTTGCAGGGGCACGTTAATCGACCGGAACTTGAACAGGACAAACCATGCAACTGAGCGTACTGGTGATATATCTTCTGGCCGCGCTGACACCCTGGTTGTACAGCAAGCACCAGGCCCGGACAGCAAACATTTTAGCCCTACTTCCAGCAGGGTTAACCCTGTGGTTTGCCTCTCATATCCCCTTGATAGCCAGCGGCGGCATCCTTGTTCACGAATATGCTTGGATTCCAGGCCTAGATATCTCTTTGACGATGGTGCTTGATGGTTTGTCCTTAATGTTTGCCCTGCTTATTTGTGGCATCGGGACCTTCATTCTCATCTACGCTGGCAGTTATCTTCAGGGCCATAAGGACTTACCACGCTTCTTAGTGGTGCTCTTATCTTTTATGGCGTCGATGCTAGGTCTAGTGTTGGCTGACAACCTGATCACATTATTTGTGTTCTGGGAGCTGACCAGTATCACATCTTATATGCTGATCGGTTTCAAACATGAAAGCGCGGAAGCCCGCAAAGCCGCTTTACAGGGTTTAATAGTAACCGTCGGTGGCGGTTTAGCACTTTTGGCAGGCTTAATTATGTTAGCCGGTGCTGGTGGCAGTTACTCTCTTCAGGAAATCTTCAATAGTTCCGAAGTACTGAGTGAACATCCTTTATATGTTGGCATGATGATCTGTTTGTTATTGGGTGCGTTTACCAAATCCGCTCAATTTCCATTTCATTTCTGGCTACCTAATGCCATGGCGGCACCAACGCCTGTCAGTGCCTATTTACACTCTGCCACCATGGTTAAAGCTGGGATTTACCTAATGGCTCGCCTCTATCCAGAATTGGGTGGAACAGACTTTTGGATCAACACCTTAACCTCCTTTGGTGCGCTGACTATGTTAACGGGTGCCTTTATGGCCATCCGCAGTACAGACCTGAAAAAGCTTTTGGCTTACTCAACAGTGATGGCACTGGGTACGTTAACCTTACTACTTGGCTTGAGTACAGAACTGGCCATGATGGCCTTCGCTGCTTATCTGCTTGCTCACTCGCTCTACAAAGGTGCCTTGTTCATGCTGGCGGGTATCGTGGATCACGAAACGGGCACGCGAGACGTAACTCAACTGGGTGGCCTCAGAAAACTGATGCCCGTTACGGCGATCTGTACTTTGATTGCTGCTTTTTCTCTCGCGGGCTTGCCGCCTATGTTTGGCTTTGTTGCCAAAGAACTTCTGCTTGAATCACTCTTAGCGGGTCCTGTTGGTTTACTGATTATTTTAATGGTCATTACTTCTGCCATCTTCGTAGTCATTGTGGCGGCGGTAATCGCGCTTCGTCCTTTCTTTGGACGTTTTGTACCTCAGGCCAGAACCATTCATGAAGCGCCCAAGCTGATGCTCGCAGGCCCGGTTGTATTGACAGCACTTTCGCTGTTTGCTGGTCTCCTCCCTGGCTTAACGGGTCAATTCATCACCTTGCCTGCTTCTATGGCAGTTGCTGGCCAACCTATCGATGGCTATCTATCTCTGTGGCATGGAATTAACCTACCGCTGTTGCTCTCAATTGTCAGCTTAGCTGCAGGTTATGCGTTATTTCGCAAATGGGACACGCTCAGAGATTCATTACGCATTCTCAACCCCATTATTGAGCGGGGACCTGAAGCGGGCTATTTCCGCTTCATGCAAGGGATTGTATTGGTTTCAGAATGGCAGACTCGTTTGTTACAAAACGGCTCCATGAGAAACTATCTACGCACCATCATCCTGACATTAGTTGGTGTGACCGGTTATGCTCTGCTGTGGCGCTATCAAGTTCACTGGAACTGGGATGTGAGTGTCTATCTACACGAAATCGTATTGGTTTTGATACTGGTATCCGCCGCCGCGGCGGTCTGCATCACCGGTTCTCGCCTAGGTGCTGTTGCCACGATGGGAGCCGTTGGTTTCTCAGTTGCTCTTATTTTTATACTGTTTAGTGCACCGGATTTAGGCATCACCCAGATACTGGTGGAAACCCTGACGGTTATCCTCTTGGTATTGGTGCTATTCCGCTTACCCGGTTTCTCAAGCACTTCGACGCCTGCCGAAAGAGGGCGAGATGCTTTTGTCGCCATTTTAACCGGTACTTTAATGACGCTTCTCATCATGATCACGATTGATGTTCAGATTTTCCCATCCATCTCTGACTATATGATTGAGAACAGTCAACCGCTCGCCTATGGCCGAAACATTGTGAACGTTATCCTCGTTGATTATCGAGCCCTTGATACCCTAGGCGAAATCTTCGTACTTGCGTTAGCTGCTCTGGGCGTATACGCCATGATCAAATTCCGCCCTGAAACAGAACCTGGCGGCAATCATTATGCTGGTACTCTGATTTTACCGCCTAAGCAGGTACCCGAAAAACACATCGTGCTTTCGCTTGATGAGCGCAAACAACTCAGGGAAGAAAAGAAAAAGGCGGATCGTTTAAAAGCGGAAGCTAAAGCGGCTGCCGAAAAAGCAGAAGCTGAGGCTAATGAATTAAGGGTGCAAACCTCAGAGGAAGCACCACCCGCCTCAACTGATGAGTCTAACCTCGATAAAGGCACTGATTCTGCCAGCGACGATCAAGCGAATAAAGGAGGTCAGTAACATGATGAAACCAGGCACATTGATTCTTCATGTCGCTACTCGCTTTTTGGTACCACTGCAGTTGTTATTTTCGATTTTCTTACTGCTGCGTGGACACAATGAACCTGGTGGTGGCTTCATCGCTGGACTTGTCGCCTCAGGCGCGTTCGCCTTGTATCTGTTTACGTTTGGCGCGGTAATGACGCGAGATCTGTTAAGGATTGACCCTAGAAACCTCATCGGGATTGGCCTATTTCTGGGCATGATCTCGATATTTCCAGCGTGGTTTCAAGGTGAGGCGTTTCTGACCTCACAATGGTGGCCAGTGGCCTTGCCAGGCGGCAATGAAATTAAGTTATCGACACCACTCATCTTTGATATTGGTGTCTATTTCACGGTCTTTGGTTCAGTGATGTTGATGCTTGTAGCGTTAACTGAAACTGAAGAGCGTTAGTAAGGGGGAAAAATGGAACCGATTATGGCAATTGTGGTGGGCTGTCTCTATGCAGCCGCCATCTACATGATGCTTAGGCGCAGTATTGTCAAGCTAGTCATAGGCTTGATGCTGCTGTCCAATGCGGCAAACCTACTTATTTTTACCTCTGCGGGAATGATCCGTGGTGCACCTCCGCTCATTCCTGTCGGCGCGATGCAACCCGAGGGAATGATTGCTGATCCACTTCCACAAGCCCTTATTTTAACCGCCATTGTGATTGCGTTTGGTGTATTAGCATTTGCCGTCGTTTTGATTCACCGCGCCTATAACATTATTCATACCGATAACCTGGATCAGATGAAGGATACCGACACGTGAGCCCAGAAGTTGCACTGCCGATTATTGTTCCACTGATGACAGGTACGCTGACCCTATTGGCTTGGCGTTCTAATATCCTGCAAAAGATCCTGTCTGTGCTGGGCAGCATTGCGTTGCTCATCTCTAGCATTTGGCTTCTTGTCAGTGTTAGAGAGCAAGGACACGTTGTGATGTATATGGGTGGCTGGGTAGCACCCTACGGCATCACCTTGGTCGCGGATATGCTTAGCGCAATCATGGTTGTTCTCACCGCCATGATGGCCGTTGCAATTGCTATTTTCTCGCTTTCTTCAGCCGCGAGCAGTCATGAACGATTTGGCTATTACCCCTTAATGCACCTCTTACTGGCGGGTGTTGCAGGTTCGTTTTTAACCGGTGACCTCTTCAACCTCTTCGTTTGGTTTGAGGTGATGCTGGTGGCATCCTTTGCCCTGCTGATTCTAGGTGGCGAGCGTGCTCAGATGGAAGGTGCGGTGAAATATGTCACACTGAACATGCTATCGTCGGCAATCTTCCTCAGTGCCATAGGGTTACTTTATGGCTTAGTTGGCACCCTGAATATGGCGGATATCGCCGTCAAACTCTCGCAAGTTGAGAACACGGGCCTCGTCGATGTGATTGCGGTGATGTTTATGGTGGCGTTTGGCATCAAGGCCGCAGCCTTCCCACTATTCTTCTGGTTGCCGGCGTCTTACCATACTGGTCCGGTAGCAGTATCCGCAATTTTTGCAGGCTTGCTGACTAAGGTAGGGGTTTACGCCCTTTACCGAGTATTTACACTGATTTTCAACCAAAGCCCTGAGTTTACCCATGAACTATTATTGTGGGTGGCCGCCTTTACCATGATTACAGGTGTTTTGGGTGCTGCGGCACAGTTTGAGTTCCGTCGTATTCTCTCCTTCCACATTGTCAGCCAGATAGGTTACATGCTGTTGGGACTGGCGCTGTTCACGCCTTTAGCGATTATTGGTGGCGTGTTCTACATCATGCACCACATTATTGTGAAGACGAACCTTTTCTTGATCAGTGGTATCACCCATCGCCTACTGGGCACTTATGACCTGAAAAAACTAGGCGGTCTTTACAAAAGCCGTCCGTTTTTAAGTGTGTTGTTCCTTGTACCCGCCTTATCCTTAGCGGGTTTGCCACCGCTTTCGGGTTTCTTCGCTAAATTTATAGTGATTCGTGCTGGTGTAGAAGCTGAAGCTTGGGTTGTCACCGGTGTCGCCCTTTTGGTCGGCTTATTGACCCTCTACTCTATGATCAAAATTTGGGCGGAAGCCTTCTGGAAGAAGCTGCCTGATGAAACCGATGGTAGTGCACTAGCGCAACCTATGACGCTATCCTTAACAGCCTTATACCTTCCGGTCATTTTGCTGGCGGCTTGTACACTCTTTATCGGGCTGAATGGTCAACCTATCTATTTGATGGCTGAATTTTCTGCGCAACAGTTGATGAATCCAGCGGGATATATTGAAGCCGTATTGGGGGTTAAGCCATGATGGGATTTATGTGGAACCTGCTATTAGCCCTTATCTGGGTCGTTTTAACGGGCGATTTAAGTGGCTTTAACCTATTTGCGGGCATGATTATTGGCTATGTAGTTTTGGGCCTAATGCAACGACAGATTCCCATGTTAAGGGGCTACACTAGCCGGTTACCTCGTTTGATTCGCTTCATTTTCTTTTTCTTTAAAGAATTGATTATGGCCAACATGCGCGTCGCCTTTGATATTGTGACGCCGGTATGGCATATGAAGCCAGGTGTGATTGCGTTGCCATTAGAAGCCAGAACAGAAATGGAAATCACCATGGTGGCCAACATTATCTCACTGACACCTGGAACACTTAGCTTAGACGTCTCAGATGACCGAAGAGTGTTATTTATCCATGCGATGTTCCTTGATGATGAACAGTCTGTTCGTGATGATCTCAAAGAGATGGAGCGTCGGGTTTTAGAAATCCTTCGCTAATCGGTTTTTTAGGAGGAACTGTGCAGTTTGTCATTTATTTAAGTTTCGCCACCATGAGCTTAGCCATGGTGATTATCTTCATCCGATTAATTATTGGCCCTACCCTGCCAGACCGGGTAGTTGCCTTAGAGTTGTTAGCCTCGGTGATCGTGGCGATGATCGGTGCCTATGCTATCTATACTGACACATCTAGTTTTATCGATGTGGCGATCGTGGCCGCATTAACCGCCTTTTTAGCGGCGATAGGCTTTGCTAGGTTCTTAGAGCGTGGAGGTCCACGAGATGATTGATTGGATTATCAAACTGCTAATGTTGAGCAGTTCGGTTTTTATTTTACTCGCTGCGATTGGCGTGCTTCGATTACCTGATCTATTGACACGCATGCATGCGAGTACCAAAGCAGGTGCGTTAGGAATCACATTGATGATGATCGCTGCCAGCTTCCACTTTTTTGATTCGGTGGTGATGGCAAAAAGCTTTGCTGTAATCATCTTTATCCTAATCACAGCGCCGATTGCTGCTCACGCCATAGGTCGAGCCGGTTACTTCGTTGGCATTCCTGTTTGGGACAAAACCGTGAAAGATGAGCTAAGGAACTGCTACGACCCCGATTCTCACCGACTCATGAGCGGCCTAGAAACAGAAGAGGAACTGGAACTCTATCGCCAGAACCTCGACTATAAACCGCGCATTCGAGTCAAATCCAAAGACAAGGATAAGTAATTTCTCTGCCGCATTGCAGCTAGAGTGGCATTAAAGACTGTAATGCCGCTCTAGAATTTTAGCCAAGCTAAACGCATCATCGCACCCGCCGTCTCACGAATTGAGTGCATCGCGAATTGGGGAACACCCACATCAACGGTTGGAATACCCGTTTCTGTCGCAACAATAGGTCCAATAGTACTGCCACAACCCTGATCACTGCGCACCACAAAACTCTGAACGGAGACACCCGCTTGATGCGCCAAATCACGGAATCGTCCGCTGGTTTCACTATTCGTTGCATAACGCTGGTTCGCATTGACTTTAATCACAGGTCCCTGATTGAGACGTGGCCCATGATTTTCATCATGACGATCGGAAAAATTCGGATGGATGCCGTGAGCATTATCTGCCGACACAAATAATGAATTCGCCAATACCGCGTAGCGATTAACTTCTTTGGGTAATACACGATCTAACCACTGTGTCAGCATAGGTCCCTGAGCACCGCAGGCAGAAGCACTTCCCACCTCCTCATGATCATTACAAATGAGTACCTGCGCTGAACCGGCTTCTGCTGCCAACAAAGCTTGCAACCCTATGAAGCAGCTTAATAAGTTATCCAATCTTGCAGAAACGATAAACTCGTCATTCAAGCCAACTAAACTGGCTTTTTGGCTATCATAAAAAGCCAGTTCATAATCTAAAACCTGCGCTACAGACACCTGACTTTTAACAAGTTCGTTCTTTAAAAACTGTCTGAAATCAGGCTTTTCATCCGTTTGTGACAAAATAGGTGGCAGATAGGTTTGCGCGTTAATACCTCGTGTCGCGTTTGCTTCTCGATCTAGATGAATAGCTAAGCTTGGAATAATCGCGATGGGTTTCTCGAGGTTAATTAAATGACTGGTCACCTGACCCGAGGTTTCTTTAACCGTCACCCGACCAGCTAAGGAAAGATCACGATCAAACCATGGATTTAGTAAAACCCCTCCATAAACCTCAACACCTAGCTGAAAATACCCCTGCTTAACGAGTTCTGGTTGCGGTTTAACTTTAAGACAAGGGGAATCTGTATGAGCTCCGGTAAAGCGGATACCGGATTTAAAAGCGTCTGAAGCAACAGGTTGACGCCAAGCGATAATTGAAGAGCCATTGCGTGTCGTGTAATAGCCCTGACCTGGATGCAGTTTCCAATCAGAAGTCTCATCCACTTTAGTAAAACCAGCGGTCTCCAAAAGCCCAGCCATATTTTTAACCACATGGAAAGGTGTTGGGGAAGCATCAAGGAATTTCAGCAAGCTATGATTGAAATCCGATTTGTTCAATTGAGTCTTCACAAAATGCTCCGAAGAAAAAGATCAATAATTACCTTTATTTTACATTACTCAAGCCGATGACTACACTGGCAAATCCTGTATGATAAGAACCAAATACCAAGGAACCAGCGTATCATTAATGCTGTCAGACATCATAGATGGAATAATCAGGAAACATCCAGACAATGACCAGATGTAAGTTCAAAATATTATTTAGCGGCATACTCCTAGCGTTCATGTTGATCGCGGTTTCTGCACATGCGCGTTTCGCGGCAGAACCACAACATGAAGAAGCTTTGCTAGATGTCATTTCATCACTTCAATATAACCACTACAGTGGCAAGCAGTTAAATGAGCAGATGTCCTCTGACATCTTCGATCGCTACCTAAGAGACTTAGATCCATCAAGAATATACCTCTTCGCCGCTGACGTGAGAGAGTTTGAGCACGCTAGAGAAGTGATCGGTCTAGAAATTTTGATGGGTAGTAGCCAAACAGGTTTCGCCATTTACAATCGCTTTCATCAAAGACAAATTGAACGTCTTAATTATCTATTAGATATTTTAAGAGACGAATCACATGTATTTGATTTCAATTCTGATCTAACCATTGAAACAGACAGAGCTGAAGCTGAATGGATTCGTACCCCTGAAGAGATGGACCATCACTGGGATAAGCGTCTCAAAAACGCCTTAATCAGCCTGAAGCTAGCGGATCAAACGCTGGCTGAAGCGAGAGAAACCTTAATTCAGCGTTATGAAAACCAGCTGAATCGACTTGAGCAAACCAACAACGAAGATGTGTTTGAGCGCTATGCCAACGCCATCGCTCATGTATTTGATCCACACAGTCAGTACTTATCACCCCGTAACCAAGAAAACTTTCAAATTAATATGAGCCTGTCTCTTGAAGGTATCGGTGCTGTGCTCCAGGGTGAAGATGAACACACCAAAGTGGTTCGTCTAGTACCAGGCGGCCCTGCCGACCTCGCTGGACAACTGCGCCCCTCTGACATCATTGTTGGTGTTGGTCAAGGTGAAGAAGGCCCAATACAAGATGTGATCGGTTGGCGTTTAGATGAAGTGGTCAACCTGATTCGTGGTCCTCGTGAAAGTACGGTTAGACTGCAGATTATTCCAGCAGATTCGATAGATCGCTCTGCTCGGAGAGTGGTTACTATTGTCCGAGATCGTGTTCGATTAGAGGAGCAAGCCGCTCAACGTCGCATCATCGACATTGAACGCCATGGTCAACCCTACAGAATCGGCGTGATAGAAATTCCCGCCTTCTACATCGACTTCGCTGCTATGCAAGCCGGCGACCCTGAGTACAAAAGTACGACTCGTGATGTGGAAAGGTTGATTGAGGAACTTAAAACCAAAAACATAGATGCACTGATCGTGGATCTACGTAACAATGGTGGCGGTTCCCTAAGAGAAGCCAATGAACTGACAGGCCTGTTTATCAGCCGAGGACCTACTGTGCAAATTCGCGATGCAACAGGTCGCGTAGATATTTTAGGCGATTTCGATCCTAAAATTGCATGGAGTGGCCCTATGGCGGTTATTGTTAACCGTCTTAGTGCATCAGCATCAGAAATTTTTGCTGGAGCAATTCAAGATTACAACCGTGGTTTAGTTGTCGGTAGTCGAACCTTTGGCAAGGGTACCGTACAAACCTTGCTCCCGCTGGAGCATGGTCAAATGAAATTGACCCATGCCAAGTTCTATCGTATCTCTGGTGAAAGCACTCAGAACAAGGGCGTCGAACCGCACATTATTTTTCCGACCCTTTTCGATGAGAAGGTGATCGGCGAAAGTGCTCTTGAAGGCGCTCTACCTTGGGATACTGTTCACCCTGTTCGCCATGGTCGCTTCCCAAGCCTTACACCTGTGTTGGACGATTTAATCCGTCGTCATGAAGAAAGGGTTGCTGACAATCCTGACTTTGTCTTTATGCAACAACAAGTTGAACGCAGTCGTGAGCAGCGCCAACAAACTGAAGTACCGCTCAATATCAGCCAAGTTCGCAACCAGCGTGATGAAGTAGAGCGTTGGCAGATCGATACCGAGAATGAGCGTCGTATGGCCAAGGGTGAGCCACCTATTGCTAGACTAAGTGATCTCGATGACCTACTCCCGAAAGACAGTCAAGGTCGCCCTATCAATCCTGAAGCTGAATCAATCCTCTTTGAAACAGCTGAGATTATGGTTGATTTTATCGATTTGCACTTAGCGAACACTGCACAAACATCTAACCGGGTTGTGAATGGCAACTAAGGAAACCGACGAAGATAAAGCAGCTTCAAATGAAGCTGCTGGTGAATCTGGCAAGGGCAACAAAAATCTTGTCAAACTTATCGCTGCACCCATCGTGCTCCTCGTTTTGGGTGTAGCAGGTTTCTTTGGCTACCAGGGTCTTCAAAAACAAACAGCTGCTAATCAAGTTAACCTCGAAAAATTTGGTTTTGATCTACGCGGCACTTCTCAATTTGAAACCACCGAGGGTATTCTGGGTGGTACTCAACTACCCGCCACCTTCGGCACAGAAAATCTAACCCCCGCAGAACGTGTTGTGCACAGCCTCGTTAGAGATCGAGAAAACCTCATCATTGAAAATCGAACCTTGCGATCTCAAATTGAAGCCCTTGAATTGCAATTAGCGAGCTTTGAAGAGGAACGGCGACTAGCCGAACATTTTCTTCCTGAGAACTTTATTCAAGAATTACAACGCGTCGAACGCATGTTACTGACATTTCTAAGACAATCAGCGGATGCTCAACGCTTTAGTAATTTTCGCCTCGAAATCATGGCAGCAGCGGGACGGATGGAGTATGAGCGTTTCGTGTTTACCAATGCACTGATGCTCGATGCCGTGCAACGAACAGAGATAGTGGTCGATTTTCTACCCGCCTTCATGTTTTGTGTAGGAGATGCCATCGATTTAGCCGCTAATAACTTTAGTGAAGAACGTGATATCCGTGATTTTTTTGGAATCCTGAAGGCCATCGTCTGCCTCAGGCCTTGCAAGATGATCTCGATATCGTCCTCCCCCCCTGCCAACGAGAACTTCGTGAAGGTTTACACCGACACATGGCTCATCTACTCAATTAGAAAACGCTTTAACTGAGCATTTTTTAGGCAAGAGCTATCAACTTTTCTTCAACACCTGTATAATTTGACATCTTTTTTCGTAGACCTAGCACTTCGCCAGTAGCGTGTTAGGAAAACGATTAATGCTAACCGACCCTGTATAACTGGCGATACAGGCTGGAGCTGCGTAATGCAGCGAACTATAGGACAATTTCATGAGCGAAAGCTTTGCTGATCTTTTTGAAGAATCATTAAAATCTCTGGACATGACTCCAGGCACACTGGTTACTGGTGAAGTCGTTGATATCGATAGCGACTGGGTAACCGTCAATGCTGGTTTAAAATCTGAAGCGGTTATTCCGCGTTCACAGTTTTTGAACGACAACAACGAGCTTGAAATCAAACTAGGTGACATCGTTAAGGTTGCCTTAGAAGCTGTTGAAGATGGTTTCGGTGAAACTCGTCTTTCTCGTGAAAAGCTAAGCGTTCAGAGGCTTGGGTAAGTTCTTCAAAGCAAATTTGACGCCGAAGAAACATTAAGGGTTACATCTCTGGCAAAGTCAAAGGCGGTTTTACTGTCAGCATTAACAATATTCAAGGCTTCCTACCAGGTTCTCTTGTTGATGTACGTCCTGTTCGTGACGTTGATCACCTGGAAGGCAAAGAGCTTGATTTCAAATTAATCAAACTTGACCCTAAGCGTAACAACATCGTTGTTTCACGCCGTGCTGTCATGCAAGAAGCAAATAGTGCTCAGCGTGATGAGCTTCTGGCTGCGCTAGACGAAGGCCAAGTGGTTAAAGGTTTTGTTAAGAACCTGACTAACTACGGTGCATTCATCGATCTAGGTGGTGTTGACGGTCTACTGCACATCACTGACATGGCGTGGAAGCGTATCTCTCACCCAAGCGAAATGCTGAACCCAGGTGACGAGATTTCTGTTCGCATCATCAAGTTTGACAAAGATTCTGGCCGTATCTCTCTCGGTCTGAAGCAACTGTCTGAAGATCCATGGGAAGCGATCAAGAACCGTTACCCAGCTGGCTCTAAAGTCGCTGCTCGCGTAACTAACCTGACTGACTACGGTTGCTTTGCTTCTATCGAAGACGGTGTTGAAGGTCTAGTACACGTTTCTGAAATGTCTTGGACTAACAAAAACATCCACCCATCTAAGATCGTTCAGATCGGCGATGAGGTAGAAGTGATGATCCTAGACGTTGATGAAGAGCGTCGTCGTATCTCCTTGGGTATCAAGCAGTGCACTGTTAACCCATGGATCGCCTTCTCTGAGAAGTATGCTGCTAACGATAAAGTCAAAGGCACCATCAAAACCATCACCGATTTCGGTATCTTCGTGGGTCTGGATAACGATCTTGACGGTCTGGTTCACATGTCTGACATCTCTTGGGAAGCGGATGCTGAAACTGCACTTCGTCAGTACAAGAAAGGTGACGAAGTTGAAGCCGTTATTCTGTCTATTGATGCAGAGAAAGAGCGCATCTCTCTGGGTATCAAGCAGTTAGAAAGCGATCCTTTTGCTGAGTTTGCAGCTAGCAACGACAAGGGTACTATCGTAACCGGTACGGTTAAGAGCGTTGACGCTAAAGGTGCTGTGGTTGAGTTAGCTGAAGGTGTTGAAGCTCAATTGAAAGTATCTGAACTGTCTGCTGACCGTGTTGAAGATGCAACTAGCATCCTTAAAGAAGGCGATTCAGTTGAAGCTAAGATCATCAACGTTGACCGTCGCAACCGCGTCATCAGCCTGTCGATCAAAGCCAAAGATCAAGCTGAAGAGAAAGCCGCTATCAGCGCTGTTCGCAATCAAGAAGTCGAAGTGGCAGGTCCTACCACTATCGGTGATCTGATCAAGCAACAGATGGCTAATCAAAACAATTAATTTGTTTTGATCTGAAGAAAGGCACCCTAGGGTGCCTTTTTTGTGGACCTTTTTGCGGATAGAGACAGAAATATAATATTCACAGACAAATCACTTCAAAAACTGGCTAAGCGGCTCAGGGTGGGCGATACCATATCCTTGTGCATAGGTGACACCAAAATCGGCCAGCATAGTGACCATCGTCTCTGATTCGACAAACTCTGCAACTGTTTCCAGACCCATAGCTGAAGCAATTTCAGCGATCGATTTGACCGTGATCTGATCAACCGGATGCGTCAGGATGTTTCTGACAAAAACGACCATCAATTTTTAAATAATCGAATGAGTATCGATATAAATACTCAAACGAGGCGAGACCCGTACCAAAATCATCTAGGGCTATTTTGCAGCCCATAGCTCTAAGCGCACTAATCGCGCTAGTCGCGATCTCTTCGTCTTCTATCACTTCTGTTTCTGTAATTTCAAAACAGATTTTATGCCTATCGACAGAATAATCCCTAAAGCAGCGCTCAATATGCTCAAGCAAACCTGCTGAAACTAGAGTTTGACCGGAAAGGTTAATTGAACAACGTTTAACCAAACTGAATTGCTCAGCTTGCTCAGCTAGATACTTAAACGTTTCTTCAATCACCCAAAAATCAACCACAGGCATATAGCCAAAGGTTTTTGCAACGTTTAACAGAGGGGCTGGAGGAATGACGTCATCACCATCTCCTTGAAATCGGATTAAGACTTCGAACATCAAACCCTCTTCTGGATGGCGCAAAGAGCGAATGGCTTGTGCATAGAGCTTTAGATTTCCTTGTCGAACAGCCTTTTTAAGCCGATCAAATTGATCAATTAAAGCCTCACGCTGCTCAATTAATCTAACCGCATTAGGCTCCTGCCACACACGACGCGGCAGCCTTCTAGCCACTGCGACAGCCTGACTTAGCGCCGTCAAACACTTCATGGGAGAATCTAACTTTAACTCAAAGGGTATAGAGGCAATGGCGACCTGAATCGGTTGCTGCAGCTCACTACCCTCAATAAAGGTCTCATTTAGGGAGGTGTAGAGTGCTTCAATCTCTTGATCGAACAACTGCGTCTTATCAGACATCAGCCAGATATAACTCCCGGCACTCAAACGCGACAACTGAATCGAGTCGAGTATCTGTAGACGTTGCGCTAAAGCACGCTCAATATCACAAGCCGCATCAAACCCTACTCTCAATCGCAAGTCGTCAAAATCTAGAATTTCCAACTGCACCAATCGATAATCATGCATGGACTGTTGCTCAATCGTTTTTTGTAAAAAAGCATTGAGTCCGCGATCATTTTGTAAGCCGGTGAGATGATCTCTGACCGCTTGACGCTTAAAGCCATCTAACAATCGGTTTCGTTCAAAGGTAAGTGTTGCAACGAGGTGCGCCATCAGAATAACGCTGGCGAGCTGTAATAAGAGTTTTACTAGGCCATCAAATGAATTGATTAATTGCACATCCGCCCAACCACGTAATGCAAAGATCACAAACGCCATTGCAAATACCGGCAAAAGTGCAAAAAGGGTGGCTCGTGTTGCCGAAAATACCAGCCAGCACAATAAAGGAAAAAAACTGTAAGCAATCAGCGTTGCATAAAGTGATTGACCTTGAAGACTGAGTAGCACACTTAAACTGGCCATCATAAGGCTCAACATCAGCCATAATTTTAGCTCCAGCCGGGCTAAATCGGATTGGATTCGTTGAAAAGGTCTTTTCTATCCAAGAGCAATAGCACCGCGATGGGTGTAAACAGCATGACGCCGAAACCTTCAAACCCCCAATACACCATCCAGATATCTATAAATTTAAAAGGCGCTAATTCGCCTGTCAGAAAGATACCTAAAGAGCCAAACAAACTACTGATGCCCGAAGCCAACAAAACGCCACCTAGGTACAATCTAAGCAGCTGGCTGGTTGATGACAGATCTATGGCCGTTGGTTGCATCGCTTTAGCGCCTAGCCAACTGCCGAACGCTAAACCCAATGAAAAGAACAAACTTAGGGTTAAAGTTGCATTCTGAAACACCTGGCTCCAGAAAATCATTGCCAAAATTAAAACAGGAAGGACTCTAGTGCCGAATACCAACACGGCGGCTAAGAAAATACCCGCCGGTGGCCAAATCACAGAAAGCGCATGCCCCTCTAGGGTGAAGTAACGTGAAGCTTCTGCAGAAATAACAAGAAAAACAAATAGGTAGAGATTTACCTTTAAAGATGCGGAGCGTATTCGTTGTTTTCCAGGGATAAATGAAACCACAAATGACTCCGCTAAAACTGAATTGAATGCTCCTATATTAGAACAATACGTTCAATCCTGCAGCGAAGATCATTGCGTTTTAATCAACCTCGAAAAATTATCCCCTCTTCCATGACGAATTCGATTAACTCTTCATCGTCATCAATTTCATCATCTTTTATCTCATAGACGTTGAGTACCGACATACCGGATTCGATCATCGACTCTTTTCGTCCACTCACTAACGGATGTCTTTCGGGCAAAGGCAGTCCTTCATGGACAAGACGATAAGCACAGCTGGGTGGCAACCAATGAAACTCGGAGACATCTTGAGGACGTAATTGAACACAGGAAGGCACTAACACCGTTCGCTCATGGTAGCGCGTGCAACGACAGGTCTCATCATCAAGTAGATGGCAAACAACAGAAGTATAGAACACCTCATCGGTATCCTCATCTTCAACCTTATGTAAGCAGCAGAGGGCACAACCATCACACAGTGACTCCCACTCCTCGTGAGACATTTCATGAAGCTTTTTACGTTGCCAAAATGGAAGCTGCTCCATGATTAACGAACCCCTGTTTCAGGGCGTTCTTTATAGAGATCAAGCAGATAATCTTCTTTCGGAGGTGGCATCTGTAAAAAGAAACCTTTTTCACGAATCGACTCGATAACCTTCTCTATATCCACTCGCGCCAGCTTCTTACCGGGTAGAACAGGCAGATCCATAACATGTTGAGCCTTACCAAAGCGCTCCATTAGCGCTTCAGGGACCTGCTTTAATCCATCTTTTTTATCAACGTAGAGATACATCTCATCTTTGCGCGAACTACGGTATATTGAACAAATTAACATCAAGTTTCCTGTAATACTTCGGGTTTAGGTTCTAGTGCTTCCAACGCCGTTAATAATTGATCTCCGATCAAGGGTTTACGCCAACCCAATAAAGAGGGAGGCAAATGATAACGACCCTGATCATCACGAGAGTTAATCAGCTTTTCTAAATCACGTCGGCGAACTAGCAGCTCGGGGGCTATTTTTTCTTTCTTCGCAATCTCTTTGCCGATCGACTTTAAGCGCTTCAACTTATCACTATTATAGACATGCAATGGCAAACGAATCGGCTCTGGAGGGTTTCGCTCAGCCGATTCCGAAGCTTGTTTCAGGATCGCAATCAGCGTACCACCATCCTGCTTAAGCTGCTGAGCACGCAGAAGATGTAGGTCACAGAGCTCTTTAAACCCTCGCGGCCAGGCTTCAATCAAGGCAACAATGGTCTCATTTCTCAGCACCATAGGACGACACAGATTTCGGGCACGGCAAGTTTGCTCTCGCCACGCCGTCACATCCCTTAAACCGGCCAAGGTCACTGGAGAGGTGATATTTAACTGAGTAAAACGCTGGTAATAGGTTAGCCCTTCAGGGTCTTGATCTCTGGAAGAGAGACAGAGTGCTTGGCACTCATCTATCATCCAGTCATAGCGTCCTAGCTCATTTAGTTCATGAGTAAGCTGCTTAGCAATAGCGGGAAGATAAGCCACATCCAAAGCGGCGTAGAGAATCTGCTCTTGACTGAGCGGTCGTTGCAGCCAATCAGAGCGAGTGTGACCTTTACCTAACTGAATCTGCAGCGCTTTTTCAACGATACGCTGCAAGCCCATGCTAAACCCCCAACCAGCAAAGGCAGCCGCCACTTGGGTATCCAATAGGGGCTCAGGCACAGCACCACAATGATGCCTAAATAGCTCCAGATCTTCACTCGCCGCATGCAATACTTTAATGATGCTGGTATTCGTTAGAATACGCGCTAGCGGGCTCATATCGGTTATTTTCAGCGGATCGATCAGATAACACGCCTTCTCATCCGCGACTTGAATCAAGCCCGGAACCGGATAGAAGGTATCCACTCGCATGAATTCAGTATCCAAGGCGATCATCGACAAGTGAGACCATTCTTCACAATGCTGCCTTAGCGCAGCATCTTCAACAATCCAGATAGGTTGATGAGCACTTTGTTCCAACTCACCTACTTGAAAACCTTGGCTCGTTTCTGTCATGAAGCATCCCGATTCATTACACGTCGTCCAGATAAGGCATGTGCCAGTGTTCCACCATCAACAAATTCAAGCTCACCGCCCACTGGAACCCCATGTGCAATCCGAGTGACTTTTACACTATTAGGGATTTGCGCTGAAATATAGTGAGCCGTAGCCTCACCTTCAACCGTGGGATTCGTGGCTAAAATCACTTCGGAAACAGCACCTTGATCAATGCGTTCAAGGAACTGTGGAATGCCTAAATCCTCAGGACCTATACCATCAATCGGCGATAAATGACCTCGTAATACAAAGTAAACGCCGTTAAAGCTGCCACTTTGCTCGATTGCCATCAAATCCACCGGGGACTCAAGTACACAGACCAGTGAATGATCCCGTTGGGTATCCGCACAAATATCACAGATTGGAGTTTCTGAGAGTGCACGACACTTCTCACACTCACCGATATGGTCCACTGCATCCATCAGTGAACTGGCCAATTTACGTGCGTTATCTCGATCACGCTCTAACAAATGCAGTGCCATACGCTGGGCTGACTTCGGTCCTACTCCAGGCAAACACCTCAGGGCATTGATCAATTGTTGCAATAACGGGCTAAGCGACATTAGAAGGGCATCTTAAAGCCTGGTGGCATCTGCATACCGCCAGTAATTTTAGCCATACGCTCCTGAGAATCCGCCTCAACTTTACGCACCGCATCATTCACGGCTGCAGCGATCAGATCCTCTAGAATCTCTTTATCTTCTTCCATCAGGCTGCTATCGATAGAGACACGCTTCACATCGTGACGACCTGTCATCACAACGCTGACAAGACCTGCACCCGATTCGCCTTGAACTTCTGCATTCGCAATCTCTTGTTGGACACGCTGCATCTGCTCTTGCATTTTTTTGGGCTTGCTTCATGATATCGCCCATACCTTTCATCATCTTGGTATCCTCTTTACTCAATGTCTATTCAAAGGCTCATCGATCGGTTTGACCGACTCTGTCAGTAATTCAGCCGAAAACTCTTCTATTATACGCTGAACCACAGGGTCTTTCTGCATCGAAACGACCGCTTCTGCTTGACGCTCCGCTTTCTTACGTTGAGAGAACTGAGCGGGTGTTTCTCGTGTTTGCGCCGATTGTACAAAGCTCACCGCTAATGCCATGCCTAAGTGAGTTTCTAACGCTTCCTTAATTCGATCTTGCTGAGTCGCATTCATCAACGCCCCTTGCTCCGGGGTAAAATGAAACACCAGTTGTTTGTCATCTAGATGCTCCAAAGAGAGATTGCGACAGATACTGGCCGTCATCCCCGTTAAAGGCAGTTCATTGGCTAGTATGACCCAGTTTTCAAGGCTTAAACTGCCAAGGCTGACCGCTTGGCTTGGCTCAGCCGTTTCAGACTTTTTTGGCGGGCTTTGCTCCGATTTAATAGACTGAATAGGGTCGGTAGCTATGCTTTCGAAGTTGGGTTGTACAATCTCATCATTCTTTACGACATCACTCTCTGGCTGAATCGGCTCGGAGTTGCCCTCAGAAGCCCATACGGGAATATCTTCCCATGGTGGCACATCTTGTTCAGAAACAGGCGTCGGCTCGGAAGGGACAACCGACTTCGTTTGTACTTCAGGTGAGACGGATAGGTGTTCTTCTTTTGCTGGGCTTGGGCTTAATTCAGATGACTCCTCGGGATAGGACTCTATCACAGGCTGCTCTGCACGCGGCGCTAACTGAACGGGTCTGAAGGCTAACATCCTCAGCAACACCATCTCTAAGCCTTCACGCAAATCTGGTGCGTAGGGAAGATCCTTGCGCCCCATCAGACCTATCTGATAGAAAAGCTGAACATCCTCAGGAGATAACAATTTTGCCAACTGCATAATCTGCTGCTGATCACCCAAACTGTTATCTATCGCATTGGGTAAAACTTGTCCTAACGCAACACGATGCAACAAACTAATCAGATCAGCGAGTACAGCACTGTAATCAGGGCTGAACTCGGATAGAGTTTGCACAGCCGCAATGACACGACGAGCATCTCGTTGCGTCAGTGCTGTCAAAATCTCATAAACTAATTGCTGGTCAATCGTGCCCAGCATGTTTCGGACATCGCCTTCGTTAATACTGCCCGAACCGAAAGCAATCGCTTGATCAGTCAGACTTAAAGCATCACGCATCGAACCGTCCGCACTACGCGCTAATAACCAAAGTGCAGGATCATCAAAACTGATCTGCTCTTGTGTTAACACAAAGTGAAGATGCTCAACAATTCGCTGAGGGCTTAAGTTTTTAAGATTAAACTGCAAACAACGTGACAACACCGTAATAGGCAGTTTTTGCGGATCAGTGGTGGCTAAGAGAAACTTCACATGCGGTGGTGGTTCTTCTAATGTCTTTAACAGAGCATTGAAGGAATGATTGGTCAGCATGTGTACCTCGTCGATGAGGTAAACTTTATAGCGTCCGTGACTAGGCGCATACTGCACATTTTCAAGCAGTTCACGCGTATCCTCTACCTTGGTTCGAGACGCCGCATCCACTTCGATCAGGTCTACAAAACGTCCTTCAGCAATCTCGCGACAAGCCGTACAGACACCACAAGGTTCAGATGAAACACCTTCTTCGCAATTCAGCGCCTTAGCAAATAATCGTGCGATTGAAGTTTTCCCCACCCCACGCGTTCCAGTAAAAAGATACGCATGATGAAGGCGGTCGTTATCGAGCGCATTAACAAGCGCGCGTAGGACATGTTCTTGCCCTACCATCTCACTGAATTTACGTGGCCGCCATTTTCGCGCCAATACCTGATAGCTCATGGAGAAACCAGCTCTCTAAATCACCCTGATAAAGGCGCTATGCTAGCACGAATTTAGCCTTCTCGTCCTGCATCAATAGACACTAAAGAGCGACTCATTCAACCATAAGTGCATTAATACACTGGCGATGTAACCCAATAATATGACAGGCATCCAGCGCAAGTGCCCCATAAAGGTATAGATACCCCGTGCTTGGCCCATCAAGGCGACGCCGGCGCTGAGCCGACTGATAGTAAACTACCGCCCACACCCGCTGTTAGCGTGATCAGCAACCAATGCCCGTGAGACATGTGTGGTTCCATAGTAATCACCGCAAACATCACTGGAATGTTATCGATTACAGCAGATATTACACCCAATGCAATGTTGGCATAGGTCGCATCCCACTGGTTATAGAGCACTTCTGACATCATCGCCAGATAACCCATAAACCCAAGTCCGCCAACACACATAATGACACCATAGAAGAAGAGCAAGGTATCCCACTCGGCTCGTGCCACACGGCTAAAGACATCAAAAGGCACCACGCTACCAAGACGCTCTAAACGTTTTTTATCACCGGCATGCTCAGCCATTAAACGCTTTTTCGCCAACGAACTGGGTAAAGTCACTCGTAAGAAATAACCGAAAAATTGTAGATAACCCAAGCCAGCCATCATACCCAATACAGGTGGCAAATGCAGAATCGTGTGACAAGCCACCGCTGTCGCGACAGTCAATAGAAACAGCGCCAAAATTCGACGCGCACCGCGTTTTAGCTCAACCTCTTCGTCAACCACACTGGGCTTTTGATTACCCACAAAGAAACTGATGATGATGGCTGGGATTAAGAAATTCACCAAAGATGGGAAGAAAAGAACGAGGAACTCATCAAAACGAACTAAGCCCGCTTGCCAGACCATGAGCGTGGTAATATCCCCAAAAGGACTAAAGGCACCGCCGGCATTTGCCGCAACCACAATATTGATACAACACAGATTAATAAAGCGATTATCGCCCTCGCCTACTTTCATAACCACTGCACACATCAACAGTGCTGTTGTCAGGTTATCCGCGATGGGAGAGATAAAGAAGGAAAGAAAACCGGTCATCCAGAACAGCGTTCGGTAACTAAAGCCTTGCCTCACCATCCAGGAGCGCAAAGCATCAAATAAAACGCCGCTCCTCAAGGGCGTTGATGTAGGTCATAGCAACCAACAAGAACAGCATTAACTCCGCAAACTCAAGCAACGTTATTTTGAATGCTTCTTCAGGGATTCCAACCATATCAGCCTGAACATAAACCCATCCAGCGATAGCCCAAATTACACCGGCTGCCACCAGCACAGGTTTGGATTTTCGTAGATGGAGTTTTTCTTCCATCATCACCAGGATATAGGCCAGGGTGAAGATGATAAGCGCAGCATACCCAGCACCCGAGGCCGTTAGATCCAACGGACCTGTTGCAGCAATGGCGAAACCAGGAATTAAAAACAGGCTTAAAACTAGGGCAAAAAGCAGGTAAGGACGTCTGCAAGTCATGGCTGTTACTTCTGAAAACGTTAATAGATAGCACCGGACGCGCTATCAGGATGGCTGTGCAGTATAGTGCAACGCACAAGATTGAACTATGCGCCTATGGGATGAAATAACACCTTTTTTAGATCTATAAAATCTAGGCTGATAACCAGAAGAATTAAAGACGCAATTGTAAAGTTCAATGGACAAAAGCAACACAGTCAGTTGAAATAAAGAGATAAAAACGGAAGGTAAAGTAGGAGAGATTGGAGGCAACTCCACCAGCCACATCCCGGCACACGAGTCGACCGCTATGGCTGCTCCCTTCCAGGCCTGACCAGGTTCACGGTGTATCGTTGCGAGAGGACCGGCAGAGTCACCATAACGCAAAACTGAATGAATCAGTCGGCGCGAAAGTATAAGCAGCCTCTGTCACGATTGCAAATTTTCTTTATCCAAATTGACTTCATGTTACACTTAAAACCAATTATATTCTTAGGTTTATAGGTTACGTTTTTATGGCGGGAA
>JAJOJN010000069.1 GCA_021208565.1 Nitrincola sp.
GTTACCTTTTGGCTCTCGAACCATAAACGATTACTTCAATCGAATTTCTGGATGCTTAGCAAAAGACTCAAGCAACTGCTCAAACCAGACGTGCTTTAGACCCAAAGATTCAGGATTCAAGTTCTTTGGCAATAAGGTCATGATAAAACGCCTCTAGTTCCGGCAGATAGGATTCTCGCAGCGTGTTAATGACAGCTTCAAATTTGGTGAAATCGTAAGTATGACTCATTAGATTACGATCACCGATCATATTAAGCCAAACTTCTGGATTATCAATATACTTAGCAGAATATGCCTGTCTCACGACAGCCTTAGGTGAAATCTGGTCTAAAGCAATACCATCAGACTCCATTACATCTTTAAGCACCTTCCAAGCCAATTCAAAGGTATATTCAAAACGCTGAATGATTCCTTCCTTCTCTAGTTGGTTTAGCTGGCTTGGTTGCAACTCCAATGCTTCACGCAATAAGCTAAATGCTCTACTGAAATTTCTGAAACGTTGTTTCCAGCGAATATCTGAATCCATGATTAAGCACTCTGAAGATTAAAAGAGGTCTTCAATACTATCACAAAATGCATAGATATCAGGAAGGGATTAAGAGTGAGAGGCTCATTTCGCATCCATGCTAACTCCCCTCTCTCGCTAAGACTTCCTTGTTTAGCGCTTTCTCATACAGGACAGGGATCTTCCTGACCCGGATCTTCTTCCGATTGAATGCACACCCTAATACACATACACTTCTACATATACTTTATCGAAGAGACTAAATTACAATGGGAAAAGTCACTATCTATCTGGAAGACGAGCTTGAGGCTAAGATGGTGGCCGACGCCAAGGCCCACAAGCTACCCAAGGTAAATGATCGCAAACTGCTACCCTTCAACAGCGTTGGGTATTAGCCAAATACATTGTTACTCCGACCCAAAACTTGAAACACATCTCACTGTATGCCACTATGGCAACATAGCAAAATATGAAAAAATACAGGTGAGATTATACCTGCTCATACAGAACGTAAAAATACCCGCTTGGTTGCGCGAGTCACCAGTGAAATACAAGAAATTATACAAAGGGCTGCTGATCACTCCGGAGCTAGTGTTTCGCAGTTCATGATTGAGGCGGCAATGGAAAAAGCTCGCAACGTTATCCAGGAAACTGAAACATTACACCTTTCAGTGACCAGTGCAGATGCCTTGTTTGCCGCCTTAGATAATCCACCTAAACCAAATAGTAAACTGCTGAAAGCAGCACAGCGTTACAAGGAAACGGTGAATGTCGATAATCATTGAAGAAATAAATCGGCAACATAACCGAAAGGGGTTTGATAGTGGTGTCACCGAACTAAATCTATTTTTACAACAACAAGCCAGACAAAAAACTGCAAAGAACATATCAAAAACCTACGTAGCCTGCCGTGAAACAGACCCCATTGCTATCATTGGCTATTACACCCTGATCGGCTATTCAGTGACAACGCCAGTGGCTCACAAGCACTATGCAAACTATCCTCACCCACTCAGTGCTGTTAAATTAGCACGATTAGCAGTAGATCGCTCACAACAAACTCAGCGCATAGGTGAACGGTTATTGATTGACGCTATCTATCGAACGGCACTGGTCGCACAACAAATTTCTGTAATAGGTTTATTTGTTGACCCGATGACTCCGAATGTCATTCCCTTTTACCAACAGTATGGTTTCTTGCCTGCCGATTCTGGCGATCAGATTCGACTTGAAATGTGGCTACCCATTAAGACCTGTATAGAAATTGCTAGTCTCTGATTCTCGTTTGAATTGTTACGCCGACTCTCATCTCTTCACCTACCCTGTGGTATCAGCTTATTCCCTCAATCAATTCAATATCTTTTTTAAGTAAATCATTTACCATAACGCTTAGAGGCACGCCTTTAGCTTTCGCTTTAGCCGAGAAATAATCCAGCACGTCAGCATCTAGATACACTGGTAGATTCATTTTTCCGTTAGGGTTAAAGAATTTACCTCGTTCACCTTTAGAAAAGTCATACTCTTCACGCATCTTAATCACCCCTCGTATTGCTTAATTTCATGTTTTGTAGCTAGCCTTGCAGAAATTAACCTGATCGTCAGATTGTTTTTTCTTAGTTCACGATATGTGTGCACTACCACTAAAAATAACTGACTATTGGTTTGACCTAAAGTTATCCAGCGGTCTTCAACATCAACAGAGTTGTCTTCATCAAACACAGTAATGGCCATAGGATCGTTAAATACAGCACATGCTTGTTCGAACGTCACACGGTGCTTTTTTCTGTTAATTTCAGCTTTAACTGGATCCCACTCGAAATTATAGTCCATATCATTACCAAATACTTAAACTAGCAGAATACAAAATGACATGCTAATTAGTAACTATCAGATTCTTAGCTTCAGGGCGCACCTCCCTAGCCAACCAATCCACAATACCAGACGAAGGCTGAAAACCTGAAACAGCTTGTTCAAGCAGTTGACGCGCTTGTTCACAGTCAAGCTGTGCTATGGCTTGGTTGAGTTTTGCAAGAATAGAACTCAACTCTTCGGAGGACAACTTTTCTTCTAAAGCACGCATAATTTTGGGATGGTCGGTTCCGATGACGTCATCACCGATCAGTAATTCTTCGTAGAGTTTTTCACCAGGACGCAATCCACTGAAAGCGATCTCAATTTCACCTTCTGGGTGCTTTTCATCCAGTACTTCATAACCCATCAAACGAATCATACGCCTTGCTAGGTCGATGATCTTAACCGATTCACCCATATCCAACACAAAGACATCACCGCCTTTTGCCATAGAGCCTGCCTGAATCACTAAAGAAGCGGCTTCAGGGATAGTCATAAAGTAACGGGTGATATCGGGATGAGTAACGGTAACAGGACCACCAGCCTCTATCTGCTTACGGAATAGAGGGACTACCGAACCTGAAGAGCCTAGCACATTACCAAAGCGCACCATGGAAAAGATGGTTTTGGACGGTTGGCTGGCTAAGTCTTGTAGAATCAACTCGGCTAAGCGTTTCGTTGCCCCCATCACATTGGTAGGACGCACCGCTTTATCGGTGGAGATCAACACGAATCGCTCCACACCGAAGGATTTGGCTGCCTCGGCGATCACCTGAGTGCCCAGTGCGTTATTGCGAATACCTTCTAAAATATTGTGCTCCACTAATGGAACATGTTTATAAGCCGCCGCATGGTAGATGGTTTGAACAGAAAAACGCTGCAGAATCTCTTTAATGCGTTGTTGATCAAGTACCGATCCTAATAGTGGAATACAGGATACTGATAAAGCTTGGGTGTTTATCACTTGTTGTAGTTCTTGCTCTATTGAATAGAGCGCAAATTCACTCTGCTCATATAGCAGTAAGCATTTGGGCTTTTGTGCGATCACTTGACGACAGATTTCTGAACCTATCGACCCACCTGCTCCACTTACCAGCACCACCTTATCACGAATACTGGAATCGATAAGAGGCTGCATGGGGGGGAACTGGATCTCGGCCTAGAAGATCTTCAATCTCTATCTCACGAAGATTCGCCACCGATTCACCCGAGACAATTTCATGCATCGCAGGTACCGTTCTCACATGAACAGGGTAATCGGCTAAGCGATCTAAAATCCGCTTTCTCGCCTTGGGTGTTGCTGAAGGCATTGCCAGTAACACAGAGGTAATACGGCGATCCTCGACGAGTTCTGGGATGCTGGCAGGGTCATAGACAGTTAAGCCCGCTACGGAACTACCCCAGAGCGTTTTGTCATCATCTAAGAACCCCACGCAACTCAGTTCTTCACTACCGGCTAACGCTCTTGCCAACTGCACACCACTGCCGCCAGCACCATAAATGAGTACAGCATCTTTGGTCAAAAAGTGATTTAGCAGCCAGTGATAGTAGCTACGCATCAATAGACGACTACCACCGACATAGATCATGGCCACTAAAGCAAAATTAATCGGGATGGATCGAGGAAAGGGTTCTATACGCAGTACATAAGCTGAAGCCCAGAGCAGCAACGATAGAATCATCACTCCAAAGGCTACTGTCCAAATCGCTTGAGCCCCCATGTACCTGACAACGGCACGATAAAGGCCCAGTTTAATGAAAATGAGGATACCCACCAATGGCAGAAGGACAAACAGCCAGCCAGCAGGATAAAGATACTCCTCTGGCCATAGCTCTGCAAAACGCAAGGCATACGCTGACCAAAGCGCAAGAGGTAAGGCAACAAGATCAGCGGCAAGCATCAACAAGCGCTTTTTACTGCGCTGCAAATTCATCAATTTGACGTGAAAGCGTCTTGTATCTACAGATTGGCTCATGACTTAAACGTTATCCTTTCCCGGCACGCGATCCCCCCGCACCCTTACCCGCAACAGTCATAAAGATATATTTAAAGTAAGCAGTAACCGTTAAACTTTTCAGCATCTTTTGATCTGTTTCAGCCAAAAGTTTGGGTGTAGACATATCGATATCATTCACTTGAGCCAACCCTGTGATACCTGGCCGAACTGCGTAGACTCCCATCGCATCCCGCTCTGCAATCAGCTCCTCTTGGTTAAACAAATTCGGGCGCGGACCAACCAAACTCATTTCACCTTTCAGCACATTCCACAACTGCGGCAACTCATCAAGCTTAGTTTTACGTAAAAAACTACCTAGTTTCGTAATCGACGATGC
>JAJOJN010000092.1 GCA_021208565.1 Nitrincola sp.
TCGAAGCCGGTAAGGGCGTTATGGACACGCCCATAGCGGTCAAGCACATCGACCTGCTATTAGAAGCGGGGCTACGGCCCCGCGAAACCCTGTCTAACCGCGAAGCGGCTTAGGCAGGGTAGTTCATCTACATCTTAGCGCAATAGTACGCCGAGGGAAGCTTTTGGAAGAGAATCAATCGACTTTCTTAGATGATCAACTAGCTCTTGTTGACGAATTTTGGCAATTTCAGACAAGGATAATTTTAAACTCAGTTTCAAAAAGCGCTTAACCATCAACAAACGCTCTTCGCGGCGATCCTGCTGGTCTCTTGCCAGCTCTAGATAGAGCTGTGCTAAATTCAATATTGCTGCACTATTAGACGGATTGTACTCGATGGCCATGTTCAAACAACGCACAGCTAGAACTGTCTTGCCAGCCATATAATGGCGTATCGCCATACGATTCATCTTATCACTGAGTGCCTCATCATAAGGAACCCTATTGGTGGTTTGATCTGCCTGTTCGGAGGTTTCTTCGAGTACTGGAACCACATCACCGGACAGTAAGATAGCCTCTCTGCTTAGATCAAGAGGTGCGGTAAGTTGTGCGTTCACTTTTTCAGCTTCACGCTGTAAGCCATCGGCTTTGACCTGTTTACCTAGATCACGATAGGTCTGAGAACGAATCAGAAGCGATTTTACTTTCAGCGATTCATCTTTTGGAAAGCTAAACTGGGCATGATTCAAAATGGCATCTAAATCATTATGCAGTTCTACTTGCTTATCCGCATCCGCATCTTGCATCTCTAAACGACGAATATTGGCTAATCGAAGATAAGGCTCTGGCGACTTGTAACAACTACTTCGACCCAAGACTATGGATCGTTTGAATGCGCCCTCAGCAACTGACAATTCCCGTGTCTGGGTCGCTATTCTTCCCAACTCCATTTGTCTAGGGATGCCTAAGGGTGACTTACGCGTTGCTTCTCTAAGCACCTCTCTCGCTTGCTGCAAATCACCATGCATTTCATAGGCCTGTGCAAGGAGGTCTAGCGCTGGGACGAGCAATGGATGCTGCTCTGTTAACTCTTGCAGTTGCTGAATAGCGGCTTCGGGCTGTTTCAAGGCTAGCAATGCCTGAGCAATGAGTAACCCAGTATCCTTGTCAGCATTTTGCCAGTATCGCTCCTGAAGAAGGCTAAGCGCCTCACTGGGTCGCTTAAGCTGTAGCAATAGTCGTCCTTTATAACGCTGAACAAAATCGTAGCTCGGATCCGTTACACTAATCTGATCACAGGCTTTAACAGCATTCTCCAGATCTCCTCTTTCGACCGCCTCATCGACTTCTTTTAACAACTGCTTGCGAACGATCAGCGCATCAATACGGTGCTTAAGCTCTTCAACCGTGAATGGCTTGGTCAGCAAGTAATCAGGATTACTATCGATTGCATGAAGAATAACTTGCTGGGAGGCATCGCTGGTCATAAATATCCAGCCAGTCGATGGGCGCATATAATTTCGGTATCTCGCTTCTTCAAGCAACTGAATACCCGTCACCTTATCACTGGCATTGTGGCCTAGCAGCACAATATCAAAGCGCTCTTCCTGAATAAGTTCCAGTACCTGTGCATTGACAGTGACCGGTTTGATATTCACGACACCCAGTTGACGCAGCATTTGCACAATGGTGGCACGCATATTCCCACTGCTTTCAATCAGTAGCACATATTTATCTGCATAGGTTATTTTTCTTGGATTCACGCGTGCTTAAGTCCAATTCGCCGCTGGTGATGGGTTTCTAGTATAACGATAGATGCAGAGTTATGCCTAGCCATCTCTATTTATAAGTTTTTTGCATATGCACATAATACATTAGTTATATTTACATTAATTTGAACTCACCTATACTTCAACAATAACCTAAGGATAATCTGTACCAAGGACCGGAGCATGAACAGAAGAAAAATATCCGGAGCTCAGTATGTCTTCTAAACACTCCCCAAAGGCGAATGAACGACGCCGCGACCTATTAAAGTTAGGTCTAGGTGCCGCTGTCACAGCCCCAGTTCTAAGCTTAGCAGGCAATGCTGCTGCCAACACAGTGCAAACCAACGCTCATATCGTTATTAGTGGCGCGGGGGCCGGTGGCATCGCCATGGCCAACCGTTTTGCACGCAGCTTACCCGGTGCAAAAATTACGATTATCGATTCACGAGAAGATCACCACTATCAACCTGGATGGACTCTGGTCGCCTCGGGCGTTTGGGACAAGAACAAAACGATCTCTAAAACAGGCGAGTGGATTCCATCGCGTGTCAACTGGGTTCGCGGTATGGTAACCGAGTATGATCCAGACAATAATCGTGTGCGTGTCAGCAATGGTGAAACCATTAACTACGATTATCTGATTGTCGCTTGTGGTTTACAACTTCGTTACGAGCGTATTGAAGGTATGGATACCAATCTGATCGGCCAAGGCAAAGGGGTGGGTAGTGTTTACGCCAGCATTGAGGCCGCAGCAGTGACCTATGATGAGATTTCTCGTTGGATTCAGAAAGGTAGTGGCAATGGTTTATTCAACTTGCCACCAACGGCACTCAAGTGTGCGGGTGCGCCACTGAAAATGACCTTTACCACCCTGTCTCGTCTTGAAGATACTGGTCGTCGTAACAATTTTAATGTTGAGTTTATGACACCTTCTGGCTCTCTGTTTAGCGTGCCTTTCTACAACGAGTTCGTTAAACAGCGCTTTACAGATCAGGGTGTTACGAGAAATGACTTCTGGACACTAACAGGTATTGATGCCGACGCTAAAAAAGCCTATTACAGTGTCCGTGACGGTGAAGATCAGGTGAAGGACTATGAGTTTATTCACGTCGTTCCACCGATGACGGCTCCAGATCCAATTCTAAACAGCCCGCTACGTTTTGCTGATGACTCTCCATTTAAAGATTGGATGGAAGTTGATCGTGAAACACTACAAAATCCAAATTATCCTAATGTTTGGGGTATTGGCGATGTTATGGGCATGCCCATTAACAAAACAGCGGCTAGCGTGAAAATGCAAGCAGGTGTATTAGAGAAAAACTTCTTAGCTCACCTTCAAGGCCAACCCTTGCCAGCTAAACACAATGGCTACACTTCCTGCCCATTGATTACAGGTATCGGTAAAGCGATGTTGGTAGAGTTTGGTTGGGATGCTCAACTCCTACCCTCTTTCTCTTTTATAGATCCAAAAGAGGAATCATGGACAGTATGGGTAATGAAAGAACGTATGCTACGTCCCGCTTACTTCGCTATGCTTGAAGGCAAGATCTAAGGAGATCATGACATGACACTGACTGGTATTTTAACGGTTCTTTGGTACTCTGCCTTGCCTTGGCTATGGCTGATTGCGCTCATGATCGTTGTATTTCTTGTCCCACAAATCATGGGACGTTTAAAGGGTTACACGTTCAAATCGACGGGCGGAATAGGTTCTAAGGTCCTGCCACCTTTAGTAGCGATCGCTGCTTTATTCCTATTACCCATACATACTCAATCCACTATTGCCTATGTTAACACTTGGGTCGATTGGATGAATTTGATTGGAGCCTCTATCGGTTTAGGCATTTACGCTTGGTTGGTTTTCCATCCTATTTGCTACATGCGTAACCGCAAAGCCTAATGAATTGCTAGCGTTAATAAAACGGCTCCTTTTGGAGCCGTTTTTCGTTTATAGCCGTTCTAGTTTTATAGCACTTCTAGCGCTCGACCATCATCCAAACGAATTCGCCATTGGTGGTGCCTTGAGTTTTCTCTAATGATCCAACCTCTAACACGAACCACTTTACCCTCAAGTTGATCTAACCTTGCATCAAACCTATCCAATTGATCGCGAGGAATTTGAACCGCGACACCCCCTTCAAGGTTTAACCACAGATTCGCTTGGCTACGACCAATACGCTGCACCTTTCCTTTCACTATCACCGCTCCCTGAATGGTTGAGGGTATCCGAGTAGACTCTATACCCTGCTGATACTCTGGTAAGCTCCAAATATTCAGTTGTGCCGCTCGTGCTTGTGTTTCGAGCGGCTTCAGACAATCAGCATAGCGAAGATTGGGGGCTACAAAGACCTGCATCACCCAACCCTGTTCAAGCAACCAACCCTGTATGGACTGACCATTTGCAAAAAACAGATCAGCCAGTAAACGGTTATATCGATCATAGGGGTCTTCACCCGGTTGCACCCAAATTTGCCCACCGGTTTGATTGATTTTATGTTCGAGGGCTCTTTTACCTTCTCTTGCAAAAGGCTCGTCAGGCGCACCTCTACGCCCCAATTCAGGGGCATCCACCCCGATCAACCTTACCCGCTGTCCGTTTGATAGCTCTAGCGTATCAGCATCGATCACACGCTTAACGCCGTGTAACTGGGCAGAAGATTCCCGCTCACAAACTGCGGTCGTCGCCGATACAGAGACAGTGAACGTGAGTAACAAAAGCACCCAACACAAAATGCTCAGTAATCTTGTCTTGCTGAAATTCATAAAATGAGTCTGACCTGAAGTAAACATGAGAAGGACTATTGTCGAATGAACAGTCGAATTAATCCAGCCTCCTTAAATGCAAACTGCCCGCTAAAATGCGGGCAGTTTAGATGAAGCCAAGCCTTGTTAAGACTGACTTATGGATTAATCCAAGCGCTCGATAATGGTCGAGATACCCTGACCCATACCAACACACATGGTTGCCAGACCTAAGCGTCCACCCTTCTCTTCAAGGATATTCAGTAAGGTGGTGCTGATTCGAGTACCGGAACAACCCAGCGGGTGACCCAGTGCTATGGCGCCACCTTTAAGGTTGACCTTCTCATCCATCTTATCCATCAACTTCAGATTTTTCAGAACTGCCAAGCCTTGAGCAGCAAAGGCTTCGTTCAGCTCAACGTAGTCGATATCATCAATGGTCAAACCAGCTTTCTTCAGCGCTTTTTGCGTTGAGGGGACAGGACCAAAGCCCATGATGGATGGATCACAACCTGCCACACCCATACTCACAATCTTCGCACGTGGCTTAAGACCCAGTTCTTGCGCCTTAGCTGCTGACATGATCAGCATCGCGGAAGCACCATCAGAATAGGCAGACGAGGTACCCGCCGTTACCGTACCCACTTTAGGCACGAAAACAGGCTTTAACTGTGACAGAGTCTCGACCGTCGTTTCGGGTCGAATCACTTCATCATAGGTCAATAATGACTTAAAGCCATTTTCATCATGTCCCTCAACAGGAATGATCTCATTCTTGAAACCGCCATTGAGAGTCGCTTCCTGCGCTAAGCGATGAGAACGCGCACCCATTTCATCTTGCATTTCACGTGTAATGCCGTTCATTTTACCCAGCATTTCAGCAGTCACACCCATTAGCATCGCTGCTTTTGCGGCATACTTAGAAGCCTGAGGGTTGATATCCACACCATGAGTCATATCGACATGACCCATGTGCTCTACACCACCGACCAGATAGACATCACCTTGACCAGCAATAATAGATGCCGCTGCCGTGTGCATGGCCGCCATAGAGGATCCACATAGGCGGTTAACGGTTTGCGCGGCGACCGTGTGGGGTAAGCCGGCAATCACTGCCGCGTTACGACCGATGTTAAAACCTTGTTCTAGGGTCTGGTTAACACAGCCCCAGATGATGTCATCAATTAATGCAGGGTTCAGTGCAGGGTTACGCTTTAAAATACCCTGCATCACTGCTGCAGATAGGGCTTCAGCACGCACATTGCGGAAGGAGCCCCCTTTGGAACGGCCCATCGGGGTACGCACTGCATCCACGATTACCGCATCATTTGGTTGTAAACTCATGTTCCTTCCTCCGTTATTTGCCGAAATAGGTTTCGCCGTTGGCTGCCATCTGCTTCATCCGCTCTGTCGGATGGTAGAGTGGGCCAAGGTCTTTGTATGCTGCAGCCATCTCAATGAAGTTTTGTAACCCCATTTCATCTAGGTAATGCAGTGCACCTCCCCTAAACGGAGGGAAACCTATACCGTAAATCAAGCCCATATCCGCTTCTGCAGGTGTTGCCACTATGCCGTCTTCCAAACAACGAACGGTTTCAATACACAGAGGAATCATCATACGAGCGATGATCTCATCATCAGAAAACTCACGCGCTTGGCCCAGCACACCTTCAAGCAATCCAGGGACTTCTTCGTCAATAATTTTGACTTGCTTACCTTTACGATCCAGCTCATAACGGTAAAAGCCCTTGTTGTTCTTCTGGCCGAAACGCTCCAGCTTGTACATACGATCGATAGCACTCTCACCTTCATGCCCCATACGATCGGGGAAGCCTTCGGCCATCACCGCATCGGCATGGTGTCCGGTATCGATACCCACCACATCGAGTAGGTAAGCCGGGCCCATTGGCCAACCAAAACGCTCCATTACCTTATCGACTTGGACGAAATTAGCGCCGTCACGCATCAGCATGCTAAAGCCTGCAAAGTAAGGGAAAAGCACACGGTTCACTAGGAAACCTGGGCAATCATTCACTACGATAGGCGTTTTACCCATGGCTTTCGCATAAGCAACTGTACGCGCAATCGCTGTTTCTGAACTCTTTTCACCACGAATAACCTCAACCAGCGGCATACGGTGTACCGGATTGAAGAAGTGCATACCACAGAAGTTTTCAGGGCGTTTTAGGTTTTTAGCCAACTCAGTGATTGAAATCGTAGAGGTGTTAGAGGTGATAATCGCATCCTCAGCTACTGCAGCTTCCACTTCAGCTAGCACAGCACCTTTAATTTTTGGATTTTCAACAACCGCTTCAACCACCAGATCAACACGTCCAAAATCACCATAGCTGAGTGTGGGTGTGATCTGTGTCAGGACTTTGGCCATCTTTTGCGTATCCATACGACCACGCTTAACTTGGCCATTGAGTAGCTTGGTAGCTTCATCAAGACCTAATTGCAGCGCTTTGTCGTTGATATCCTTCATCAGGATAGGAATACCCTTGGATGCAGACTGATAGGCAACACCACCACCCATGATACCGGCACCCAGTACGGCGGTTTGTTTAACCGGCACGCTGTCTTTCTCAAACGCCTTACTGACTTTCTTGACGTATTGATCCTTCAAGAACAAACCGACTAAGGCACGCGTGACACTATTGGTTGCTAATTTAGCAAAGCCCTTCGCTTCCACTTCGATCGCTTTATCGCGGGTCATGTTAGCCGCTTTTTGAATAGTACTCAGTGCAGCCATAGGCGCTGGGTAATGAGGGCCTGCTTTAGCGCCAATAAAGCCTTTAGCAGACTCAAACGCCATCATCTGTTCAATCTGATTGAGCTTAATCGCTGTGGTTTTCTCGGTACGACGCGCTTGGTAATCGAACACCCCGTCAATCGCTTTGTTCAACAGATCCAGTGCCGCCTCGCGAACCTGAGCTGTTGCCACGACCGCATCGACAGCGCCATCTTTTAATGCATCTTTAGCGCGTTTCTCGGCACCACCACAGATCCATTCATTCGCATTATCCACACCAATCAAGCGTGGTAGACGAACCGTTCCACCCCAACCTGGATAGATACCCAGTTTAACTTCTGGAAGACCCACTTTCGCGCTGTCCGCCATAACACGGAAATCTGTAGCCAAGCACAGCTCAAAACCACCACCGAGTGCGATGCCATTGATCGCTGTCACAGTCGGTACCGGCAGATCTTCAATGGCATTGAAAATTTCGTGCAGGGATAACAGATGGGCAACGATGGTTTCTTCAGTTTGATCAAACATCTGGCTGAATTCAGTGATGTCCGCACCAACAATAAAGCAGTCTTTAGCGCTGCTGAAGATAACGCCCTTAATATCTTTTGCAGCTTGAACCGCCGCTACCGCTTCACGTAATTCTTGCAACGTGAGCTGATTTAGTTTGTTGACACTGTCACCTTGAAGATCGAACAGGACCTCAACAACGCCCCCGTCAATCTGTTGGGCCGTAATCGCTTTACCCTGATATATCATGCTTACGCTCCTATTTAAGGTATCGCCTTGATAGGCTGTCCTGAATTAAAGACTGTTTTGCAGCTCGGGCACGGCGTCGAATAGATCCGCCACTAAACCGTAATCCGCTACTTGGAAAATCGGTGCCTCTTCATCTTTATTGATGGCAACGATCACTTTTGAATCTTTCATACCGGCTAAGTGCTGGATTGCGCCTGAAATGCCGACCGCAATATACAGCTCTGGCGCCACCATTTTTCCGGTTTGACCTACTTGCATATCGTTGGGTACATAGCCAGCATCTACGGCGGCACGCGAAGCACCGACAGCCGCACCCAGCTTATCGGCTACCTGATAGAGTAGTTCGAAGTTCTCGCCATTACCTAATCCACGACCACCCGAAACCACAATACTGGCCGCTGTCAGTTCCGGGCGATCGGACTCCGCCAGCGCTTCATGACTAAAACGAATATCCGCATTTTCAAAAACTGCGCTAACCGAGGTGATTTCAGCAGAACCACCCTCAGCAGCAACCGGATCAAAGGCAGTACCGCGAACGGTCATCACCACCTTAGGTTCGTCGATTTCGACGGTTGCAATCGCATTACCCGCATAGATCGCACGCTTGAAACGATGGCTCGACTCGACACCTGAAACGTCGGTCAAGGGATTCACACCTAACAGCGCAGCGGCACGTGGAAGAATGTTTTTACCCGTAGTGGTAGATGCGGCAAGAATATGCGTAAAGGGTTCAGCCAGATCAACCAACAGATCACTGACATTTTCAGCCAGATGATGAGCATAGGCCTCTGCATCGGCAACAAGCACTTGTTTAACACCAGAAACCTTAGCCGCTTGCTCTGCAACGCTAGCGCATTGATGACCCGCCACCAGCAAGGTGATATCACCCTTAAGTTGCTGAGCCGCAGCCAATGTATTCAAGGTGACTGGCTTTAATTGCTGATTATCATGTTCAGCTAAAACGAGAATACTCATGCGATCACCTTTGCTTCATTACGTAGTTTGTCGACCAGTTCCGCCACAGAACCGACCTTAATACCCGCACTGCGCTCAGCAGGCGGCGCTACGGAGACCAGCTTAACCTTGTTGGTTACGCTGATACCTAAATCAGCCGCCGACTTTACCTCAAGCGGTTTCTTTTTCGCTTTCATAATGTTTGGCAAGGAGGCGTAACGAGGCTCATTCAAGCGAAGATCTGTAGTCACTACAGCGGGCAAATTGAGTGTTAGGGTTTGTAAACCACCATCGACTTCACGAGTAACGGTTAAGGCCTCACCCTCAATTTGAACTTCTGACGCAAAGGTTGCCTGGGGGCGCTTCATTAAGGCTGCGAGCATTTGTCCAGTTTGATTGTTATCAGAGTCGATGGACTGCTTACCCAGTAACACCAATCCAGGTTGCTCTTCTTCAGCCACTTTAGCAAGTAAGCGTGCAATGGTTAAGGCATCCGGAGTTGATTCTACATCAACACGAATCGCTCTATCTGCACCCAGCGCCAGCGCGGTTCTTAACTGCTCTTCACAGGACTTTTGACCGATAGAGACAACGACTATTTCAGTCGCTTTGCCTTGTTCTTTAAGACGAACCGCTTCTTCTACCGCAATTTCACAGAAGGGATTGAGGGCCATTTTTACGTTGGCGAGATCAACATCAGTACCATCCGCTTTAACACGAACTTTGACGTTGTAATCGATAACCCGTTTCACCGCGACGAGTATTTTCATTATAATACGCGAGAAACCTCGGGGCTCAGTCCGAGGAGGGATAGCGCCTGTGGCTTATGCCACAGCCAAATTCTCGCATCCTCCGTTGTTGTTAAGTGCTATCATCGTTAGATTAAAACCATACCCAGTGCTGCGCTGTATGAGCGTGCAATGATGATGGCTGATACCTTGTACCAATCCAGCTGAGGATTGGATGTTAAAATAACCATTAGCTCTGACGGCTACGCGCCCTGTGTAAACGCCTTGCTTTTTCCCTGAGGGTACAATCGCTTTCACCTGATCGCCCGTCTGAAAGCCTTTAACAGATTTTTGACGCATCAAGTAACCACGGGGGAAACCGTATTGATTCAGTCGTGTTCGCTGGTAGCTACCGCGTCCAGTACATTTGATTTCTAACACCGGTCGAAGCCAATGTGTAACAGTTTTTAGGTTTTCGCCAACACAGACCGCATCTAGTGCATGATGTTTTGGAAGAGTCTGTTGCTTGCGATTAAACTTGGTCATCGCACCTGTACCGGTATAGACCGATACAGTACCTTTAACCTGATTCACAAACATGAGTATTTCGTTCAGTAGTGCATTGCGCGTGGTATTGACGGCTGCGGCATCACGTAGACCTTTCCACTTACCTTTGAGTGTGTTGGCAATCCCAACCACACGCGCATTATCCAATTTGCTTCGACCAAGGGTTTTAACCCAGTCAGTCAGTAATTGGCTTCCCTTTGCTTCGTTACAGCGACGACATGAAATCACAAGGTTATGAACACTATTACTGCCACCTTTGGATCTAGGCTGTATGTGTTCCACTTCCAGTCTAGGGTCATTGCTAACACCGTTGCAGTATGCACATGTGTGCTGATGCTTTGTTAACAAGTATTCTTTGACCTCGAATCCAAACAAAGTGCCTTGTTGGTACTCGATACCGGTAATGTCAGCAATATCCATCTTCTGCATATCAAACTTTACTCGCTCTATGCCGATGTCGCTGACAGGTGCAAGCATTGAGATCGTTTTTACCCACGCTGTGCTTGTGTCTACGCGATGCTGTAAAGACGGTGCTAACCAACCTTCAGCCCGTGTGCGATTGTTAAATCGTGCAGGACGATACCACAGCTGATTGCGGCGTCTGCGGCGCATCGATCGACGTGCAGTCAAACGCTCACTGATTTGATGAGAGCGATGATGTAATACCGCTAGCCACAACACTTTTAGGGACAGTGTCTTTTCCAGTAGCAATGCAATCCCTGTATGCTTTGAGCCTGGATCAAGTTTAAGGTGCAGTGGCTGACACTCACCCTTTAGGCGATCTTTCAACCGTATCGTGAATGGTGTCATGCGATGCACTACGGCACGTCCCCGCGATAACAGTAACCGTGCGCGTTTCTCAGAACACGGCATTAGCGGTGTTTTGTTTTTAGCCAGTACAAATACTGCCACTATTCTCTCCAAATATATCCCCTTACGGGGCTAGTAACGCGGTTCTCACGAACCGTCTCCCTTCGAGGTTGCGTATCACCGGCTCCTACCGAAGTAGCGATCTCAAGATTCGGCACTTACCCTATGCCAGCATTCTCAATACCTTTTAGAGCCGTGGACTTAGGAAGCATCCACGGGTAAGTCTTAACGACCTGCGATACGCTGCTGCTTAATCATAAGATTAAGCCCTCTGGTCAACTAGGCTCTTGGCTTTCGCGTCAAGCCTCACCCATCAGGGCGGGGTTGTTGACTACCACACCTCGAATTGTTCTTTTAAAGTTCGAACTGTTCTTTTGTAAAAATATCTTTCAGAGTGGTGACATATGATTCAGACGGGCAATATTAACAATAACAAATTCCACCCGTCTGAATGACAAAAGCGATCAGCTAGGTTTAACCTTTCGCTCCTTTTTGCATAAACGCCATAAAGGTAGCACGCGCTTCAGCCGATCCAAGGCGAGCTGCAAAGGCTTCAACTTCAGAGATCAGCACCGACTGTAGCGTGTTCTCATCGTATTGCTTCATCATCGCTTTACTCTGACGAACCGCCTCTGGGCCCATCTGCGCTAACTGATTGGCTTTTTCGATAACAGTTTCGATCAAGTCAGCAGAAGCCAGTTGTGCATTAATCAAGCCCACCTCAGCCGCGGTCTTCGCATCAAACGCATCACCTAACACCAACAACTCGAAGGCTTTACGATGACCTAAGGCGGATGGAAGCATCAAGCTGGTTCCACCTTCAGGCACTAGCCCCATACGGGTAAAGGGTAGCTGAAATCTTGCTGTTTCATCGGCATAGACCAGATCACAATGCAGCAACAAGGACGTACCTATACCAATAGCAACACCCGAAACGGCCGCCAAAATCGGTTTTGGAAAGCTGGAAATGGCTTGCAAGAAACCCAGCGGAATGCGAATCTTTTGAGGGTCGCTAATTGCACTGACAAAATCATGGATATCATTGCCTGCGGAAAAGTCTGATCCCGCACCAGAAAGCACCACAACACGCACGGTATCGTCCTTTTCAGCCTCTTTAAGACTATCCGTCAAGGTCTGGTACATCGCACCTGTCAGTGCATTTTTCTTTTCAGGACGGTTCAATGTCAGGGTTAAAACGCCTTGATCAGATAAAGATTTAAGGATCACCTCACTCATGATGCAGACCTCTTAAATAGCTCAGCCTGAGCGGCAAACTGATCAGCTGCGGTGTGATACTCATTCACCATGCGATCAACGAGCTCAGCGGTTGAAGGTGCATCACTGATCGAGCCAACACCATGTCCAGCTGACCAGATACTCTTCCACGCACTGGCTCCGCCTTCAGGTGCTTGCAGCTCTTCGCCCAGATCGACTTTTTTCTTCTCACCACTTTCAGGATCTAAGCCCGCCATCTCTAAACTAGGCTTTAAGAAGTTCGCCCAAATACCCGACACTTTTGGGGTATAGGTAATATCGGCAGCAGCTGAGTCGATAATCATCTGTTTGTATTCAGGGTTTGCACGACTTTCTTGGGTGTTAATAAAGCGTGTTCCCATATAAGCCAAGTCTGCACCCATCATCTGGGCAGCGGCAACGTCTTGCCCCGTTGACATGGAGCCAGAGAGGATCAAGGTTCCTTGATAAAACTGATCGAATTTCAAGACAAAAGCGCGAAAGGATTTAACGTACCCGCATGACCACCTGCACCATTACAGACTGCAATTAAGCCATCCACACCGGCTGCCGCCGCTTTTTTAGCGTGACGGATATTGATCACATCATGGAAGACTAGACCTCCATAGCTATGCACCGCATCGACCAAGTCTTTAACGGCACCCAAAGAGGTGATAATTAGAGGCACTTTATGCTTAATGCAAAGTTCTAAATCCGCCTGAACACGAGGATTAGTTTGATGTACGATTAGATTCACACCAAAAGGCGCAGCTTTTTTACCCGTTTCTTGCTCAAATTGATCTAAGGCTTTACGGATTTGAATCAACCACTGTTCAAAACCCTCACTACTGCGTTCATTCAGTGCAGGAAAGGTACCGACAACACCCGCCTTGCAGGCTTCAATCACTAGCTCGGGGCCCGACACTAAAAACATCGGAGCAGAAATTAGGGGCAAGCGTAACCTGCCCTGAAAGGATTCAGGGATACTCATTTGTTATTCTCCGTATATCTCTTGAACGCTTGAACCTTAATCTCTGCAAGGCTAGCGTTTTGGTGGTTCAGGTTTATAGAGCTCTGGCAGATAGGTTTTCACTGCCGACGAGTTTTGTGCCCAAGTGTGACAGGTATTTAATAATCCATTCGCACCGAGCTTGACCATATCCGTATCACCACTGGGCCAAATCGATTGAACCGCCGTGGTGGTAATCGGCTTTAGTAATTCATTTAAATGGGTACAGCCATTGGCTCCACCCGTCAACTCCAGCGCTTTGCGATGCCAACCGGGGCCAATCTGAGTGCCTTCCAATTGCTTGTAGGCTTTAGCTATTCCCGGACACATTTGAAAAGGTGTGTCATCCATACTGGCTTCTACCTGATGAATAAACAGTTTTTTTATCCATCGTGATACGCATACGCATGTCGTGAAAAAACTCACCTGCACCGACATAACCGCCCCTTTCTGGGTTATCAATCGAATGTGATTTTTTTATCCGTCATTCGCGCTTCAATATCCCAGAGACCATCATCGCGCAGGTAGCCTTCACAGACGATCTCTCGACGATGGTGAAGGGTTCTACGAGCAGGCTTAGGCAAAGGCATTGGGTCATTACTCCTCAGTACTTAGAAGTTAAAAAAGGGCCTGCAATCAGGCCACTTCTTTATTGACCTGTTGCTCTTTAAGCATGCGTCTGAGCACCTTACCAACATTGGTTTTAGGTAACTCATCTACAAACTCGATTTGTTTCGGTATTTTATATCCTGTGAGATATTCTTTGCTCCACTTCTTGAGCGCTTCAACGTCTGGTTTTTCATCGCGCGCCACGGCAAAGAGCTTCACGACTTCACCACTATGCTCGTCTGGAATCCCGATAGCAGCACACTCCAAGATTGCAGGATGCAAACAGAACACATCCTCTACTTCATTGGGGTACACGTTAAAGCCAGATACCAGAATCATGTCTTTCGCACGATCAACTATACGCAGGTAGCCGTCTGGCTCTCTAACCGCTACGTCACCGGTTAAGAAGTAGCCATCATCGGTAAAGCAAGCTGCGGTTTCTTTTTCACGCTGCCAATATCCCACCATCACTTGCGGGCCTTTCACACAGAGCTCTCCCGGCGTTCCAGGCGCCACCGGCTCTCCGTCTGGATCCAATATAGCCACATCCGTTTCAGCTACGGGTACGCCAATTGTCCCCAGTTTAATGGCTCCAGGTCGGTTAATCGAAACCACAGGAGAGGTTTCGGTTAAGCCATAACCTTCCATGATTTCACAACCGGTTATTTGCTTCCAAAGATCGGCCGCTTTATGGGTTAAAGCACAACCACCTGAGATAGTGAGGACAAATTTACTGAAATCAATCTTTTTGAAGTCCTCATTGTTACATAATGCGATAAACAGGGTATTCAAACCCATAAAGGCTGTCATTTGCCACTTTTGCAATTCTTTGACAAAGCCTGGGATATCTCTAGGGTTTGCGATTAACACGCTATGACCACCATATTCCATTATGATCAATGAGATAGTAAATGCGTAGATATGATACAGAGGCAATGGAGCAATGGCCGTATCAACACAGCCTTTAGGCGCTTCATCAAGCACATTAACACCCTGCAACATATTCGAGAGCAGGTTACCATGAGTCAACACAGCCCCTTTAGACAGGCCTGTTGTGCCACCGGTGTATTGCAACACAGCAATGTCTGCAGTCGCCAAAGTCACTGGAGAAGGCTTCTGACCTTTGTATTTCATTAACGCATCACGCAAAGGCTGCGCAATCGAAATAGAAAAGTCCGGCTCCATCTTTTTGATATATTTTACGGCAGCATTTAAAAGATGGCGTTTTAGGGTGCCATGTAAATCACCTATCTGGGTGACGAATACATGTTTAATATCGGTATTAGCCAAAATTTCCTGTGCTTTATGGGCCATAGACTTGTGAATGACTAGGGCTTTAGCGCCAGAATCTTTAAATTGATGTTCCATTTCACGAGGTGTGTAAAGTGGATTCGTGTTCACGATAACCAATCCAGCTTTTAATGCACCAAAGAGAACAATTGGATATTGAATTAAGTTCGGTAATTGAATTGCGAGTCGATCACCTGGCTTAAGCCCGGTATCCTTTTGCAGATAAACCGCAAAGGCATCCGCGAGTTCCTGCAGTTCTGTATAACTTATTGTTCGACCAAAACTGGTAAAAGCAGGTTTCGAGGAAAATTTTCGACAACTCTGTTCAAACACATCAATAATATTCGTAAACCCAGTCGGGTTTAGGGATTGAGGTATCAGACTTCCGCGTGGTGTGTCCATAGGATGATCCTGATATTATTATTATAAACATTGGGTTATTGGGCTAAAGTATAACCCGATTATACCTATTAGTACTGATAAGGCCAGCAAGCCTTATCAGCACTGGATCTAACCGCTTATAGTGGAAAGATTGATGCTAGACGCGTCGCCAGCATGATGTCGCCATCAGCCTGAATACGCCCCGTCATAAAGGCTTGCATGCCATCGGTTTCACCACTCATAACTTCTTCGAGTGTTTGACTGTCCATCGTCAGAGTCACGGTTGGCTGACTATGTGCTAGCTGCTCAACTTTACACTCACCCTTTTCAACAGTAACCGCCCAAGCGTCACCATCGGTAATCTGATATTGAAAAACCGCTTCAAGATCGCCCGCTGCGGCCGCATTAAAACGTTGCTGCATGGAAGAAAATACTGCGTTTAAATCTGCCATCGTTGCCTCTCCTGTTCGGGGCTCATGTTTATAGCGTTTAGCATTCAAACTCAAGGCGGCAGAAAGCACTTTCTGCCCAGCCTTAGTGCGTAAAAGTGATTTCATCTTTGACACCCTCAGAAAGAGAAATGTTCAGAATCCATCGCCATCAGATTGTCAGCACCTGACAACATCACTTCTGCTAAGGTGCGAGTCCGTGGAAGAATTCGACCAAAATAGAAGCTCGCTGTTTTTAATTTAGCCTGATAAAAATCAGTTTCAGAAGTACCGGCTTCCAGTTTTGCCAGCGCTACTTCTGCCTGACGCGCCCACAACCAAGCCAAGGTGATGTAACCGGAATACATCAGATAATCAACAGCGGCCGCACCCACCTCTTCACGATCCTTCATCGCTTTCATACCGATCTGAAGTGTGAGATCACCCCATTCTTTATTGAGTTTAGCCAGCGGCTTCACATAAGGTTCCATCTGAGCATTACCTTCGTGAGCCTGACAGAACTTGTGAATCTTCTTAGTGAAACGTTTCAGCAACTCGCCTTGAGTCATCAACACTTTACGACCCAGCAAATCCAGAGCTTGCACCTGTGTAGTGCCTTCATAGATAGTCGAAATACGCGCATCACGAAGGTTCTGTTCCATACCCCATTCGGCGATATAGCCATGACCACCATAGACTTGCATACCATGGCTTGCACTCTCAACACCAACCTCTGTCAAAAACGCTTTAGCAATAGGCGTCAACAAGGACAAGAGATCCTCTGCTTCCTGTTTCTCTTCATCAGTGACCGCCAATTTCGCACGGTCAACTTGTTGCGCAGCAAAGTAAATTAGTGCTCTACCACCCTCTGCAAAGGCTTTTTGCGTGAGCAGCATGTTACGAACAGCAGGATGTACGATGATAGGATCTGCAGCTTTTTCAGGGGCTTTAGGCCCACTCAAAGCACGCATTTGCAGGCGATCACGTGCATAAGTCAGTGAGTTTTGGAAACCCCACTCGGTATGCGCTAAACCTTGCAAGGCTGTACCGATACGTGCCGTATTCATAAAGGTGAACATGCAGTTCAAGCCTTTATTTGGAGGGCCGATCAAGAAGCCCTGTGCACTATCAAAATTCATCACACAGGTTGCATTACCATGGATACCCATTTTATGCTCGATGGAACCACAGCTTACACCGTTACGCTCACCGACATTACCATCCGCATCTGGCAGAAACTTAGGTACGATAATAAAGAGATACCTTTAGTACCTTCAGGAGCACCCGGTAAACGCGCTAGAACGATATGAACGATATTGTCTGCTAGATCATGCTCACCGGCTGAAATGAAGATTTTTGTACCGGTGATACTATAGCTTCCGTCTTCTCTAGGCTCTGCTTTAGTTCTTAGCATACCCAGATCAGTACCACAGTGCGCTTCGGTCAAACACATAGTGCCTGTCCACTCACCCGATACCAATTTGGTTAAATAGGTTTGCTTCTGCTCTGTTGTACCGTGAGCTTCTAGGGTGTTCATCGCACCATGGCTCAAGCCTGGATACATGCTCCATGCCCAGTTTGCAGAACCTACCATTTCATTAATGACAATACCGAGAGATTCTGGCAAGCCCTGACCACCCCACTCAGGATGATGCGCTAAGGAAGGCCAACCACCCTCGACAAACGCTTCATAAGCCTCACGAAAACCTTCAGGAGTCTTAACTTCACCGTTGTTGAATTGACACCCTTGTTGATCACCCACTTGATTCAGTGGCGAGAGTACGCGCTCGGCAAACTTAGCACCCTCTTCTAAAATCGCAGACACCATATCAGGAGTGGCTTCTTCGCACCCAGGTAAACTTTGATAGTGCTCTTCCAGTGACAAGACTTCATTTAGCACAAACTGCATATCACGCAACGGAGCTTTGTATTCGGCCATTTCGAAAACCTCACTTTTCTCGTTATTCTAGTTTCTTGATACGCACAGCATGAAGGAACAGACGCGTTTGACCAATAACAAAACCTACCAATTTCACTAACAAAACCAATCTATGCACGAAAATTAAATTGTCAGCCACCTATCATGACTGACAATTTGGTTCAGTTCTGAGCCTTATCGTTCATCTTTAAACAAATCAGGGCTCGATGTGAGTTCTGGGTGAGGTTTCAAGAAAGCTGTTAAGGCTGGCAGTAAAATCAGTGCCCCTAACATATTCCAGAGGAACATGAAGGTGAGCAAGATGCCCATATCGGCCTGGAACTTAATCGGTGAAAACACCCACAAGACCACACCAATTGCCAGGGTGAGACCTGTGAAAGCCACTGGCTTTCCGGTTGTTTTAAGGGTTTCAAAATACGCATCTGTAAGCTTCATACCCTGACTCAAATAGTTACTGAGTCGGGAATAAATATAGATGCCATAGTCCACCCCGATGCCTACGCCTAAAGCAATCACTGGCAAGGTTGCAACCTTGACACCGATGCCCATCATAGCCATCAGCGCCTGACATAACAGAGAGGTCAGCGCCAGCGGCAAGATAATGCAAAGCACTGTTTTCACCGAACGGAAGGTGAGCAAACAGAGCAAACTCACCACACCATAAACCCAAGCTAGCATCTCATATTGAGCACGCGCAATAACCTGATTGGTAGCCGCTTCGAAACCAGCATTCCCCGCCGCTAACAGATATTGCAACTGATCAGAGTTATAGCTTTCTGCAAACGCTTCAACAGCTTGACTGACTCGAGTTAGGGTCTCTGCCTTGTGATCATCCAAGAAGAGAATCACCGGTAGTAGTGAGCAATCGGCATTCATTAAGCCACCCGGCACGAAAGCAAGTGAGGCATTGATGACAAACTGATTGCGACTGATAGCTCGCCACTTAGGATTGCCTTCATTAAGGCCTGAAGTGATACGTTTGGAGAGGTCAGCCAGAGACACACTCGATTGCACGCCAGGTACCGCCTGCATCGCATACTGAAAGCGCTCTACCGAGGAGAGGGTATTAAAGCTACTACACTGATCAGGCTCTGTTACCGCCATCACCACAAAGACGTCACTTGAGGTCGAGTAGTTAGTGGTAATAAAGTCATTATCGAGGTTATAGCGAGAGTCCGCTCTAAGCTCAGGCGCTCCTTTATCTAAATCACCTATTTGCAGACCTTGAGAGGCATAAACTCCAAAGAAAGCCAGTAATACCGCCACGCCTAGCGCTGTAGACGCGCCTTTTTTGGTTGCAAACCAAGTCAGTACTCGCCAGTGCTCTCCACCCTGTTCGGCCTGAGCACGAGCATGGGCAATCGCCTTGTCACCCACACCAACATAGGACATCAATAATGGCAGCAATAGCAAGTTAGTCAGAATGATAACGGCAACACCAAGAGAAGCCGCTACAGCCAACTCTTGAATCACTTGAATATCGATGACCATCAAGGTGAAAAAGCCGATACCGTCAGACACCAGAGCCGTTAATCCGGGAATATAGAGCAAGCGGAAGGCACTTCTCGCCGCATGCCACTTGTCAGGATCATTCAAACTTTCCAATCGAATCGCATTAACGATCTGCACACCATGACTCACTGCAATCGCAAACACCAAGAAGGGCACCAACATGGAATAGGGGTCGATACCATAACCCAAGGCATTAAGCAGACCTAACTGCCAAATCACAGCAATGAGGGAACAAACCAAGGGAATCAACGTCCCTTGGATACTCCGAGAATAGAGATACAAAAGTACCATCGTGATCACGATAGCCAAGGCAAAGAACATCGCTACTTGTCGAGCACCATCAATGAGATCGCCAACTATTTTGGCAAACCCAGTGATATGAATGGAGACTTCATCACTACTGAATTGATCTCTAACACGCTCTTCAAGACGCTGGGAAAACGCTTGATAATCTAGGCGCTCTCCAGTTTCAGGATCAAAATCCAGCAAAGGAACTTCGACAATCGCCGATCGAAAATCATTAGCAACTAAACGCCCGACCTGCCCTGAACGCAGCACATTTATTCTTAGTTGATCGAGACTGGTCGCACTACCATCAAAATCTGGTGGAATAACGGGCCCACCGACAAACCCCTCTTCCGTCACTTCGGTCCAGCGAACATTGGGCGTCCAGATCGATTGAAGTGCCGCTCTGTCTACACCGGGAATAAAGAAGAGTTCATCAGTCACTAACCGCAACACATCCTGAAACTCGGCGTTGAAGATATCTTCATGTGTTGTAGCTACCGCCACACGAACACTGTTACCCAGCCCAGACAGATCTTGCTGATAGGTCAAGTAGTTTTCAACGTAGGGATGACTGGTTGGAATCATTTTGATGAAGCTGGCATCCGGACGAATCTGTATCGCCTGCCAACCCAGTACCAGCGTGATGATCATGAAAACTGAAAGCACCCATGGACGCTGATGAAACAGAAGATACTCAACCCACTTTTCAGACTGCCGGATTGGGAAAAGCAGTTGTTCAGCGAAACGTTTCATGGTGACACTCCCTCTTGTTGCGCCTTAAAGATCCCTTGCTCACCCGCCAGCACCCAGCCGGAGGCCGTGGCCACCACTGCATTAAAATGATGTCGAGTACCCAAAGGGTGTTCCATCAACTGCGCAGGGTCAGTACCCGTCAGCAAAGTTCCCCCTAAGCCAGCAATCGACAGGGTATCGCCATCACTATAGGCACCCATAAAACTCACCGTGGTATCGACGGGAATCTCTTGCCAATCGAAACCACCATCTTGACTCACAAACAAATGCCCCCGAAGCCCAAGAGCATAGAGCGCACCTTGATGCGCAATGACATCAAAAAATGATCCGCCATAAGGAGAGGGCAACTCATACCAAGTTTCACCATGATCGTCAGAGCGCATTAAAAGCCCAGCTTCTCCTGCAATGATCAAACTATTATCCAACTGTGTAATGGCGTTTAAATGGTATTGATCAGGATTGGGTAGTTCATGGCTGATAAATTGCCAGCTTTGCCCAGCATCATCCGTTCTGAGCGCCAACCCATAGGCACCCAACAAAAAAACCTGTTTGACTGTTTTTGAACCAAACATTTAACAGTGGATTGACGGGACCATCCTCTAAAGCCATTTCGGCATCTTCCAACGCAAAAGCAAGATCTTCTTCTAAATAGGGATCTTCCTCGAGCGCTTCATCACTCAGATTAGCTAATGCCCCTTCAAAAAACTCGACCTTCAACTGATTGAGCTGATTACCATCAAACATCAGCTGCCAATCTTGACCGGCATTTTCCGTAAAGAGTAATACACCATCATGGCCTGTCATCCAGCCCTGCTGGTCCGAGGTAAAGAAAAGAGACGTTAATAGGGTGGTAACGGGTACATTCGCCTGCTGCCACTGATGGCCATGATCATCCGAGTAAAGCACCACACCAAAGTCTCCCACGGCCACCAATCGCTCTCCTGCGCGAGCAATATCTGTGAGCATCACGCCATGAGCAGCGGGAGAAATTGGGGAAGGCTGTTCGAGACGATCTGGTTGAGCCGCCGCCAGCGTTAAAGAGACTGCCAGCGAATAGATGGCAGTCAGATGGATCAAAGAAGATTTCAGCATATTATTGTTGTTTCGCTGTTGATTAATAAATGTATAACGTTATGCACAACGCTCGATGAGCGCCGCAATCCCTTGTCCGCCTCCAATACACATGGTGATGACGGCATAACGCCCTTGGATTCTTTCCAGCTCATAAAGTGCTTTGACACTGATCACCGCCCCAGTTGCACCGATAGGGTGACCCAATGAAATGCCACTGCCATTGGGATTAACGCGCTCATTGGGCAGATCAAGATCTCGCACCACCGCTAACGCTTGCGCAGCAAACGCTTCGTTCACTTCCCAAAGATCAATATCACCAACCTGCAACTCTTGCTCGTTAAGCAAGTGTTTTACTGCGGGAACAGGCCCAATACCCATATACTTAGGCTCTACACCCACAAAGGCATAACCCAACAACTTCGCCATAGGTTTAATGCCATTTCGTTCAATCATCTCACCACTGGCGAGCAAAACAGCCGCCGCGGCATCATTTAAACCGGAAGCGTTACCTGCTGTCACACTGCCATCTTTTTTAAAGACTGGTCGCAGTTTTTGCATATCCTCAAGAGTGCAGTTATGACGCACATGTTCATCGGTATCAAAAACCTGCTCACCTTTTCGGGTCTTGATCTGAACGGGCATAATCTGAGAGGTGAAACGACCTTGTTCAATGGCATGCTGAGCACGTAGATGACTTTGCATCGCTAACAAATCTTGGTCTTCTCGGCTGATATGCCATTTTTCTGCAATATTTTCAGCCGTAACGCCCATGTGGATATTTTCCATAGGGCAAGTGAGCGCACCTACCATGGAGTCAAGTACCTGAGCATCCCCCATTCGCTGACCCCATCGACCTGACGGCATCCAGTAGTTGGTTCGACTCATGGATTCGGAACCACCCGCAATCGCCGCATCGCAGAGGCCCAATTGAATCTGCTGGGCCGCTGTGACGATAGCTTGCAGCCCACTACCACACAATCTATTCACATTTAAGGCGGGGGTTTCTGCGGGGAGCCCGCCCTGTAGGGCAGCTACTCTCGATAAGTACAAATCACGACGTTCTGTTGGCACCACATTACCGAAAACGCAGTGGCCAATTTGAGAGGCATCAACTCCACTGCGCTTGAGTACTTCTGCCACCACTTTCCCTGCAAGATCAGCAGGGGCATGATCCTTTAGCGAGCCACCAAAACCACCAATCGCTGTTCTTACACCCGTCACGATGTAAACATCACGTGTATTCATGACTTCATCCTTTGCATTTATTTGTTATAGGATTTAGATACATAACAGCATCACTTATCCTGTGCTTTGCTTCAATAACGTTTGCCGCCAGCCTATGTAACAATAATGTTCAGATTTTTGAAAAGTACCCGCTTTCTCCTAACACTTCATTGAGACTCGTCATAAACTGAATGTTTGCACAGAATAAGCATAGCTCAATAAAAATGTAAGGGCATTTATCAAGTTGAAAAGATTGCAAAAAACAGTAGAAAAGGGATCAATGCCAAACATCTCTATCCATTTAACCTTTATTCACGGAATCCCACTTCCAAGCGGCCATTGCACCGCTTTGGACGTTTTGGGGTGGATGGATAGCGAGCCGTCAGCTAGGATGGTCTTGCCTGATTCTGAATGTACTGCTTGATCACTTCGGTACTCGCACCGTCACCCACTGAAATTAAGCAGTAACTGCGTGACCAGAAGCGATCCTTCCACAGCATTTTCTTGACGTGATCCCAATGAT
>JAJOJN010000058.1 GCA_021208565.1 Nitrincola sp.
ATAAAGATTCATGCACAAACACACGAGTACCGTTGGTGCAGATTTCGCCTTGGGTATAGAAGTTACCCAGCATGGCCGCAGATACGGCGTTTTCAACATTGGCATCGTCAAAGATGATTAACGGTGACTTGCCACCCAGTTCCATGGTGACTTCTTTTAAGGAGCTGGCCGCTGCCGCCATCACTTTTTTGCCCGTACCGACCTCACCCGTAAAGGATACTTTGGCTATCTCAGGATGATGGGTTAACCAGGCACCGACACGTCCGTCGCCTTGAACCACGTTAAACACGCCATCGGGTAGACCTGCCTCAGTAAAAATTTCAGCCAGTTTTAGCGCACCTAAAGGCGTTTCCTCGGAAGGCTTAAAAATCATGCTGTTGCCGCAGGCCAGTGCTGGCGCGGCTTTCCAGCAGGCGATCTGTAAAGGGTAATTCCATGCGCCAATGCCGGCACAAATGCCCAAAGGTTCGCGACGGGTGTAATAAAAATCACCTCCCAAGTCTTGCTGATTACCTTCTATAGACGCGGCTAAGCCGGCAAAAAACTCAATTGAATCGGCTCCCGTCACCACATCAACAGCCACCGCCTCTTGCCAGGGTTTGCCGTTATCTTTCACTTCAATTTCGGCCAGTTCATCATTACGTTCACGAAGCAGGGCGACGGCCTTTAATAGAATTCGACCACGCTGCATACCGCTCATGGCTGACCATTCTGCAAACCCTTTATGGGCACTTTCGATGGCTGCTTGTTGTATCGATTCGTCGGCAACTTCCATTTCATAAATGACTTCCCCAGTACCTGGATTGATCACCGCAAAGCTCTCGCCGCTCTGATTGGCTAAGGGGCGGCCATGTATATAATTTTGGTAACGGGGCAGTGACATGTGAGAACTCCTGAAAGTGTTTAGGTGTTAATCGAAGGGCGTCGAAATAACATCAATTTGAATCAATAAAGCTCAGTGCGAAGGATTTACATAAGGCTTCGCCGGACGCAAAGTTTTCATCCGGATCAATACTTAGAGCACTTCGTAACCAAAAGCCGTCAATCATAGCGGCTGTTTGTCGAGCAGCATCTTGTGCTTTTTCACGGCTCATCGACTGTGCATAGGCATAGCGTAAGTTGCTACACAATCGAGCGTTGTTGATTTGTTGTAGTCGCTTAAGTCCTGGTTCATGCATTGAACGTGCCCAAAAACTCAACCAGGTTCTGGCGGCTAATTCGGAACGTTGAAACTCGGTAAAATTTGCTTCAATAATGCACAAAATTCTGGCCTTGGGTGATCCATCGGTTTGCTGAATTTTCTCTACAAATGCACGACCTAGTCTTTCCAATAAGTGTCGAAGAGCGGCCTCGACCAAGCCTTGTTTGCCACCAAAATAATGGCTGATGATGCCCGATGACATCCCAGCACGCTGACTGATACTGATAATGGTGGTTTTCTGTAAACCCAATTCAGCAATTGATGACAAGGCTGCATCGATGAGCTGTTGTTTGCGTTTATCTTCCACTCCAACAATCGGCATAATTTTCCTTAATTGAACGTTCAATCAATAAAAATACTAGAGTGTTTTTTAATCAATATCAACCTGGGTTTTGTCAGCCTACTATCATAGTGGTATAGGTTTACTGACCTATTTCACGTTAGGATGAGATTAAAAATCGGTCATCATAAGGAAAAAAATAACCATGCCGACCAGCGTTCATTCTTCATCAATTGACAATCGAATCAATTGGTTAATGGAACTCAGTAAAAATCACTCGGCACAGTTTTGTGACTCAGAGAATGCTTTGGCAGGCAGCGCTATATCGCTGAGCACCCGACTCGAATTGTCGCATTGAAGTGTATGGATGGTCGTATTCATCTTCCTTATGTGACCAAAACGCCTTTGGGAATTATTCGTCCCTTTCGTAATTTGGGCGGTATATTCGACTTGGGCTGGCCTTATTTAGGTGATCTGCTCGAAAGCCAAGTGATGGACGGCATTCGTCAAGGTCATCGTGTCTTGATCATCATCACCTATCATTTCTCCAAAGGGGATAGAGCGAGAGGTTGTGCTGGGTTTAACTGCGATAAAGACGCGGCGATGGCGCATGCTCAGCAGATTAAATCTCAAGTCGAAACCATTTTTGGTGCAGGGCATAAAACGGTTTACCCTTTGGTGTGTGGATTTGAAACCGATGAAGATGCGCTTATTCTGCATAACAGTGAGGGAGAGGCATTGGATCTGGCTAGTCTTGAATTGACTCATCTTGAGGCCTTGCCTTTGACACTGGAGCGATTCTTTCCAGATATGCCCGCGCAAATTCAATATGATCTATTGCCCTTGGTGGAAGGCAATCTGTATCACATTGATGAAATGCGTCATCTGCAACGCAAGTTGGATATCGAGCATCGCGAATGGATGATCTGTGTGGGGCGCGGGTTTGATTTTTTACATGCGCCAAATGTAGCGCTGATTATTGGCCCGTTCAGCCCTAATCTTTCGGTGCCTATCTCCAAAGCAGCGGGCATTATTCGAACCAATATGGCGCAAGGGCGCATCCCAGATGATGGCTTTCTTTTACTGTCATCCGCTCCTTATGATGAGGTAGGGCCTGATCAGTCAAGAGCCGAGTTGAAAGCGCATTTTATGGCTGATTTCGCGGCAAAAGTGATTCGAGAAACCCAGCCTGAGCTGGCTGAAAAAATGCTGATTCGAACTGCCACCTTGCATTGGCCGACACGGCGGTTGGAGCTCATTAGCTGAAGAAAGTGTTAAGGAAAGGGTCCAAATAGTTTTTTAAAAAATTAACATTTTGCACTTGAAATGCAGTTGAAAGATCCTATTTATGCAGTAGAGAAAGTTGTCTATTAAGAGGCTTTCCTGATCAATATCATAAGTTTATGAATCTATTGCTTAAGAGGATACGATGATGAACTCAATTGACTTAACTCCATTCTATCGCAGCAGTGTTGGCTTTGATCGTCTTGGCAACTTGCTCGATTCAGCACTACGTTCTGATCAAAATGCTGGGGGTTACCCTCCTTACAACATCGAACTGGTCGATGAAAATCACTATGCCGTGACCCTGGCGGTCGCTGGTTTTGAAGAACACGAACTGGATATCCAGGTGGAAGGCGGATTGCTCACTATCAAAGGGCAAAAAGCTGAAGAGAACAAAGGCAAAAAACGCGAATTTATTCACCATGGCATCGCGTTCCGTGGCTTTGAGCGGAAATTTAGCCTAGCAGACCATGTTGAAGTGCAAAATGCGCGTCTTCACAACGGTCTACTAGAGATTAATTTGGTCAAAATTATTCCAGAAGCGATGAAGCCAAAACGTATTGCTATCAGCTCTTCAAAGCCTAGTGCTCAAGATACTTCGGCATTAGAGCATCAGTCAGATAGTTAACTTGTCGCTTCAGTCAGAAACTTGATTATTCGCAAGCCCGATCTTATGATCGGGCTTTTGTTATATAGCTTTCATCTCGAAAAAATATCCTCTCATAAAATTAATCTTTAAGTAAGCGAATCATGCTCCCCACACCCAACACTGTTCTTGGCGTGACACTTAACGTCATTGCGTCGATCTTTTTTGCGATGATGTTCGCCTATACCTCGTTGCTAACCGCTTTAGATGGTCAGGAGATATATGGCTGGCGTATTTTTTTGACCTTGCCATGCTTGACACTGTTTATGGTTTTTCGCGGTTATTGGCCGCAGGTGGTTACCATTTTTCAGCGTTTGTACCGGGAAAGATATTTTTGGTTGACGCGATTGCTATCCGCTTTTTTGGTAGGTGTCCAGTTGTGGTTGTTTATGTGGGCACCTGTGAATGGCTATGGATTGGCGGTCTCTTTAGGTTACTTTATTCTGCCAATATCCATGGTGATCGTGGGTCGCATTGCCTTTAAGGATAAAATGTCCCGCTTTCAACAGATCGCTTGTTTTTTTGCGGTGATCGGTATCCTGAATCAGATGATGTTATCGCAAACCTTGGCTTGGCCTACCTTGGCGATCTGTTTGGGTTATCCGGGGTATTTTTGGTTAAGACGCGTAACCGATACTAATAATATTGGTGGTTTATGGTTTGATATGACCCTGAGTTTGCCCTTGAGCCTTTTTTTCATTATTCAGGGTGGGCAGGTGCTTTCAGAATTTGGGACAGATCCTTCTCTGTTTGGGCTTGTATTGGGCTTGGGGTTAATCAGTGCCTTGGCTTTGGCTTTTCAGGCGTTATCGGCACCTCATTTGAATCTCAGCTTGTTTGGTTTACTGATCTATGTTGAGCCTGTGTTGTTAATGTTGGTGGCATTGCTCTTAGGTGAAACGATTACCCCCGCGGAATGGCCAACCTATATCGCGATTTGGCTCGCGGTGTTGGTGTTGGTGTTAGAGGGTGTCAGAGGTTTGAGACGTCATCAAAAACGGATGGGCACCTGATACGGCGGGCTCATAAACCATCAGGGCTACTTTTTCGTCCATAGAAAAAATACGCCTTTTCTGCTAACATGGCTCGTTTTTTTCGTCTTGCTGCAAGGCAGGGCTTTTAGGCAAGAAGTTTTTTTCTTGCTAAGACAAGGATTTGAGATGAGTGACCTACCTAATTGCCCTTCCTGTGGTTCTGAATTTACCTACGAAGACGGCTTGATGTTTGTTTGCCCCGAGTGTGCGAATGAATGGCCGAAGGATGCTTCAGCCTCTTTAGACGATTCCGCTGATGTGATTCGAGATGCCAATGGTAACCCATTGCAAGATGGCGATACGGTCACGGTGATCAAAGATTTGAAAGTGAAGGGCTCCTCTTCGGTAGTTAAGGTGGGTACGCGCGTTAAAAATATCCGTTTAGTCGGTGGTGATCACGATATTGATTGTAAGATCGATGGTTTTGGTCCGATGAAATTGAAATCTGAGTTTGTTAAAAAGCCTAATCGGGCACAAGATAGATCGATGTTATGAAATTTATTATCCGTTTTTTTCCAGAGATCACCATTAAAGTCGTGGTGTTCGCCAGCAGCAGATTAAGCAACTTAAAAAGAATATCCGGCATATTGTCAAAGAAATTTGTGAGCCTGCACGTGTGGGTGGCTGCTGGGATATGGTTGAGGTCGAAGTCCCGAGTGATGCAACTGACACGATTCTCAATCAAATCAGTGATGCGCTGACCTGTATTCCTGGTATTCACCATTTTTTTAGAAGCGAAAGAGTTTCCACTGCCAAGCGTTGCGCAGATTTGCCAAACTACTTTGGCAGAGCTAGGTGATACCCTAACCGGAAAAACCTTTGCTGTACGCGTGCAGCGTTCTGGCATTCACGATTTTCGTTCGATAGATCTTGAACGCGAGGTGGGTGGTTATCTACTGGATCATACCCAGTCTGCAGGGGTTAATCTTAAAACCCCTGACGTTCAAGTGATGTTGCAGGTCCACCATGATCGACTGTTTGTAGTGACTCGACGTCGTGAGGGGATGGGGGGGTTATCCATTGGGTACACAAGAAAACGTGGCGACCTTGATTTCAGGTGGTTATGACTCTTGTGTTGCCGCTTGGCAGATGTATCAACGGGGTATTTATACTCATTTTATTTTCTTCCGATTGGGCGGTGCTGCGCATGAGGAAGGGGTAAAACAGGTCGCGTACTACCTGTGGCAACGCTATGGTCGTTCTCAGCGCGTGAAGTTTGTGACCGTGCCTTTTGAAGCGGTCGTTGAGGACATATTGACTCATGTGGATGATGGTTTGATGGGCGTTGTGTTAAAGCGCGCCATGATTCGAGCCGCTGATCAGATCGCTTATCGGTTAAAAACTACGGCCCTAGTCACAGGAGAAGCGGTTGCTCAGGTGTCTAGTCAAACCATCACTAACTTACAGATTATTGATCGTGCGACAGATCGATTAATACTACGTCCGTTAATTACCACCAATAAACAGCAGATTATTGATCAGGCCAAACAGATCGGCGCAGCAGTCTATGCTGAGTCGATACCAGAGTACTGTGCGGTGATCAGTAAACGTCCTCATACTCGCGCGCAACTTTCTGAAGTAGAAAAGCAAGAAGCCAAGTTATCTGTAGAGGTGATGAAAGAAGCGTTGAATACCTCAGTCTATCAGGCAATCACGGAGATACCCGCCGATCTTGCCGCGCGTCAGCTAGATGCATCGCTTTTGCCAGCTTCAGCCAGTACTTCTGATAATGTTGTGATTCTGGATGTCAGACCACCGGATGAAGTAGCCGAGCGTCCGCTTAAGCTGGAGGGTTACGACATTCAGGCAATGCCCTTCTACCGTTTGCACAGTGGCTTCCAAAACTTAGATCAACAGAAAGAATACTGGTTGTATTGTGAGAAGGGCGTGATGAGCCAACTTCAAGCAAGGAATTTGCTGGATGTTGGCTTTCAGAATGTTCGCGTCTGTCCCGAAGAGGTGTTGCGTTAAACACCTGGTTCAGTAGGCATAACGCAACTTAAGTTCTTCTGGATGTGGGTTCAAGTAGACCTGTTGTTCGACAAACGGGTCTTCGAATTCATTCAGGTAATGCTTAATCAAGGTCAAGGGTACGAGCAGGGGTAATAAGCCTTCACGATATTTATGAATGATATCGGTTAATTCGTGTTTCTGCTTGCTGGTGAGCTTATCGGAGAAGAATCCCTGAAGATGATTCAAGACATTGGTATGGCTACGTCGGTTAGCATGATGCTGTAGCGTTTCCATAAATAAACTAAAATAAGCATGGGCGTCGGCGTCTAAGTCGTCACTGAAGTTCGCCACTATTCGACCCAGTTCACGGTATTTTTCCTGGTGATGCGCCATCAGCAGATATTTGTAACGCGTATGGAAGGCGACTATCGCTTTTCTGCTTAAACCTATGTGCTGAAGTGTTTTCCAATCATGATAAGCAAATACGCGAGTAATGAAATTTTCGCGTAACACTAGATCATGTAAACGACCATCTTCCTCGACAGGGAGGAGTGGATAAGCCTCCATCAGTGCTTTCGCAAATAGGCCGACCCCCGCTTTTTCGCTATAACCCGTTTTACCATCATAGAGTTTAACGCGCTCCATTCCGCAGCTAGGCGATTTGGCACACACAATATAGCCGCTGACAAAATCGAGCGCTTTCACCTGCTTGGCAGAGAATTCATTCATTTTATCAGTGACATCAAAACTATCATCGGTCGCTTTTAAGCGAATATCACCCTCGTTATTGACGAGTCGAATGGTTTTTCGCGGAGTACCCATGCCGATAGCGACTTCGGGGCATACAGGGCGATAGTGAAAGACTCTTGAAAGTTCATCCATGCAGTAACGTGACTGCTTATGCCCACCATCAAAACGTACCTGTTCACCCAGCAAACAGGCACTAATGCCTATCTGAATCTGTTCTGGATTGAAATGTGCCATAAACTTCTCGCATCATCCTGTTTAATTCACAGTGTACAACATTACTGTGGTTTGAGGTAAATCTCACTGGATTTAGGCGCTCAGTTGCATGACAATGTTGTGAAAGATTGAATATATCGGATAAGTGGACGACGGCTGAACGAGTCGGTGAGGAGTGATCGATTTTGAATAATGTAATTAGCGGTGTTGGCCTATATACCCCTGTAGATGTGATCAACAACGATGAGTTAGTGGAGTCATTTAATTGCTTTGTTGCAGACTACAATACGCGACACAGTGCCGCCATTGCGATTGGTGAAACCGAACCGCTGCAGCCTTCCTCAACCGCATTTATCGATAAAGCCTCGGGTATTCTGAGTCGTTATGTTATCGATAAACAGGGCATTCTTGATCCTGAACGGATGAAGCCTTATGTCGCTCCTAGAACTTAATGATGAGTTAAGTCTTCAGGCAGAGATGGCACTGAAAGCGGCGCATCTGGCGTTGGCTGAAGCGGGTTTAAAAGGTGAAGAGATCGACTGTGTGATAGTGGCGTGTTCAAATTTACAACGTGCTTATCCTGCAGTTGCTATAGAGGTGCAACAAGCCTTAGGAGCGGGCGGTTTTGCCTTTGATATGAACGTTGCCTGTTCATCCGCCACCTTTGCGCTGCAAATTGCCGACAATACGCTGCAAGCCGGAAGCGCTTCTCGTGTGTTGGTGGTTAATCCAGAAATCTGCTCGGCTCACCTGAATTATCGCGATCGCGATAGCCATTTTATTTTTGGTGACGCCTGTACCGCGATGGTGGTTGAAAAAGCGGAAGTGGCTAAATCGGATAAACAGTTCCGTATCTTGGGAACTCGATTGCAGACCTCTTTCTCCAACAACATCCGCAACAATTTCGGTTTTATCACCAAGTGTGAGGATCGCGCCTTTGATGCTCCCGATACTTACTTCGTCCAGCAGGGTCGTAAAGTCTTTAAAGATGTCGTGCCCATGGTGGCCGAGCTGATCATCAGTCATCTTCAGGATTTACAGTTGCCTGCGTCGGATCTTAAGCGACTTTGGTTACATCAAGCGAATATCAATATGAACAGCTTGATTGCACGTAAAGTCTTGGGTCGTGATCCCAGCGAAACCGAAGCGCCGACGATTCTGCATGAGTTTGGTAACACCAGCTCTGCGGCATCCATTATTGCGTTTCAGCGTTTTCGCGAGGGTTTGCAAAGCGATGATTTATGCTTGCTCTGCTCTTTTGGCGCAGGCTACTCTGCTGGTTCGATCGTGTTACGAAAGGTCTAAGCCTGCTTCCTGATTGAGTAAACGCGTTTTCATTTCGACGCCCCAGTGGTATCCCTGATAACTGCCATCACTGCGTATCACGCGATGGCAGGGTATCAATACCGAAATAGGATTAGCACCACAGGCGCTACCGACCGCCCGAACAGCCTTGGGTCGACTATCTGCTCCGCGATCTCTCGATAGCTTCGTGTCTGTCCTGCTGGAATAGTCAGTATGCCTGCCATACGGCTTGTTGAAACTCAGTGCCGCGAAGGTCATAAGGTCCTTTGTAAACCTGGCAAGGATCTTTCAAACTCGAAGAAAGGGCTTGGATCCATTCGGGATGTTCATCAGCGGGATAAAAACTGACTCCCTTAAATTGTGATGCAAGCTCCATCAAGCTTTTTTCCAGTGTTTGCATGATAGGTGATAGTGCACAAAGCCCTTGTGCTGACCAAGCTGCCACAAAGGGCAGAGGCTCTTGGTCGATAAGGGTGTAGTGTAAGATCTCTTTTTTTGTACTCATCACGTTTCCTTGGTTGAGTTAATAACCCCGATTACGGTCCACTTGACCGCTGATGACCTCTCCTGATGCCAGCTTTTGAATCTTTTCGGCAATTTGTTTGACGGTCTCATCGCGCAACGTAGGTGCGGAAATGTGAGGTGTCAGCGTTATTTTAGGGTGATTCCAGAAAGGGTGGGTTTTAGGTAAAGGTTCTTCACTAAAAACATCGAGAATCGCGTGGCTGACTCTGCCATATTCAAGAGCATTCAGCAGATCCATTTCATTCAGATGCTGCCCTCTGCCCACATTGATAACGATACTTTTTTCAGGTAATTGATCAAATAAAGATTGATTCAAAAATCCTTGGGTTTGTGAGGTCAAAGGAAGTGTGTTGATTAAAATGCGACTGCGCTGCACGAATTTGGTGATTTGATCATCACCATAATAGCTGTCGATACCTTCAATCCGTTTTTCAGAACGACTCCAACCTGCAACGGGGTATTCCAGTAAAGAAAAGGCTTTCGCTGCTTTTTGTGCAATTTGTCCCATGCCTAAAAAACCGATAGGCCATTCATGACGACGACAGGGAGACTGCATACGCCAGACTTTATCCTGTTGCTGTTGTCGATAGACAGGCATCACGCGTGTAATCTCGGCCACTTGATGGATCAGGTATTCAGCCATTTGTGCTGACATGCCAGCATCTTCAAGACGATAGATTGGCAGTGATTTGGGTAGCTTGGACAGCTTAAGTAATGCGTCGACACCCGCACCTAAATTAAAGATCGCTTTTAACTGAGGCTCTTTCTTGAATAGGATTTCAGGAGGTTGCCACACCAGCGCATAATCAGCTTCCTGGCAAGGGAGTTCGGGGTGCCAAACAATCCACTCGGCTTGTGGAAGTGCTGCTTCGAGTAGATTGATCCAGCGTTCTGGTCGAGGGTCAGGCGATACAAACAGTATTTTCACGACAATTCCTTAAGGGTTATTGGCGGCAATAGGGAATGCTTCAATTGAGTGTATAAGTGATTGTTCTACTTTTCATCTTTTAGTGAAAGTTATCGGCTTTAGATTTGTCATCATGACACCTTTTTCACGCTTAAGTGATGAGCATTAGGTTTATGATGTTAGTCAAATTCGCTTAGTTAGGTTTTTCGAATGAGTTTGGCTATGCTCTCGGTATTTGTACCGACATTCTTTTTTGTTTCTATCACGCCCGGTATGTGTATGACATTAGCCATGACACTCGGCATTACGTTGGGTATTAAACGTACCCTGTGGATGATGTGGGGTGAAATGCTCGGTGTGGGTTTGGTTGCTGTCTTGGCCGTGCTGGGTGTGGCGGCTGTTTTGCTTGCCTACCCTGGATTTTTTCAAGTATTTAAATGGGTGGGTGGCGCTTATCTGTTTTATATAGGTGTACAGATGTGGCAGTCACGAGGGCGAATGGCGATTCCCGAAAGTGCAGCCGTGCGTCAAACCGTTTCCGCGTGGCAATTGTTTACCCAAGGATTTGTGACAGCGGTTGCAAATCCTAAAGGCTGGGCTTTTCATGTGGCGCTATTGCCTCCCTTTATTAATCAACAACAACCACTGCTGCCACAGTTATCGATTTTGCTCACGATTATTCTACTTTTAGAACTGATGTGTATGTTGGTATATGCAGGGGGAGGTTAAGGCGCTTAGGCTGTTTTTGCAACATGCTCACAATGTCCGCTTGCTAAATCGTATTGCGGGCTCATTAATGCTAGGAGTCGGTATTTGGTTGGCTTTCTTTTAGAGAGTCAATAAAGAGTGCTAAATCTACGTGGTTCCGTTAGAATGTCTGCGATTTTAAGGCTTTAAACTGGCCTTTTTTTAAAAAAGCCTATTTATAAGCAACTCGCTCTGTGTAGGCTTGCCCAATCGTCTTATGGACGTCTACAAGAGATTATTTAATGAGTTTTGCTTCATTGGGGCTTTCCCAGCCCATTCTTAATGCAGTGGCCGATCAAGGTTACGACACACCCTCCGCTATTCAATTAAAAGCCATACCGGTTGTCCTTTCAGGGCAGGATCTTATGGCAGCGGCGCAAACGGGGACCGGAAAAACAGCCGGATTCACTTTACCTTTACTTGAGCGATTAAGCCAAGGTGGTCCTGTGGCGTCCAATAAGGTGCGTGCTTTAGTACTGACACCAACACGAGAACTGGCCGCTCAGGTGGCAGAGAGTGTTACCCCTCTATGGAAAGCACCTGCCGCTGAGATCTGCCGTTGTTTTTGGTGGTGTAAAAATAAACCCTCAAATGATGGCGATGAGAAAGGGTGTTGATATTCTTGTGGCGACACCCGGTCGTTTGATGGATCTTTATCAGCAGAATGCGGTTAAGTTTGATCAGTTGGAAGTGTTGATACTGGATGAAGCTGATCGCATGTTGGACATGGGGTTTATTCGTGATATCAAGCGAATCATGGCGTTATTGCCAACTCAGCGTCAAACCTTATTATTTTCAGCGACCTTTTCTCCCGAAATCCGTGCCTTAGCCAAAGGCTTGTTAAAGTCACCCGTTGAGGTCTCTGTGACGCCGCCAAATGCGGCCGCACCGACCGTTACTCAATGGATTGCACCGGTCGATAAAAACAGGAAAGCACCTTTGCTTTGCAAGTTGATTCATGAAGGGAAATGGCAGCAAGTATTAGTCTTTACGCGAACCAAGCATGGTGCAAATAAGCTCACCAAACAGTTGGAGTCCAATCACATCACGGCTGTCGCGATTCATGGCAATAAAAGCCAGAATGCCAGAACTAAGGCGCTTGCAGATTTTAAAGCGGGAGAGTTCGCGTTTTAGTTGCGACCGATATTGCTGCCAGAGGGTTGGATATTGATCTTTTACCTCATGTGGTGAATTTTGATCTGCCTCATGTATCGGAAGACTATGTACATCGTATAGGGCGTACTGGACGAGCAGGGCAGGTTGGTGAAGCTGTTTCATTGGTCTGTGCCGATGAACTTGATCAACTCAAAGGGATAGAGAGACTCACCAATCAGTTGCTCACTCGGAAAATTGTGACTGGCTTTGAACCCGTTCACGCCTTGCCAGAAACACAGCTTAAAGCGCCGGCTCATGCGAAAAAAGAAACCTCGTCCAAGAAAACCTAAACAAGGATCAGGGCACAGAGACGGCGTTCGTTCAGGCGATCTTGCTCAGGGACGCAAGACCCACTAGATTAAATTGAACTCACTAAACTGGATCTAGATGCTTAGTGAGTTGTAGCCGATTAACACCCTTAACGCGCTTGCCATAGGGTGTTGATCTGCTGAGCTAACTCAGTGGGCTGAAAGGGTTTGCTGAGCACACCAATTGCCCCTAATGCCATTAAAGCATTTATTTCCGCTTCCGAGCTTTTTCCTGTCATGAAAATCACAGGGGTGGAAATAAGTTCGGGTTGTTGTCTTAAGGCCTCAAGTGTCTCTGTACCATTCATGTCTGGCATGATCACATCTAATAAAATCAGATCAGGTGCGAACTCAGCTGCTTTCTCCAAGGCTTCTTCACCTGAAGCGCACAAGCAGATATTAAATCCACCGATCATCTCTAAAGAGATTTTAAGTACAGAACGAATATCATGTGAGTCGTCTACGCATAAAATTTTATTTAACACTGTTTGTTCCCTAAAAGGTTAAAGTCTTCATGTTAACGCTTCATCCTACCTTGTATGAAGAAAATTTTTATACCTATTTGTCCTGATGTTAGAAAAAAAACCATCGCATTAAACATGAATATCACTGGATTAATTGTTAGCATAAGTCGTTAGATATCAATATTTCTTATGCATGGGAGTGAGAGCGTATATGGGACAAAAGGAAACCTTGAAGGTGTTGATGGTCTGCTTAGGCAATATTTGTCGTTCTCCTACTGCTCAAGGTGTGCTTGAGGCTCGACTCGAACAAGCTGGACTAAAGGGTAGAGTGATAGTGGATTCTGCTGGAACGGCTGGTTGGCATGCGGGTAAAGCACCAGATCCGAGAAGTCAGCAGGTAGCATTGCAAAGAGGCTACAATCTAGGCCACTTGCGTGCACGTCAAGCAACCAGAGAAGATTTCGATGAATTTGACTATGTGTTAGCGATGGATAGTGATAATTTGAACGACTTGAGGGTATTGGAGCCTGCTCATTACCAAGGCCATTTGGGTTTGTTTTTAGATTACGCTTTTCCCAATCAGCAGCGCAGCGTTCCGGATCCCTATTACACTCAGGGTGATCAAGGCTTTCATGAAGTGGTTGATCTCATTGAACAGGCTTCAGATGCGTTCATCCTTGAGCTAAAAAAAACGCTTAGAAGTGTAAACACACATCCATCAAATGCAGCAGCGTTCTTTTCTGGAGCGCTGCAATATTGAACTGGCATTTCTCTCACCTAAATCATTTCAAATGTGCCGGTTAAAGCGACCCAAAAATACTTATAAAACGTAAGTTTAATCATCAGGTGTTACACTATTTTTTCGTTCATCTGAGTCAGAAGGTATGATTACTGCAGTGCAGCGAATTTAGCTTTCGAGTATGATAACGAAATGAACTAAACAGTAACATTGTCGACATATTCCACAAAAGACGAATGGAGTGTTGGGCAATAGGCTTTTACAATTCGGGCTTTAAATTGGGTAAGGGTGAGGATCAAAATGACCGCAAGAACGGCAGACGTTTTGCTTGTCGGAGCTGGAGCCATGAGCTCTACTCTGGGAGTGCTGTTAAAGCAACTGGATCCATCCATGAAGATCATCATGGTAGAGCGCTTGGATCATGTGGCACAGGAAAGTACGGATGGTTGGAATAACGCCGGTACTGGACATGCGGCCTACTGTGAACTGAATTACACCCCTAAAAAACCCGATGGTTCAATCGATACCACTAAGGCATTTAATATCAATTCTGCATTTGAACTCAGTTTGCAGTTTTGGTCTTACCTCGTTGAACAGAGTGCTTTGCCTGATCCCGCTGCGTTTATCAACACGGCACCGCATTGTAGTTTTGTATGGGGTGAAGAGAACGTTGCCTTTTTGAAAGCACGTCACAGCGTGTTGTCGGCACATCCCATGTTTGAAGATATGGAATACAGTGAAGATCCTGAAGTGATTCGTAGCTGGATGCCCTTGGTGATGCAGGATCGTCCTGCTGGTGAGAAAGTTGCCGCGACTCGAGTCGCTTATGGATCTGACGTTAACTTTGGTGATCTGAGTCGTTTACTGGTCGATTGGCTGGGACGTCAACCAGACTTTGATCTGATGGTGGCCCACAACGTTAATACACTTACGAAACAACCCGATGGTCGTTGGTTGGTTCATGTTCAAAACAAAGCCGATGGGCACATTACACCGATTACCGCTGACTTTGTGTTTTTAGGTGCGGGCGGTGGTGCGCTTCCTTTGTTACAGAAAACAGGTATTGCTGAAGGAAATGGCTATGGTGGTTTCCCTGTCAGTGGGCAATGGTTAGTGTGTACCAAACCTGAAATTGTCGAACAGCACTTTGCTAAGGTTTATGGTAAAGCACCCATTGGTGCGCCCCCTATGTCCGTACCGCATCTTGATACTCGAATCATGAATGGTAAAAAATCACTGTTGTTTGGACCTTTTGCGGGCTTTACTACCAAATTTCTCAAGTATGGCTCCTACACGGATCTCTTCAAATCCGTTAGATTGAGCAACCTTGGGCCTATGATGTCAGTAGGCATGCGCAATATGGATCTGACACGCTACTTGATCAGCGAATCACTTCAGTCACATGATTCGCGTGTTAGCTCACTAAGAAACTTCTTCCCTAACGTTAATCCAGATGATTGGGAGCTTTCAATCGCAGGTCAGCGGGTACAGATTATTAAGAAAGATCCAGCGGGTGGTGGCAAGCTTGAGTTTGGTACAGAAGTGATCGTTTCGGCTGATGGCACTATGTCGGCGCTATTAGGTGCATCGCCTGGCGCATCTACCGCTGTTCAAGCGATGCTCACCATTTTGGAACGTAGCTTCGGTGAAAAGCTGAATTCGCCAGAGTGGCAGGCCAAAATTAAAGAGATGATTCCATCCTATGGCGAGTCTTTGATTGAGAATCATCAACTGCTTAAGCAGGTTCGTCAGCGTACCCTTGCAACGCTCAAGCTAGGCGTTTAAGTGTTTCAAACTATTAAGCAGGAATGTATAGGCATTCCTGCTTAGCCTATCCCGTTCGTGTTATTATCATCATCCTCATGATTTTTATATTTGCAATATAAAATGCTTGAACTAAGTTAAGTCTATCTGTTCTATAATCGTTTATAACGCTAACAGCATCGGAACGCTAATCAATGAATGATAAAGCAGCCTTGAAAGGGACAGAGCAAACCTTCTCTGCCTCTGATCAACTTATCTCGTCTACGGATACAGAAAGTATTATCCGCGAATGTAATGATCATTTTGTAAAGATCAGCGGTTTTACGCGTGATGAGCTGATTGGGCAGCTCACAATATCGTTAGGCATCCCGATATGCCTGCAGAGGCCTTTAAGAGTCTTTGGGATTTTATCGAGCAAGGTAAACCCTGGAGTGGGTATTGTAAAAAACCGCTGTAAAAATGGTGACCATTATTGGGTGGATGCCTACATTACGCCGATTTTTTCGGGTGGCAAAGTTGTCGGTTATGAATCAGTTCGTCGTAAGCCCCGTCAAGAAGATATAGCCCGTGCAGAAAAGCTTTATGCTCGATTAAAAGCGGGTAAAGGCATTCCAATGTTCAGTAAAGTTCGTAAGCGTGAGCTGGTCTTGCTTTTAGTTTCGCTTGTTGGCGCTGGATTTTTAACTGGTATTTTGTCACTGCTTGGGATGAATCATGCTGTCCTTATGGGTGTTTTAGGCGCCTTGATTGGTTATGCGGGTGTCTGGGTTGTCAATCGTAGAGATCTTCAAGGTCTGTTAGATACCATGCCTCATGCCTTTAGGGATGATACGGCAATGCTGACCTATACAGAGGATTCAGGTCTTTATGGACAGGTTAAAGTCTCAATCTTGAGCGATGCGGCACATTTAAATACGGTGGTGACTCGTCTAGAACATGGTGCTCAAGATGTTGCGCATCAGGCTTCTGAGGCACATGTTCTCTCAACACAAGCGACACAAAGAGTCAGAGATCAGCAGTTGGAAACGGAGCAAGTAGCCGCGGCGATGCATCAAATGGCAGCGACTTTCAACGAAGTTTCTGGGCATGTTCAAAATACCGCCTCTCATGCTGATAATGTTGATCAAATAGCGCGGCAAGGATTGAAAAGTGCAGAAGAAACGGGTGCCTCAGTTGATCATTTGAAACGAAAAGTTGAAGAAATATCTGACTCTGTTGATGCCTTGTCTGAAGCTTCAAATGAAATTGCCGGGATAACCCAACTGATTGAGCAGATCGCTGAACAAACCAATCTCTTAGCACTCAATGCGGCAATAGAAGCGGCTAGAGCGGGGGATCATGGCCGTGGTTTCTCGGTTGTCGCTGATGAAGTACGTCAATTAGCCTTTCGAACCCGCGAGTCAACGGGTCAGATTCAACGCATAGTCAATAGTCTGCAGAGTAGGGCGTCGCAAGCCGCTGAACTTGCTAAAGAGGGTCAGCTTGATGCCTCGGTGGCGGCTGAGCGAATGGAGCATACACAATCTTCTCTGAATGACATCGCCGTGTCAGTGAATTCTATTGCTGGAATGACGGTGCAAATGGCAGCGGCAATTGAGGAGCAAGCCAGTGTTGCTGAAACCATCAATCAGCAAATCGCAAACATCAAATCGCTGGCCGATGATAGCGTTGAAAGGGGAACAGCAGCTTCAGAGCGCAGTAAAGCGCTCGAAGTCACAGCTGAAAGGCTCTATGAACTCGTCGAACGCTTTAAGCGTTAGATTTTCGTTTAGTCAGTGGCGCTAACCTTAAGCGGTTGGCGTTACTGACGACTGTCACCGAAGAAAGAGCCATGGCCGCCGCTGCATAAGCGGGGTTCATTAACCAGCCAGTGAGTGGAAATAAAATACCCGCGGCTAAGGGGATTCCAAGCGTGTTATAGACAAAAGCACCGAATAGATTCTGGTAAATATTCTTCAAGGTTGCTTTGGAAATGATCATGGCATCCGCGACACCTTCAAGTGAGCCTCTCATCAACGTAATGTCGGCACTTTCAATGGCAACATCGGTACCTGTACCTATCGCAAAACCTACATTGGCTTGAGCCAATGCGGGAGCATCATTAATACCATCACCGACCATGCCCACTTTCAGACCTTGTTGCTGGAGCTTTTTAATCTGCTCCGCTTTCTGATCTGGCATGACTTGAGCGATGACTTCGTCGATACCCACCTGTTTAGCAACCGCGAGGGCGGTGCGTTCACTGTCACCGGTTAGCATAATAACGCGAATCTGATTTTCCCTCAGCCTAGCTACCGCACTGGCGCTGTCAGCTTTAATGGGGTCTGCAATGCCCAGTAGCGCCACCAATTGTTGGTCGATGGCCAACATCACCAGCGTATTACCTAAGTCAGAAAGTTCAGCAATACGTTGTTGTGCGCAGTCATTGAGGGCAACACCCTCTGCGAGCATTAATGCTTGGTTTCCCACCACCCAGTGCTTTTCCTCGATCAGTTGGGAGATTCCTTTACCTGGGTGTATTTGGGGTGAACCCGTTTCTTTAAGGGTTAAGCCCCTATCTTTAGCGGCGTTGACGATGGCCTGAGCTAAGGGATGCTCGGAAGCACGCTCCATACTGGCGACCTGGCTCAGAAGAAAATCCTCCAAGGTAGCTCTCGGCTTATCCGGAAATAGGGTTTCATTTAAGATTTCAATATGTGTTAGTGCAGGTTGTCCTTCAGTGACGGTTCCGGTTTTATCCAAAACGATAACGTCTAACTGAGATGAGCCCTGCAGCGCATCACCCTTACGAATCAAGATACCTTTGCTGGCGGCTCGACCTACGCCGACGGTGATGGACATGGGGGTTGCTAAACCCAATGCGCAGGGACAGGCTATGACTAAGACGGTCATGGCTGTGATAAAGGCATAGGCACTTGAGGGTTCGGGGCCAAGATGCCACCAGATAGCCGCTGTCACCATGGCAATTAAAATCACGATAGGTACAAATACACTGCTGATTTTATCAGCTAAACGACCAATCGCTGGCTTGGCATTTTGTGCTTGTCGCACCTGTGCGATGATTTGTGCAAGCGCGGTTTCCTCACCGACCTTTCGTACTCTTAATTTAATACTGCCTGAGAGATTTACGGTGCCTGCCGATAACCAATCACCTTTCTTTTTTAAGATAGGCAGGGGTTCACCCGTGAGCATGGACTCATCGACGCGTGTTTCACCTTCAGCGAGTTGACCATCGACAGGGATTCGTTCACCCGGTTTGACGCGAAGCAGATCGCTGGTTTGAATAGAGGATAGGCGCATCGCCTTTTCTTCACCGCCGGGTAAAATTAATGTGGCGGTGTCGGGTTGCAGTTGCATTAACGCGCGAATAGCTTGTGAAGCTTGACCTCTGGCACGTGTTTCCAGGACGTGGCCCAAATTCACTAAGCCGATAATGAAAGCAGCGGCTTCGTAATAGACATGGCGACCCTCAGGAGGCAAGAGTTCGGGCCAAACAATGACGAGCGTTGAATAGATCCATGCACTGCCCGTACCCATGGCAATCAGGGTATCCATTGTGGCGTGTTTATTTTTGAGTGCTTTCCAAGCCCCAGTAAAGAAGTGACCCCCTGAGTAGATCATCATGCCTAGCGTCAGTATCCCTATGACGGCCCAGATGAGTCTACCTTCATCTGGCATAGGGAGGTGCCCTGTCATCATAAAGAGCATTTGCGGTACGCCTAACAGCAGAGCAACCCAGGTTCTTCGTTTGGCCAACTTGAGTTGTTCTGTTTCTTCTTGGCGTCGTTCTTCTTCGCCATAGTTGGCATCCATCGGAGTGGCATGAAACCCAGCCTCGCTAACGGCATCTAACAAGGACTGAGTCGAGGCTGAGCCTTCAATATCAGCACTGCGGTCCGCGAGGTTAACATTGACTGAGGATACTCCATCAACTTTGGAAAGGGCTGTTTCAATCGAGTTAACACAAGCCGCGCAGCGAAGACCACGCAATGCTAAGCGTTTGGAAGATGACATGTTGTGGATGCTAACCTCGTCTTTAAAGTGAAACGTTAATCGTTTAATCTGAAGCTAAAGGAGTGGCTTCAAAACCAGCGTTTTCAATGGCCTCTAGGACCTTTTCTAAGGCTATTGAGCCAACAACTTGAGCGGATTCTTGAGTGACTTCGAGAGATTCAATGCCCTCTAGGGCTTCGATGGCGGATCTAACGGCCTTAACACAGCCGCCGCAAGTTAAACCATCAAGTTTGAGTGAGTAGTTAGCCATGTTGACTCCAAATCGATGTTGTAAAGATGTTATCGCCCTATAGTTTAGTGTATATCTATGTTTTTTAAACTACTTGTAGCGAGATGAGAGGCTTAATCCATGCTTAAAGCACTGAAAAGGTGGATTAAACGGGTCCTGTTGGGATTGCTGTTGTTATGCGTTCTTTTTCTAATGCTACTCGTCTCGTTGCGTTGGGTGAATCCGCCGACCACCTCGTTTATGCTGCAACACAATGTTCGTGCTCTATTTAATGATGACCTAGAGTTTGCTCGTCATCATTGGGTTCCCTTGTCTGAGATACCGGCTGCCATGCAGTTGGCTGTGATCGCTTCGGAGGACCAAAAGTTCCCAGATCATCGAGGAATTGATTGGGCTGCCACACAAGCGGCGATAGAGGCATATCGAAGTGGGCGAAGAGCAGGAGGCGGCAGTACGATCACACAACAGGTTGTGAAGAATTTGTTTTTATGGGGGGGATCGCAGCACTTTTTCGTAAGGTAATTGAGTGGGGTTTGGCGGTATTAGTCGAGGTGTTTTGGACTAAAGAGCGCATTCTGGAAATTTATCTGAATACGGCTCAGTTCGGGCGCAATGAGTATGGCGTGGGCGCCGCAAGCCAATATTTGTTAAACAAACCCGTGGCTCAAATAACACGAGAAGAGGCGGCGCTGCTGGCCGCCGTCTTACCTTCACCCGCACGAATGGATGTTAGAAGACCCAGCCAGCATATGCGTAATCGACAAGCGTTTATATTGAGGCAGATGCGTAATTTAGGCGGAGAGGCTTACCTGCAACGCCTATCCTCATCATCGATTACAGGCCTTCACGTGAAGTTTTTTTTTAATTGTCTGAGGAGTGTTTTCGGCAGATTGCGGATCATCAACACCTCTTGATTGGGATCGAATTCTACCTCTTTGCCTAAGCTGCTACTGGCAAAACTGATGGAGACATCATTGTTTTTACCGGTAAAGCGCAGATAGTTGCGAAGTTGCTTACGATCTGGAATCAGCTCTTCACGCGGGGTTTGCTGGTGCTGTCGAACATAACGCTCAAGACCCGCATCCACTTGATCAGATAAGGCCGCAAAAACCACGGGTTCTCCGGCTTTATCTTGATCCATACAGTAGTCGATCACTTTTTCGCGAAGGGGCTGACTTTCTTCGGATGGAAGATCACTACAATAGGTATCCACAAGGGCTAAGAAATGCTCGGTTTCGGCTTTTTTATCAACGGTATCCCTATAGCCTAACCACTCGCAGACCACGGGTTTAATTCCTCGATCACCGCGACCAAAGCTGATGGTGATGTATTTATCGGCTTCATCACTTAGGCTTTGAAGGTCAATCGCAATACCAAATCCGGTATCACTGAACTCTATGTAATCGGTTTCGAGCAAGTTTAGAGATTGATTTAGCGTCAGTGCAGCGGTTTGGCGAACATGGAAAATGAAGAGGCGATCACCACGTTCCAGATGTTCTGCCATAAAAAAAAGATAGCCTTGGAAAAGCTCTTCTTGCTGATCTAATTGAAGGCCTAACTGACGAGTGACCTGTTGGCAAAATCGCACGAAAGGGATTTGATTTTCCCGCCATTGCATCAACAGTGCTCTAAAGCCAGGGTGCTCAGGACTGAAAGTGCCGTATTGCCTTCCGGCACGACTCCCTTGAATACGCTTAAACTCACTGATAATCGAGTGAGCGTATTTCTCCGTGTCTTGTGATTCTTCCGCTAGCGTGACTTGACTGGCTTGCTGGATGTCAATTTTGTCGATGCGTTGGATGCTAAAATCGGTGACGGGCATTTAGCTGAGCCCTCGATCAAGTTGACTCTGCCAGCGAGCAAACATCATGGCACTGGTAAAGAGTATCGAAATCAGAACGGCTTCTGTGAGACCTAGCCAGCGAGTTAGCGGCATCATGGTGGCGAACACAGCACCGATAAAATATAGGAGTAAGACAAAACATAACCAGGCATGCCCCCGTGCATCACCACGTAACACTATGCGAACAAAAGCGAAAAGCGGCAGAAAATGCACTAACCAAATCACCCAAGGATGTTCGGTTTTAGCTGGCGCAATGACGAGATACCAAAGGGTTAACAGGATCAGTAAAGCAAAGTAGCTAAATTTACTCACTTGATGCGATAGTTTAGCTTTTTGAGCAAGTGTCATGAGCGGCTCCGATGAAGGGTTAGGGCAAGTTCTCCCAAGCGTTTACCTTGTGCTTGGCAGAGAGTGATTTCGTGTTTATCCAGTGGCTGTTGACCCTGTGCTCCGGCGATATGACTAGCACCATAGGGTGTACCGCCCGATTGAGTATGATTCAACGCAGTTTCGCTATAAGGTATCCCGGCCAGAATCATGCCATGATGAAGTAGTGGAATCATCATAGTCATTAGCGTTGTTTCTTGCCCGCCGTGAAGACTGGCACTTGAGGTAAAAACCCCGGCGGGTTTGTCAATTAGGGCGCCTGACAGCCAAAGTTCGCTCGTATTATCCAAGAAGTACTTTAGTGGAGCGGCCATATTACCAAAACGCGTTGGGCTGCCTAATGCAAGTCCGGAGCAGTGGCGAAGATCATCTAGCGTGCAATAGGGTGCACCTGAATCAGGAATGCTGGCGGCACTAGCTTCACAGTCTGCTGAAACAGGTGGAACCGTTCGCAGGCGCGCTGCAATACCGGCGGCCTCTGCACCGCGCGCCAGATGTTTAGCGAGCTGCGCTGTTTTTCCATGACGGCTATAGTAGAGCACAAGCAAATAGGGTGCTGACATTAAAACAGCTCCAAAACAGCTTCGGGCGGACGGCCAATTCGGGCCTTACCTTGGTGAATCACGATGGGACGCTCGATTAATTTAGGAAAACGACACATAGCTTCAATAATTTCTGGGTCGGACAACACTTGATTCTCCAGTCCTGCCTCTTGGTATTCTGCTTCTTTAATACGCAATAAATCCCTTGGTGAGATCCCTAGTAATTCGATCAGGGTCTGCAACTCAGAAAAAGTTGGCGGATTTTTAAGGTATTCTTTAATTTCTGGTGTGATACCCTTATCCTGCAAAAGTTGCAGTGTTTGACGTGACTTGGAACAACGTGGATTGTGATAAATCAGGGTATTGGACATAGCTTCACTCTCGGTTTTTGTTTGCCGGCGCTCTATTGTATATGTCCCAATAACCCTGTCCAACTTAACGAGAGGACTTCGTGAAGATTTCGACATTAGATGCTTGGGTTTTGGTTCGCTTTTGCCGAGATTTAATCCGTCAATTTTTTGATAATCAAGGCATACTCAATGCTTCGGCCTTGACCTATACCACTCTGTTTGCAGTGGTTCCTTTAGTGACCGTCTCCTATTCGATGCTGGCAATTATTCCGGCTTTTCAAGGAGCTGGTGAAGTGATTCAGCAGTGGGTGCTGGAAAATTTTGTGCCAGCAACAGGTGAGGTGGTTTATGAGTATTTGAATGATTTTACCAGCCAGGCCAGACGCTTAACTGCGGTCGGGGTCATTTTCTTGATCATCACCTCGATTATGATGATGAAAAATATTGAGGATGCGCTCAATCGAATTTTGGCGTGTCGATGAACCCCGAAAAGGTGTTTCTAGCTTTTTGCTTTATTGGGCAGTGTTGAGTTTTAGGGCCGCTATTGGTCGGTTTGGGATTTG
>JAJOJN010000034.1 GCA_021208565.1 Nitrincola sp.
GTCCGAACTTTTTGGCCATCGAAAAGGCGCGTTTACAGGCGCATTGGAATCACGTCAAGGCAAGTTGGAACTGGCCAGTGGCGGCACTTTGTTTTTAGACGAAGTAGAGTCCATGCCGTTAGCCGTACAAATCAAATTACTTCGCGCTATTCAAGAACAGCAGATCGAGCGTATCGGCAGTAATGAACTTATCGATCTCGACCTCATCATTATTTCAGCGACGAAGATTGACCTTCTGAAGCTGTCTGAGCAAGGTGAGTTTCGGGAAGATCTCTATTATCGCTTAGCTGTGGCAGAGCTCTCAATTCCACCCTTGCGTGAACGACAAGAAGATATCTTGCTTCTCTTTAACCATTTTGTTGAGCAAGCCGCTCAGGTACACGATTTAGAGGTTGATCATCCTTCCAGTCACTATGTGGAAAAATTGCTCAATAATCCTTGGCGAGGCAATGTCAGAGAACTGCGAAATCAGGCCACGCGCTATGCATTAGGACTGGAGATTGACTTAATCGAAACCGACCCTGAAAGTTCTAATCAAAGTTCTAATCAAAGTTTAGCCATTCAAATGGAAGCGTTTGAGCGTCAACTGATACGCCAATCACTGCTCCGCCATGAAGGGAATATTCAGAAAGTACTTGATGAACTGCAACTGCCCAGAAGAACCCTCAATCAAAAGATGCTGCGACTGGGATTACAGCGTGATGCGCTCATGCAAAAGGAAACAGACTGATACCTCGATCGACTTACCCTTAACAAATAAGCAAAAAAATGGCTCATGACTTTTTATTTATCAGCCATTTTTTGCTTAAACACGCTGTTCGCAACAGCTAAAAAACAACAAAACCATTAATAATCAAAATATTAAACAAAACTGGCACAGTTTCTGCTTTAAAGAAAGTGTTTAACCTAAAACAATCATAATCAAGATTAGGTAAAACCACGCTACAGGATCTACACTCAAACTGACATCAAACACCTTATATTACTTTAAGGCGTTTGCTGGCGAACATAACAATAATTTTAGGAGATTCACTATGCGCCGCTTTGGCCTTGCACTTGCCCTATCAGCCGGTCTGGCTGTTTCTGCCGTTCAGGCACAACAAAATCTTTCCATCGCAACAGGGGGCACCGGTGGTGTTTACTACCCTATTGGTGGTGGTTTAGCTGAAATGATCGGCCGCCATATCGATGGTTTTTCTGCAGTAGCAGAAGTCACCGGAGCATCCGTCGAAAATATGGGTTTAATCCATCGTGAAGATTCCGATCTCGCGATTGCCCTAGCCGATACTGTTTATCAAGCTTTCACTGGAACCGGTGCGTTCGAAGGTCGTCAAGTCGCTGACGTTCGTGCAATAGCGTCTATTTACCCAAATGCTGTGCAACTGGTTGCACTTCAAGGCTCAGGCATCAACTCACTGGCTGATCTAAAAGGCAAGCGCGTATCCGTGGGTGCGCCAGGCAGCGGTACTGAATTGAATGCCCGAGCACTCTTGGAATCCAATGGTATCAACTACACAGACTTTACTGTACAGCGTTTAAACTTCAACGAAACGGCTGATGCATTGCGCGATGGTGATATTGATGCTGGATTCTGGAGTGTTGGCCCACCAACTAGTTCGATCCTGAGTTTGGCAACGACACGTGATATCACACTGATCTCCTTCACCGAAGAAGAGATTCAAAATGCCATAGGTGCAGAACCCGTTTTTGCTCCGTTCGTGCTTCCAGCCAATACTTACGAAGGTGTTACTGAAGACACTATCACCGTCGGTATTCCAAACGTATTGGCCGTGAATGCCGCGATGCCTGAGGAACTGGCTTACCAAATTACAAAAATGCTGTTTGAAAAGGTAGATGAACTACGTGCTATTCATCCTGCGGCCAATGACACCACGGTTGAATTCACCATGAGCGCAACGCCCATTCCTCTCCACCCAGGTGCATTACGCTACTTTGAAGAGATTAATGCTGAAATTCCAGATCGTTTACGTGAGTAAGTGAGCAGGCAGCGACAGAATTTAGGTTTCGTCATGAGGTCTTGGCTAATTCTGTCGCTGATGTTGATATTACCCCTATCAGCATCAGAACAGGTCTCGGATTTCGTTCTGGAGATCCGAGACACTGAAAACAGCACAATAGCCCAAATTCCTATTATTGATCGGCAATGGTGCCTGCACTGGAATCATTCTGTCACTGGAATTGCCGTAGAAGATTGTTACCGTATTAATGATCGACAGATGCTACTCAATCATTCGTGGCAACCGGATTTTGCAGCCGGATTAGGTCACGTTGAGGGACGCGGTGAATTGAGCCTTCATCCTGAGGGTGGCTATCTCATCAGTCATATTGATGAACCGGTCCCCAATAATCTGTTATGGCTTCGCGTGGGAAGCAACAGGGTTGCTCACACCGTTCATACGGGCGATACACAACTTAATTTAAGTGCATTAGCGGCAGGTCAACGTGTCCAAATCCTGCTGATTACACCACAACCTTAACATAATAACAGGCTAACAAAGCCGGAGTTTACAACATGTCTGACAGCAAGAGTCCGGTACCATCACCAGACACCATTACATTACCCACCGATTCTGGACCTCGCCCCGTCCTTTGGCTGATCTCTTTTCTTGCTATCAGTTTATCGCTATTTCAGATGTATAGTGCCGGCATTCAACCGCTTGGATTGTTTTATCAGCGCGGGATTCACCTAGCCTTAGTATTGATGCTGGCCTTCCTGATTTTCCCACCGGTCAATAAATGTCGCCGAGGACCTTTTCTTTGGCTGATTGATACCGCTCTGTTTGCCATGGCGCTTACTCTGGTTTTTATTTGGTATTTTATCTTGATGAGATTATTAACCGAGCAGGTTTTTGGTCTCAGACCGACATTATCGTTGCCTGCATGACCACTGTGGTGGTTCTGGAAGCAAGCCGCCGCGCTGTTGGATTTGGCTTAACCCTGATAGGGATTGTTGCCATCCTGTACGCACTAGCCGGTCCCCGTGGCGCCCTGCCATGGCTAGGCGAATGGTTGCCCGGGATATTGGCTCACCGTGGATACACCATTGAACGTATCGCCGGACAACTTTACCTAGGCCAAGAGGGTATCTACGGTATGCCTCTGGGTGTCGCGGCTACCTTCGTTTTCGTTTTCGTGCTGTTTGGTGCTTTTTTAGAAGTGACTGGTGCAGGCAAATTCTTTATTGATCTGGCGTTTGCCGGAACAGGACGTCAACGTGGTGGTCCAGCCAAAGCCTCTGTTATCGCTTCTGCCAGCATGGGCTCCATTTCGGGCAGCTCGATTGCTAACGTCGTGACCACCGGTGCTTTCACCATCCCACTGATGAAGCGCTTAGGTTATAAACCCGCTCAGGCCGGGGGTATTGAAGCCGCCGCCAGTACGGGTGGTCAAATCATGCCGCCACTCATGGGTGCTGGTGCATTCTTGATCGCTGAATATACCCGAGTCCCCTATGTCGAAATTATTAAAGTCAGTGTCTTCCCTGCCCTGCTTTACTTTGCCACGGTCTATCTGTTTGTGCATATCATTGCGATCAAGCAGGGCATGCAAGGTATGGCGAGAAGTGAACTACCCAATATCCGCGAAGTGATGAATCGAGGATGGTTCTTCCTCATTCCGCTCATTTTGCTGGTCTATCTATTGGTTATCGGCCTATCTCCAATGCGTGTTGGCTTCTATGCGGTCATGGGCATTATCGTCTTGGCGGGTATTAATGGACTCTACCAAGCCATTAAGCGCGGCACCCAAAATCGCAACCTCTCCGATGAACTGGTCAAGACAGTCAAATCTGGCGTTCACAAATCGTTACTCGGTTTGGAACTGGGTGCACGTAATGCGCTTGCCGTTAGTATCGCCTGTGCGGTTGCCGGTATAGTGGTCGCTGTTGTTGGGCTGACAGGATTAGGTTTGAAGTTTTCGTCGATGATGATCTCTTTCTCTGGTGGCAATATTTTTGCTTGCACTCTGTTAGTGATACTCGCCAGCTTGATCTTAGGTTTGGGATTGCCAGTAACGGCCAGTTACATCGTTTTGATTGTTCTGGTTGGACCCGCGCTGACAAATGAGTTTGGTATTCCATTGCTGGTCGCTCACCTACTGGTTTTCTGGTACTCACAGGACTCCAACGTCACACCACCCGTCGCCCTAGCCGCTTTTGCCGCGGCGGCGATAGCCGGTAGTAAAACCATGGAAACCAGTGTGCAATCGTGGAAATTTGCCAAGGGGTTATACTTGATTCCTTTGTACATGGTTTTCCATCCTGAAATCATCATCGGCGGTGTTGACTGGTCCATTTTGATTTGGAAGGGATGCATGGTGATTCTATTATTGTTGGCATTTGCGGCAGCGATTGAAGGCTATCTGTTTACCTGGATGCAGCACTGGATGCGAATTATCCTCTTAGCCTGTACTATTGCACTCTTCTTCCCGAGTGCGATGATTCAAGCGGTGAGTGCGGTAATAGCGATAATCTTGTTAGGGATTAACTACCTTCAGGGTCGTCATGCCAATTCATCGAGTCAATCCTTGTCGGGTTAACCCTATTGACTGTGAATGAGTGTTAGATGAGCAAGGCACTTAATAGCCTCTGAAACTACCTAAGCGCATGAAACGCGCTGATCAAATCGTGGAAGCGGTCAAACGCTGGATTGTCGTACAAGATATTCAGCCGGGTGATCGCTTGCCAAATGAAAAAGCCTTAATGGAGCAGTTTGAATGCTCTAAGGGAACGGTTCGTGAAGCGCTAAAATCTTTAGAAGTTCAGGGGCTAGTGACGATCAAAACCGGCCCCAATGGTGGTGCGATGCTGGCCGAAGTACCCTATGGCAATGCATCGCAAATGCTGAGAAATTACCTGCATTTTCAACACACCAGTGGTCCCGATGTGTATGGTTTACGCAAACTCATTGAACCAGAAATTGCCGTGTTAGCCTGTGATCACTTGACTGAACAAGACATCAACCAGCTTGCTCATCTCACCACCTGCTGTGCCGCTCCTCCTGTTGATATAGAGACACGCCTAAAAAACCGCATGTCGGAACTGGATTTTCATATTTTACTGGCCGACCGCTGTGGTAATCCAATTCTCGGTTTTATAGGTCGTTTTCTGAATGATCTGCTCAAAGACCTCGTGATATATAAGAAGGTACAACTGCCTGAACAGATTGAGTTTTCAAAATCTAATCTGCAGTACCATGAACAACTGGTTGAAGCCTTTAAGCAACGTGATAAACCTAAAGTGCGTCAACTCATGTTAGAACACATGCAGGCAGCCGAAGCGTTTAACATTGAGCTTGAAGCTCGTCTGTCTAAACAACTTTTGTGACACATCCATTCCCTATTGGAAGGTACACGGCTTGTCTATTTTCGCCAATATGCCTATCAGGCTTAAAGGTTACTTAATTACCGGAGCGGGTGTCATCATGCTCTCTCCAGATGCACTGATTGTAAAAGATACTCAGGTTGATGTACCCGTGTTTGTCTTTTGGCGAGCCTTGTTGATGTGCATTGTCATCAGTTTGATTGTGGGGTGGCGTTACAAAAGTGAACTACACTCAGCGATCAAACGCTGTGGCAGTGCTTTGTGGATCTGCCCTCTAGCTATTGCGACTAGCTCTTGGGTGTTTGTTGCTGCAAATCGCCTCACGGCCGCAGGCAATGTCTTGGTCATCCAAAATATGGCGCCCTTAATCGCAGGGTTGATCGGGTTGTTTTTCTTTCAACAACGGTTACGGCTACAAACCTGGGTCGTGATAGGCCTTTGCATTTCAGGCGCGGTGATGATGCTGTCAGGCGAGATGCAAGCTGGCAATCCGTTAGGTTTATTAATTGCCGCTATTTTGCCTATTTCAATGGCGATCAACACCACCGTTGCCAGTGCTCAGAAAGGGATAGATACCACCGTATTGCTGCCTTTTGCCGGTATCGCGATGATGATTCCCGCCATTCTTTTTGGCGGAGTGGCCTTGCCACCTTGGGAGGATATGAAGCGTATTCTGCTGTTGGGCATGGTCTTTCTACCCGCCGCTTATTATCTGATCCAAAGCGGTCCTCGTTATATCACAGGTGCCGAAGTCAGCTTAATGCTGATCCTCGAAACCTTATTGGGTACGCTATTGGTGTGGTGGTGGGTTGGCGAACTACCCACCACCATGGCGTTTATCGGTGGTGGACTTATATTGCTCACCTTAACCGGCAGCGCACTGCTGGATTTGATTCGCATGAATATCAAATCTAAACGTGGCGGCATCGACCCAAGAGATATCACACCTAAAGGATGACCTCCTGATCAGTCATCACAAACCAAATACCTGTTTCAGTAGGTCGGTGCTTCGTGCCACCGGATCACGACGAATTTTCTGCTCTTCTTCCGCCAGCATCACAAATAAGCCATTTAATGCCGATTCGGTCACATGATCGGCAAGATCTGGGGTGTACCCCGCTAACATAGGCACAGAAGATGTCGCTGCCGATGTCAGTGCTTGCCATGCCGCCGTAGTGCCTGTTTGCGCCATAGAAGCTTCAATTTGAGGCCGTAACAAAACACGCAAATCTTCGAATGTGCGCGATTTAAAATACTCTGTCGCTGCCGTATCTCCGCCTTGATAGATTCGCTGAGCATCGGCAAGGGTCATCGACTCAATCGCATTCAACACCACAGGTGTTGCTTGGGAGATCGCATTTTCAGCCGCTCGATTCATACTCAACTCGAAGGCATTCACTTGGGACTCAAATCCAAAACGCTTCAACGTACCTACGGCTCCAGCCAACATTCCGGGCGGTTGGATACGAACGCGACTATCGCCCATATAACCATCCGTTTGTGAGAGTGCTTCGATGGCTCGCTCCGTGCCCACTACCAAAGCCTCTTTTAAATCCCTGTTAGGTTAAACGATTTAAATAGCCGCTTAATGAGAACCTAGCGGCTGAGTGAGCTGCTTTACACTTTGTTTAAGCTGCGATTGACTTGGAAAAGCGGCCGATTTACCGGCAAACAACGACACAATTACCATCTTGAGTGGTACAGGTGTGAAGCTGTGCAAAGTGGCAGCGCAACGCCTCAAGCACCGCATCAGCACGATGCTCTTTCCAGCAATTGAGCACTAACCAACCGCTAGGGCGTAAACGCTCATAACACTCATACAGATAGCCAGGGTCAAGTTGCTGTTCACAAACGCCATCCGCATCGTAGATATCGCTGAAGATTACATCGACCGGTTTCGCCATTTCAGTATCGAGATAAGTCCGCGCATCCATGGTATGCAGATTGATGCGTTTGCTTCTTGGTAGTTGAAAATAGCGTTGTGCTATCTTAACCACCTCGGCACGGAGTTCGACCACCTCTTGACGGATTTCGGCAAAGGAATGTAATGCCTGAGTTAATGACCCACCACCTAAACCCAAGACCAGAACCCGCTTAGGTGAGGCAAAGCACAGCACTAACAGCATGGCACGTACGTAATCCAGTTGAGGGATATTGGGTTGATCTTTCAGGATACAGCTTTGCTCATCATCTGAACCAAATGACAGGTAACGTTTATTACCGTCATCCAGCACCAACAACACACCATAGGCATCGTAACTACGGTAAAGCTCTTTACCTTGCAACGCGATTCTCCAACCCTTTACAGGATGACAACGCCTCTAAGGCATCCTCTAACGCGGTAATCCGTAACAGATGATTCATGTCAGCATGAGCTGGGCGTGTCACTAAAATATCCTGCTCCAATAAGCGATTTTGAAGGTTGGATGCCGCTTCACCGTTTGGCATCACCACCGCCACAAAGTTGGTGTAGCTTGGGAGCACGTTAAATCCCTTGCTCTGTAAAAGATGCGTAAGCTGGCGGCGACGATGTTTAACCGCTTCAATGTGAGCCGTCACTTCTTGAGGATGATCCAGCAGTAAAGCAGCAGCGGCTAAACTCACCGAGGATAGCGCATAATGAATACGTACCTTCATCAGCTGGCTGAGTAACTCAACCGATCCAATCGCATAGCCGACTCTTAATCCAGCCAAACCCTGTGCTTTAGAGAAACTCCTGACCCGAAGCACGCCATCAATAGGGTTAGATGACGCTGGGTCTTCACGAAAATCATGATAGGCTTCATCAAGCAGTAACCAACAATCTTCAGGTAACGACTGACGCAAAGCTAACACATCGGCATCGCTGTGTTGATGTCCACTGGGGTTATCGGGATTGGCAAGGTAAACCAATCGAGCCTTCTGTTGATGAGCGACTTCAGCTAAGGCCGTCAGATTGGGCGCTAAGCCGTTTTCATTCTTGAAATAAGGCACTTCAATTAAGCGACAGCCTTGACCTTGAGCAAAATAGGCAAAGGTTGGATAGGTGCCAGCACTGCAAACAACACTCTCACCTATCGCCACTAACCCTCTTAAGGCTAACGCCAATAGACTGTCGGCTCCCGCGTCCACCAACGTATTTTCAATAGCCAGATCCAGTTGCTGACTAATCCGCTGACGCAATTCATAAGCTTCAGCATCACCATAGCTACGAATATGAGAAGCAAATGCCTCACCAAAGTGCTGAGTCAACACTTCATGAGGCATATCTAAGCCTTCATTCGAACCTAAACGATGCGGTATCTCCCGCCCTAAACGCCTCTCCAATGCTTTTAAGCCAGGGAAAGGATTATGCGGACCATCACTTTGCAGATGAGCAGGAAAGGGTAATTTCAACGGACTACCTTAATCATAAAATCTTATCGAAATACTAAGTTGTGGCGGCTTTATGTATCCTGAATATCATCACATAAAACAAGGGCAACACCACCAGTGTCAGTGCCGTGGCAAACATTAAGCCAAACATCACCGTAACCGCCATACTCTTAAAGAATGGATCCACTAACAAGGGGGCAACCCCCAAAATTGTGGTCAGTGCACCAAGAACGACAGGCCTTGCTCGGCTTAGGCAAGCATCAATCACAGCCTGAAAAGACTCTTGCCCCTCATTAATTCGATTACCCGCTTCATCCACTAAGACAATAGCATTCTTCACCATCATCCCGATCAAGCTTAGGAACCCGAGTATCGCCATAAATTCAAAGGGAGTTCTAAACACAATTAAACCAATCACCACACCGATCATGGCTAATGGCGCCGTCATCCAGATCACCAGCGGCTCTCTGAAGGCATTAAACATAAATACTACAGCCAAGATCATGGCTGCAAAACCAAAAGGCGCTGATACCATTAATCCAGCATTAGCTTCTTTGGAAGCATCGTACTCACCATACCATTTCAATGAATAGCCTGGTGGTAACGGCATCGCTTCAATTTGAGGTCTAATCTCTGCAAAAACTTGGTTAGTTGATAAACCAGGTGCAGGATCTGCCTGAACCTTGATGGTCGAGACACGGTCGATACGACGAATCATCGCATCCTGCCACACCACATTCACCGAATCTAACAGCTGACTGAGTGGAAGCGTTCGACCTGCGACAGAACTGAATACTTCGGTATTTTGAATCGCCTGATGCTGATCTCTTTCCGAAATAGGTGCTCTGACAATCAACGGTATTAAGTCATCTCCTTCGCGATAGATGCCAACTTGTCGACCTGTCAGCGTTTGTGCCAAGGCTGCATTCACATCCAAAGCCGTTAAGGCGAGGCGTTGCAGCTGTTCTTGACGCCATGAAGGTTCAGCTACCGGTACCTGTTGACGCCAATCATCCTGAATCGCAATCAGACTCGGCGTGGCAAGCATGAGTGCTTTAGCCTCTTCTGATAACCGTCTTAGTTCAGCCGGATCTGGGCCGGTAAAGGCCGCTTCAATTTTCTTACCGCCGCCTCGACCCAACATAAACTTCCATACTTTGACGGAAGTATCCGGTAATAGATCAGACAATTCTGTTTGTAACTGCTCAACCAACCCTGCAATACGTGACTGATCATCGACAGACACCAAGAGCTGTGCAAAGGCAGGGTTTCTGGGTTCAGGTGAGTAGGTCAACATAAAACGCAACCACCACCACCGATAAAACCAGAGGTGTTAGTGACGCCTGTTTGAGAGGCTACTGCTTGATCAGCTAACGCCAGTATTTCAGCGGTGCGTCGAATATCCGTGCCTTGTGGCAAATAAAGATCCACCACAAACTGAGGTCGTTCAGAGTCTGGCATAAAACCCGGGATGACAAAACGAGTCCCCCAAGCGCTGAAAACAATATTACTAACAGCGTCACAATAGAGAGGGCTCTATGGGTTAACACCCAATTTAACAAACTAGAATAAGCTGTGGTTAGCCGACTAGGTTTTGCAGCATCGGTATTTTTTGGTGCTTTTAAGAACTGGTAACACAGCATCGGCGTCACAGTGATCGCAAAAAGCCAGCTGAGCAGCATAGAGTAAAGAATGACCCAAAACAGTGAGCCTGCATACTCTCCCATGTCACCGGGTGACAAACCTATCGCACTAAATGCCAGTATGCCGACCAAGGTTCCCCCTAGCAGTGGCCATATCGTGCTGCGAACAACTGCCGACACAGCGGTTTGCCTGTCTTCACCTTTTTGTAATCTGACCAGCACACCATCACTGACAACAATCGCATTATCCACCAACATGCCTAGCGCAATGATCAAGGCTCCCAAAGAGATACGTTGCATGGCAATATTATCAATCAACATGATGATTAACGTGCCAGCTACCGTCAGCAAGAGCACAAAGCCAATAATCATACCGACTCGCAATCCCATAAACAGCAATAGAACCGCAAAGACGATCGCCACAGCGGCGAGCAGATTGGCCACAAAAGCAGAAACCGCCTGATCAACGGATTCAGATTGAAGCGAAATAGGATGCAGCTCCATTCCAACTGGACGCAAGTTCTCTAGCGCTTGCAGGCGAGCGTCGACGGCTTTCCCCATATTCACTACGTTACCATCGCGGACATTGGAAATACCTAAGCCAATCGCCCGCTGTCCATTGAAGGTCATCAGCATACTAGGAGGATCGGCATAACCTCTCGTGACACTGGCAATATCAGATAATCTAAGGACGGTGTTATCCGCACCTAGACCTATTTGCAGATTTTTAAGATCGGAGAACTCGGTGACACTGCGCTGAGGTATGACGGGCACACGCATACCGTCTGACAAAATATCGCCCGCAATACTGATCATATTCTGCTGTTGTAGCACCTGATAAACCTGTTGAATACCGATACCGAAGTGAGCTAAACGCTCTTTAGAGATTTCGATAAAGATTTTTTCTTCAGGAGCAGCCAAAAGCGCTGTTCGAGCCACACCAGGGACCAGAGCAAGTTCTTTCGAAAGTTGATCAACATAACGATACAACTCTCGCTCACTAAAGCCCTCTCCTGTCACGGCATAAAACAGGGCATAGACATCGGCAAAATCATCATTCACCAAGATAGGGCCCGATCCTGGCGGCAGTTGACGCTGAGCGTCGGCCATTTTTCGACGTAAGATGTCCCACACTTGCTGTAGCTCACCATGAGTTCTGGCAAACTCCATTTTGATTTCGACAGTGACTTCTGAGTAACCTTGCTTGGATACAGATTCGATGCGTTTGACTTCCTGCATCATCTGTACAGCCGATTCGATACGATCCGTGACTTCATTCGCCACCTCCTGAGCACTGGCGCCAGGATAGGGGGTGACGATGACCGCTTTACGAATAATAAACTCAGGATCCTCATAACGGGGTAGCTGGTTATAACTGAGATAACCACCCAATAAGATCAGAAGAATAATGACCCAAAGACTGGTCCTTTTTGGCGACTGAATAGCGAGCGATATCCATTATTCAGCTCCTACTAACGTCATGGGACGCACGCGCATCCCCTCTTGGACGCTATTCACTCCCGCTGTGATAATTTGATCACCTGTCGTTAAACCCGACAGGATGAAGACTCGATCACCAACCAACTCGCCCACTTCTACCGGTTGTAAACGAGCACGACTCTCGGTATCGACTTGCCAGACAAACTGCTGACCTTGGTTATTCGGAACAATAGCACTTAAAGGTACGCTAATATGCCCTTCTTCCGCTTGCTGCGATGCAAATACTCGTGCTGACATACCCGGTAAAATGTTGGCATCACCTTTATCATTGAGGCTTAAGATCACCTGATAGGTCTGAGTCACCGGGTCGGCTTCTGTAGAGAAAAACTTTAAAGAGACCGGAAAAGTTTGCTCAAGGCCAGGTATCTCTGCAAATGCACCTGTTCTCCGTGCAGATTGCAAAACGATTTGATCTGGAACCTGAATTACCACTTCCAGATCTTCAAGATCCTGCAACAATAATATCGGTTGATTTGCCGAAACTCTGGCGAAATTTTCGACCATCTTTCGACTGATAACACCATCAAAAGGCGCCGTCAGCAAGGTTTCCTCAACCGCTAACCTAGCCGTACTTAAACGATTAGCGGCCAAATTACGTTGTGTTTCAAGTCGTTCATAATCTCTACGCGAGATCGCTTGCGTACTCTCGAAAATAGCTTTTCCACGACGGTAATCTGCATCAGCCGAGTTAAATTCCGCTTGAGCAGAGTTTAAGGCGGCCCTGAGTTCACGATCATCCAGCCGAGCTAAGGAATCGCCGGTAGTGACAATATCACCTTCATTAACCATGACCTCTTCAACTCGGCCACCCACTTTGAAGGCCATTTCTGCACGCTTAGCGGATCGAACTGTACCGTTAAAGATCAAGTCTGTTCCTGCAACGGACTGTACTGTTTCTATACGAGCGGGGCGCGTAATATCCTGCGGCGTTTCAACAGTAGGAGGTGGAGAGGAATCGCAGGCGATCAAACCCGTCACTATAAGGAGGACAAAAAGCGCCTTTCTAACACAAGTTACGACTCGAACATTCGATAAAGTCACAGCGATGCCTCCTGCTTTTAAGTGAAACGCTGTTTACTAAGATCCTAATCATCAATGCCAGTCAAGATTTCACTCGCCCAGACTCTACTTTCAAGATAACAGCGATTGAGTTTGGCGATTGCTTGATGATTCACTCGCTTCAGTCTAGCTTCTTCAAACGCCATTACCAATTTTAAAATCTTGCCTAACTGGCCTTCGTGTTCAAGCAACGCTGACTTAACTGAGAGGCTTAAAGGCATTTGCTGGCACAGCTTTTCAATAGGCTCATTGAGCATAATACAGGCCATAGATAACAACCCAGCCATAAATGCCGCATCGGGGTCTTCTTTGTAATCTCTCGCTAAGGTTTCACACATGGCTGCTCGAGTAAGCGTGTCAGGCAGTAACAACATATTCATAGGGTCATCATTCGCCAAGACTAAGGTCATGACTAAGGCTTTAAGACGTTTCACACCGAGTAGCATTAAAGCCTGACGAATACTGGTAATGGTATTCACTCGACGATAACGGGGTGAATTAATCATTCGCAACAAACGAATACACAACTGGGGGTCCTGAGCCAAAAGATTATCCAGGGCATCATAATCAACATTAACTTTTTGGAGTTCCGCCAATATTTGTAACTGAGCACCATGATTACCACCACGCTTTATCGCCGTGCTGTTATCAATCACTGGTTTAGCGTAGAAATAACCCTGAAACAGAGAAAAACCAAGCGCTTTACAGGCATCAAAAACCTGTTGATCTTCAACCCTTTCCGCTAGCAGGGTTAAACCTTTTTCTTTGTAGACAGTTTAACTCTTCTGCGGTGGGAATTCCATGTAATACATCCAGTTTAATGATGTCGGCTAAATCAAGTAGAGGACGAGTTTGATCATTTAAGACAAAATCATCTAGAGCCAAGGTGTAACCTAGTTTTTTTATTTCGGTCAAGGCCGCTAAAATTTCTGGATCACCTTGAATATCTTCCAGCACTTCGATCACCACTTGATCGGTATCTGGTGGAAGCAAGTCTGGGTTTAACAACCAGTCTCTAGGCGCATTAAAAAATAGTTTACGCTCCCCACAGAGTGCGGGGATTCCCGCTTCATAGAAAGCAACATTACAGACACGGGCTGTCGCTTGAACAGGATCATCAATTATAGCGGACTCTGCGGTGATACTTGAGCGATAGAGAAGCTCATCAGCCACATGGCGTAATCGAAGATCACAGATGGGCTGTAAGGCGAGACAGTAAATATGACCTGGGGGGCTATTCAATGTTGACACGATTTCGACCTTCCTGTTTGGCGGTATACATAGCCTTATCAGCGCGTGCAAACATACTGCTAACAGAGTCGTCTTTTTGTACCTGAGTAACCCCGAAAGACATGGTGATCTTTACCGGATGACTCTGAAAATTAAAAGGACTTGTTTCAATCGTTTGACGCACTTTTTTCTGCAGCAACCTTGGCCGCAGCGGCATCCGTTGATGGCATGAGTATAACAAACTCTTCACCACCAAATCTCGCAATAAAATCAACATTTCTGAGTTGCTTGGTTAAAATGCGAGACATCAACCTTAACACCTTATCACCCGCCAAGTGACCATAGTCATCATTAATGCGTTTGAAATAGTCGATGTCCGCCACACAGAGCGAGAAAACTGTTCCATAACGTTCAAAACGAGCAAGTTCTTCATCAAATCGATGATCGTATGCGAGGCGATTGGGTAGACCGGTTAGTGGATCGGTTCGGGATTTCACGTGTGCGTCTTCTGCACTTTTGCGCAGCTGTATGCTCTGCTGCTCCATGGAGTCTAGACGTTCTTTTAACGCCTTTTTTTCGGCCTGCAAAGATTCAATACGTTTTTGCTCAGACGCCTTGTGATGATTCATCGCCTTGATAATACTGACGAGCTGAACATTCACCGCCTTTTTCAACTCATCAATATCGTGACTTTGCTGAACCTTTTGATGAATCACCTGCACATCGGAACGAACCGTTTGATCCAAAAGGTTATTGCGCTTACGCTGTTGCAACTCCACTTCTTCTTGAGTATCGAAAAATTCACGCAAGAAAGCTAACTGTTCGTTTAAGCCAGACAGATATGCTTGAATATCGGCATCTGTACCACTTCCACTCAACCGCGCTAACTCAGTCGCTTCTTTAATACACTCATCTAGATCATCCGTTGAGTGGCTTCTTTCTAGACGCTGAATCAGTGCAGACGCGCGCGGAATATGTTCTGCAGGAATACTCAAGCGTTGGATCAACTCCAATAATCCAGAGGCTAAGCGGGTATTAGCCAAATCATCATGATCCGACAGATCATCTGTTTCGACTGAATCCGTTTGATTTTTGAGACGACGCTGAACTTCCAGCAGTCCAGCGATCATTTCAGGAAGCGCATGCGTGCTCTCGGCATGTTCAATCATCTGTTCATGAAGCTGATCAAAAGCATCTAAGAACTGTCGTTGACTATCCTGTGCCTGCAACTCTTTCAACCAAGCACGAAGCTGCTGCATGATCTGTTGCGCTGTTTTAACACGCAAAGCATCTAAACCGCGAATCTGTTTTTCTATCTGTTTCAGATATTTAGAAACACGCTTCAATTCACCATTCGTTAAATCATTGGTCAGATCAGACATTAAGCGATCCAACTGGGGGTTTTGACCGTTGGTGGCTAAGCTAAGCTGAATGGCGAAATCGTGTACTTGCTCTAGCAGCAAGTTACGGCTTTTCTCGCACACTTCTAACTCACGTGCTACATCACGGTATTTATTTCGCCAGTTTTCGTCGCTCATATACAAAGACCTATTAGGAAAGTTAGCAGCGAGTTATTAGATACTCTCAAGGATAACGGTAAATTCAGCCGCTTTAAAATGTTTAATCGTATTTTATTAAATAAACCCTACTCTTAACTCTTAATCTAAACACATCCCTTAGTCGTAACAAAGTACACTTATGCCCCCCGATCAGGTAGGATAAACGTCTATAATAAATACAAAAATTAGGTAGATCATGTCTAATAGCAGTTTGGCATTTCCAGACCTTAAGCATTTAGTTGAAAAGCTTCACTTTAACCCAGAAGAAGGCAAAATCTGGCTCGCAGAACAGCGAACCGTGCTGATGGGGTTAGGGGGCGTTGTCGAGTTTCCGTAAAGAGATTATTACCACGTTGGGTATGGAGCGAGGTAAGGGTTTCTTTATGCGTTTGGGCTATTACTCTGGCATGCGTGATGCTGAATTAGCCAAAAAACTCAACCCTGATGCCACTCCGGATGAAGCCTTTCTGACGGGTCCTCAGCTACATTGCTTACGCGGTATGGTGAAAGTTGTCCCCTTGGTGCTGGAGTATGATCCCAAGAAAAAGCACTTCTATGCCGAGTTTGAATGGATCGACTCTTTTGAAGTAGAAATTTGCCGAATGAGCTTAGGCCAATTAAACGAGCCAGCCTGCTGGATGCTGTTGGGTTATGCTTGTGCCTACTCCAGCCATTTTACTGGTCTTAATATTCAGTTTCGTGAGGTAGAGTGTCGAGGACAAGGTGATCAGCACTGTCGTATCATTGGACAGGTCGCCAGTGAATGGCCTGATCATGAAGAATTTAGCCTCTATTTTAGAGAAGCCCCCTTAATCGATGAGCTGTATGAGCTTCAATCTCGCATTGCAGATTTGGAGCAAAGCCTGGGATTTCCTGAAGACCTGCCCAAAGCCATCGGTGAAGCACCGCCCTTTACTAGCGCATTAGAAATGATTGATCGAGGTGCCAATGCAGAAGTGACCATGCTTCTGATTGGTGAAACCGGTACAGGGAAGGAGGTCCTCGCTCGTCGTGTTCACAGCATGAGCGCCCGAAAAGAAGGTCCGTTTGTAGCGGTAAACTGCGCGGCAATTCCACCTGAACTGATTGAATCCGAGCTGTTTGGTGTTGAAAAAGGTGCGTTTACGGGTGCCACACAATCTCGTAAAGGTCGTTTTGAGCGTGCCAACGGCGGCACCATCTTTTTAGATGAGGTGATTGAGCTTTCACCAAGAGCACAAGCTGCTCTATTGCGTGTGATTCAAGAAGGCGAGCTTGAGCGTGTCGGTGACGACCAAACTCGTAAGGTTGATGTGCGTATTGTCGCCGCGACCAATGAGGACTTGGCAGAAGCGGTGAAAGCCGGTCGCTTTAGAGCCGATCTTTTCTATCGCATCAACGCCTATATGGTGGTCATCCCTCCCCTTCGCGAACGCCAAAATGATATTGCATTATTGGCCGAACACTTTCGCAAACGCTATGAAAAACAGTACCGCAAAGCTACGCTTGGATTTACGGATCGGGCATTAGCGGCGCTGCATGAGCATGATTGGCCGGGTAATATTCGCGAGCTAGAAAACACCATCGAGCGAGGCATTATTCTGACCGATGAACAGGGTTTTATTAACGAACAAAGCTTGTTCAATACTCGCTGGAAGCAAGAGAAGCCAGAAAGTGCTCAGGTCAGAAAGATCAATACCCGCTCTGGACAGCTAGAAAACAGATCGGTTGAATCGTTAGTGTTAGACTCTCTGTCGGAACAGGTACTGTCTCAAGAGATCAGTATTGAAGCGGTTGAAAAAGCCTTAATCGATAGAGCGATGCAGAAATCTGACGGCAACATCTCTGCTGCCGCTCGATTGCTCGGGTTAACACGGGCTGCTTTGGCCTATCGATTAAAGCGCAGCGAAGAGCCTTAAGATTAGCGACCCAGTGCCTTAGCCGATTTACCCGCTATACCGAAATGCTGCTTTGGCATCTCGGTAATAATAACCCTCACTGCTTCAATCGGCGCATCCAGCGATGAAGCGATGGATTCAGTCACCGATTCAATTAAGCGCTCCTTTTGAGCATCACTACGCCCTTCCATAATGTAGAGCTGAGCAATTGGCATAACACTCTCCTATCAGGGATTCACCATCTACTTGGCAGGTTTAACTAAGCATCATGATGAATCACCTATTAGTTACGATGATCAAAACACCTTGGTTAGCGCGACTCTAAACTTAGTGCCTTCAAAACCTTGCTTGACGCTATGTTCTTGGTAGACACCGGCATCAATTCCCATCATCAGTTGTGGCCAGAAGTAGCCTGCTGAAACACCCACCGCATGGGTTTCAGCTTTACCACCTTCCAGCTCCCAACGACTGTAACCGACAAGTCCCAAATCCAGCAGCCCGTGATGTTTACCTAGCCCCCACTCAACCACTAACTCATCATTCACACTGCTTTATCAGCGATTTCGTAACGTGATAAAGCCGAGAAAGAGAGATCTTTTTCATCGTTGAAGAAATAGGTACCACCTAGTGTCAGCATCAGTTCGGTATAGCCAAATCCAGGATCAGCGGGACGACTGCTTTTACCGGTGGGACTCCAAATACCAGCGGCAGCGACTGCATCCCAACGATCACCATGCCAACCGATTAAGGAGCCGACAAACAGGTCACCGAGTCCGGTTTGTTTGTCACGATCCCCAATTGTTAAATCGGTTCTGACCATGGGTAAAATCGCCTCAAAACCCAGTTGACCACCGAGCACCTCAGTTTCGGTGATCCAGATAAAACGGTGTGCCAAAGCATCCACCTTCACACTGCTATTCGGTGGCAAACCATCCGCTTTATCGGCATCATAGTGAACCGCGTAACCACGGTAATAGACACCCGGCGGCGGTACAACGGCTGATTTTACTCCCTCAATGCCAGGCACGTATTGCCGGCTTGAGAGACTAAGGGGGATAGTAGTAACGCAGTTAATGCGCAGGCTTTTAACGTATTCATCATGTTTCCTTTATTACTGTTATTGTTGGAAGTAAAACATTCAGGTTAAACAAATTTGGCGCTTATCGTTCCCAGGTCCTGATAACGGATATTGATCGAATCACCCCGATTCACAGTGACAGCGGCGGTGATACCACCCGTCATAATGAAGGTCCCTGCAGGAATCTCTTCACCTCGCTCTCCCAGCATATTCGCCAGCATCGCCACGGAGGCTGCAGGGTGTCCGAGTACAGCCGCACCCGCGCCCGTAGCCACCACTTCACCGTTGATCTCCATCACCACGCCTAAGGTGGTCACGTCCACATCTTCTAAACGGGCCATGCGACCGCCAGTGATAAAGCGAGTCGAACTGGAGTTATCCGCGATGACGCTTTTCAGGTCGAACTTAAAATCTTTGTAGCGTGAGTCGATCACTTCCACCGCAGGAATGATAAAGTCAGTAGCGCGCATCACATCACCGATGTGAACTCCGGGACCTTTTAAGGGCGCTTTGGTAACAAAAGCGATTTCCGCTTCGATCTTGGGATGGATCAGTTCATCCATCTTGATCTCGCCGCCTTCAGGCACACTGAAGTAATCCGCTAGGTAGCCATAGCACGGGTGTTCCACCCCCATCTGTGCCATCTTCGCCCAAGAGGTCAGGCCCATTTTCATGCCGACGATTTTATGGCCACGGGCTTCTTTGCGACGCCTGACTTCCCACTGCACATCAAAGGCATCTTCGTAGGTCATCTCGGGATATTGATCGGTGACCTTGGTGATTTCGTAGGCTTTGAGTTCTGCCTCTTCACAGTAGGTGGCCAGCTCTTCGATTTGTGCGCGTGTTAGATTTCCCATTACTTGGCTCCTTGGGCTTGTTTCTGTTTCGCCATGGTGAGGGCAAGGTCTTCAATCATATCTTCCTGTCCACCCACGGTGCCGCGACGACCAAGTTCTACCAGGATGTCACGCGCTTGAATGCCGTATTTCTTTTCGGCGCGTTGGGCAAAGAGTAGGAAGGAGGAATAGACACCGGCATAGCCCAGCGTCAGGGCATCACGATCTACGCGAATCGGTTGATCCATCATCGGAACGACCAAGTCTTCGGCCACATCCATGATCTTATAGAGATCGATTCCAGTGCTGACCTGCATGCGATCCAAGACCGCACAGAAGACTTCTAACGGCGTATTCCCTGCTCCCAGCGCCAAGACCTGCCACCGAGCCATCGACACGTGTGGCACCGGCTTCAATCGCGGCCAGTGAGTTGGCGATACCCATGCCTAGGTTATGATGGCCATGGAAGCCGATCACAATGTTAGACGGCAGTTCAGCTTTAAGCAGGCCGATTCTGGCGGTGACATCATCCGGTAGCATGTACCCCGCAGAGTCAGTGGCATAGATACAGTTCGCGCCATAACCGACCATCAATCTGGCCTGTTCCAAGATCTTCTCCGGTTCAACCATGTGCGCCATCATCAGGAAGCCCACGGTGTCCATCCCCATCTTGGCGGCCATGCCGATATGCTGTTCAGATACATCGGCTTCGGTACAGTGGGTGGCGACACGAATAGTGCTGACGCCACAGTCTCTGGCCATTTTTAAGTGATCGACGGTACCGATACCGGGCAGTAACAGGGCTGAGATTTTTGCCTTCTTCATCTGCGGTATCACGGCGTTGAGGTATTCTTCATCGCTGTGAGCGGGGAAGCCGTAGTTGACCGACGCACCGCCGAGACCATCCCCGTGAGTGACTTCAATCAGCGGCATCCCCGCTTCATCCATCCCTTTGGCAATAGCGACCATCTGTTCAATGCTGATTTGATGACGTTTGGCATGCATCCCATCACGCAAGCTCATGTCGTGCAGGGTGACCTGTTTACCTTGTAAGTTCATTCTGTTTCTCCCCTTAGCCACGTGCTGGTAATGTAATCACGCCATTGGCAGCTTCTTCAGCAAACATCTCAGCGGTACGAAGACCTGCCGCGGTCATGATGTCGAGATTGCCTGCGTATTTAGGCAGGAAGTCACCAAGGCCTTCCACTTCCATAAAGCAAGACACGCGATTGCCATCAAAGACCGGGCCATTGACCAAGCGATAGCCAGGTACGTATTTCTGTACCTCCTTCACCATGGCATGCACAGATTCGGTGATCGCGGCTTGATCGGGTTCGCTCTCGGTCAAGCAGTGAATGGTGTCACGCATCATCAAAGGCGGTTCAGCCGGGTTAATGATGATGATCGCTTTACCCTGTTTAGCGCCGCCTACTTTTTCGACTGCACTGGCGGTAGTGCGGGTGAACTCATCAATGTTCTGACGAGTCCCAGGACCGACTGAACGTGAGGAAACGGTGGCGACGATTTCGCCATAGGCGACAGGTTGGACACGTGAGACTGCCGCTACCATCGGAATCGTCGCTTGTCCACCACAGGTGACCATATTGACGTTCATCTCTAGGTTCTTGGCATGATCAGTGAGGTTTACCGGGGGCACGCAATAGGGACCGATCGCGGCGGGTGTTAGGTCGATCATGATCACGCCCGGTTCATTCAACTTGCGGCTGTTTTCGGCATGTACATAGGCGGAGGTGGCATCAAAGGCAACGCGGATATCGTCTTCGATCACGTGAGGCAAGACACCGTCTACACCGGTCGCACAGGTTTTTATACCCATTGTGGCCGCACGCTTTAAGCCTTCCGATTCGGGGTCGATACCCACCATCCACACCGGTTCAATCCATTCTGAACGCTGCATCTTCATCAGCAAGTCGGTACCGATATTGCCGGGACCGATGATGATCGCTTTGAGTTTTTTGCTCATGGTTAAATTCCTGAATTAAGTCGTGACACTGCGTCAATAAAGTACTGCTGAGTCAAAAAAATACTGAGTTGATACAACAGCATTCCGATTAAACAAAGCGCACAGAAGCCTTGCCGATGCCACCGATACTCAAGCTCATAAAGTCACCTGCCTGAACAGGTTCCAGTGGCACCAGCGAACCGGACAGAATCACTTCACCCGCTTTTAGTGGAATACCGAAGTGACCCAAGGTATTGGCCAACCAAGTGACACAGTTCACTGGGCTACCCAGAGCAGCCGCACCAGCACCGGTGCTGATCACCGAACCGTTCTTTTCCACCACCATGCCACAGGTGGCTAAATCGACTTTGCGCGGATCGACAGCACGATCACCCAGAACAAATAAGCCGCAAGAGGCGTTATCTGCCACCGTGTCTTGAATCTTGATCTGCCAGTTCTCAATGCGAGAATCGACCACTTCAAAACAAGGCATCACACATTCAGTGGCGGCTAGGACATCGGCATTGGTAATGCCGGGGCCTAACAGGTCTTTCTTGAGGATAAAGACGATTTCGCCTTCGGCACGCGGTTGCATTAAACGCGTGGAGATCGGCATCTCTTCACCTTGGCTAAAGGCCATGGCATCGGTCAGGTAACCAAAGTCCGGTTGATGCACATTGAGCATGTTCTGAACCGCTTTGGAGGTCACGCCGATTTTTTTTACCAATGATGCGCTCACCGGTGTCTAAACGACGTTCGAGCATACGTAATGAGATGTTGTAAGCATCATCGAGGGTGATGTCACTGAAGCGTTCAGTTAAAGGACGCAACGCTTTACGCTGCACCATCGCTTCAAAGAGTTCATCACCGCAGGATTGAATCTGTTGCTTGTCCATAGGCTTCTCTTAATCTATGACTGTTGTTGATCTGCTTCACTTAGAAAGTGAGAGACTAATTGAGTAAAACGGGTCGAATGTTCTATCTGTGTCCAGTGGCCACAATGACCGAACACATGTAACTGAGCGTTATCAATCCATTGCGCAAGGGTTAAACTGGTTTGCAAGGGAATCACTTGATCTTCACGGCCATGGATAATCAGTGTTTCCTGCTTGAGTGCACGAATATCCTCTTCTTGACTGACCATCGTATCCACCCAACGCTGTCTGGGCGCGGGAAACATCGCGGCAAAGGATTCTTGAAAACCCGGACGAAGACTGGCCTGATAGCGCAACTCAGCTAACTCGTCATTCACCAATGAACGGTCGTAGGCGAACAGATCGAGTAACCGACGCATGGTTTCAAAAGAGGGTTGATACCCCCAGACTTCATCTAAAGCCGAGGTGATTTCAAAGGGTACTCCGACACTGCCCATCAGCACCAAACGACGAACACGTTGTGGGTGGCGAATGGTTAAAGCCAAGGCTAACGCTCCACCAAAGGAGTTACCGACAAGATCCGTTTGTTCGATGCCAAGGGTGTCGAGTAGATCAATACAATGCTGTATCCAACGATCCATGTTGTATTGTTGATCTGTCGGGCGCTCGGTGAAACCAAAGCCCAACATATCGGGTGCAATTACCCGACGTTGCTGACTTAAGGCTGGCATAACTAAGCGCCAATTCGCCCAGGCTGTTACACCCGGACCAGAACCATGAATCATGAATACCGGAAAGCCTTTACCCGTATCATGA
>JAJOJN010000096.1 GCA_021208565.1 Nitrincola sp.
ATTCTGCCTGAGAATTGATATTGACAAGGTTCGATTTATAGAATTACTCCTTAATGAATACTTAATAGAGCCTTTTTTTTCGGCTCAATAGATAAGTTTTCACTCCTACTGCTGACATAACAGTTCCAATGTCATCATATAACTAGAATAGACAAACAAAGGTTTCCTTTATGGGCTCCGGTATTAAACAAGCCAAGCGCTTTTTGCAAGAACATCCAGAACTTCAGTTCGTTGATCTTTTAATTGCCGACATGAACGGTATTGTACGGGGTAAGCGTGTCGATCCTGGATCTCTCGTCAAAGCCTTCGACAAAGGTGTTGCGCTACCTGCATCTATTTTTGCATTAAACATTCAAGGCACCACTGTTGAAGAAACAGGATTAGGTTTAGAAATAGGGGAAGCTGATAGAGTTTGCTTTCCCATCCCTGGCACACTAAGCATGGAGCCTTGGCAAAAACGTCCTACTGCACAGCTTCTGATGAGTATGTATGAACTGGATCGCGAAACACCATTTTTTGCTGATCCTCGGGTCGTTCTTCAGAAAGTTGTCGAACGATTTACCGAGATAGGGCTCACACCGGTCACCGCATTTGAGTTAGAGTTTTATTTAATCGACCAAGAAAATCTTTCCGGTCGCCCTCAACCTCCAAAATCACCCATTTCAGGTAAACGTCCCGCCAGTGTTCAAGTTTACTCAATTGACGATCTTGATGAATATGCGGAATTTCTTGCCGATGTATTGGATGCTGCCCATGAACAGGATATTCCTGCCGACGCATTGGTGGCGGAGTCTGCGCCAGGTCAGTTTGAAGTTAACCTTCACCATGTCGCCGACCCGGTCAAAGCTTGTGACCATGCCACCTTACTTAAGCGCTTGATCAAAAACATGGCCTATGACCATGAGATGGATACTACATTCATGGCTAAGCCCTATCATGATCAAGCGGGTAGCGGTATGCACCTCCACATCAGCCTCGTGGATGAAAATGGCAAAAATATTTTTGCGGGCAATCCAGAAGAACCTAACGATATGTTGCGCTGGGCTGTCGGTGGATTAATTGCCACCATGAATGATGCCATGGCACTACTCTGTCCAAATATCAACTCTTACCGCCGATTCAGTCCAGAATACTATGTTCCCAGTGCAGCGACTTGGGGCGTCGATAACCGCACAACAGCCCTTCGTTTACCCGGTGGCGACCCTGAAGCCTTGCGGATTGAACACCGTATCGCTGGAGCAGATGCTAACCCCTATCTACTCATGGCGGCGGTGTTGTCAGGAATCCATTTTGGTATCACACACAAAATTGAGCCCCCTGAGATGACGGTCGGCAACGCTCATGAGCAGCACGAATCAACATTGATCAATAACCTTCGTGATGCGCTGAGAGAGCTTGAAGACTCTCCGGTAATGCTAGATTACCTCGGCTACAAATTCTTAAAAATATTTGTAGCGTGTAAAGAGCATGAGTTGACTGAGTTTGAACACACCATCTCAGACTTAGAGTATCTGTGGTATTTACATACGGTATAAATAGCTAAGGCAGTAACGATGAATAGCCCTACCGAGCATACTTCGTCATGGTATGCCGCCACTCGAAACATCCAGCGCACCTGGCCTGAATTACAGGAACAGCTGGATGTGGATATCTGTATCGTGGGCGCCGGATTTACTGGCGTTAATAGTGCGATAGAACTCGCCCAACGAGGTTTCAGTGTCGCACTGTTGGAAGCCCGACGTGTCGGCTGGGGTGCATCAGGGCGCAATGGTGGCGAATTGATTCGAGGCATAGGTCACGACCTAGATCAATTTCGCAACACATTGGGTGACACGGGTGTATTGGCACTCAAAAAGATGGGCACTGAAGCACTGGAAATTGTTAAGCAGCGCATTCAGGAGCACCAGATCGATTGTGATCTGGTACTTGGATACGCCGATTTAGGCACCAATGCCAAACATCGTAAAGAACTTGATGACGAACTGGCATCCTTACAAGCCATCGATTATCCGCACCGCCTGACCATCTTAGAACCTGCAGAGCTCAAACAACAGGTTGTCAATTCCGATTTTTACACCGGAGCACTGGTTGATGAAGGCAGTGGACATCTTCACCCCTTAAATCTATTACTGGGTGAAGCACAGGTTGCCGAACACTTGGGTGTAAAGATATTTGAACATTCTGCCGTGGTTGAACTGATCAAAGGGGATAGGCCCAAAGTCAAAACCGCGAAAGGATTGATTAGCTGCAGCAAAGTGATTCTTGGCTGTAACGGTTACCTTAACCCAGACTTGGAGCCTTGGCTGGGTGGAAAAGTGCTACCAGCGGGCAGTTATGTCATTGCAACAGAACCTTTACCTCACGCGCTGTGCGAGACCTTAATGCCCGGCAGAAAGGCCGTTGCCGATATGCGAACCGCATTGGACTACTACCGCATAAGTCGTGATAATCGACTCATTTTTGGCGGTCTCTGCACCTATACAGGTAAAGACCCTAAAAATATTGCGGCCGCACTTGCACCCAATATCGCCAAGGTATTTCCGCAATTGGGTAAGGTCAAAATAGACTATCAATGGGGAGGCATGCTGGGTATTGGTGCCAATCGATTGCCCAGATAGGCCAGCTCCCGGACTGTCCAGCCATTTACTTCGCTCAAGCCTTACTGCTGGGCATGGTGTTAATGCGACGCATCTGGCCGCAAAAGTATTAGCCGAACATATCAGTGGTGAGACTGATGAGCGCTATCAACTCTTTGCATCCGTGAGCCATATGACCTTTCCAGGTGGAAGGCTGTTAAGAGCGCCGCTCTTAGCAACAGGCATGCTCTGGCATCAATTCAAAGAGCTTTTAAGATAGGGAAATGTCGTGACCTCAGCGCCCCGTTTTGTTCAAATCAAGCAATACTTATTGGATGCGATTCAATCTGGGCGCTTTGCAATACATCACAAAATCCCACCCGAAGAGCAACTTGCCAAAGACTTTGGCGTCAGCCGCATGACGGCCAATAAAGCTATTCGAGATTTAGTACAAGAAGGCTATCTAATACGCCAAGCTGGACTGGGCACTTTCGTCACCGATCGCAAATCTGAGTCACCACTGGCTGAGGTAAACAATATTGCGGAAGAGGTGCGCTCACGGGGCCATCATTACAGTAACGCAATTCTTCTGTGTGAAGAGATCAAAGCTGATGATGAAGTCGCTTTGCGTCTTGGTGTTCGCGTCAATACTCAAGTATTCCACAGCATCATCATCCATAAAGAAAACCAGCTTCCGATTCAGCTGGAAAATCGTTACGTAAACCCTCGCTGGGTACCCAACTACCTGAGTGCCGACTTTTCCAAACAGACACCCAATGAAATTCTGGTAAAAGCCTGCCCCATTACCGATCTGGAACATGTTGTGGAAGCCGTGCTGCCAGATAGCCAATCGGCTGAATGGCTGGATATTCCCACCCAACAACCCTGCTTAAGCATGATTCGTCGCACTTGGTCTGGTGACCACTTAATCAGTTATGCTCGCTTATTGCATCCTGGTGATCGTTATAAGCTGCGCTCAACCAAAAAACATCAATAGCGTTAATGTATATACATTAACAACTTACCATTCCCTCAACAATTCATCTTAATTATTGCCTGTGAAACGACCTGTTTTTACTTGACACCCGTACTGAAATGTTTAATTGTATATACAAATAGGTGGAATCAAAATAAGTTAAATCAAGAGGCAGACCATGTCAGCAACACCTACAGAGCGCAAACTTTGGACAGAGATCACCCTGTTTGATGGTCACCAAACCTTCGATCAACTTATGGCTGTATCCGTCGAAGGAGACCGCATCGCACTAGTTTGCCCTATGCCTGATCTCTCTGATGAGACGATTCAGGCTGCTGACCAGACTTTCGTCGGTGGTGTCATGACACCAGGATTAATCGACTGCCACACGCATCTTGTATTTAGCGGTTCACGCGCAGATGAGTTCGAGCAACGACTTGAGGGTGCCAGTTATGAGGAGATTGCTCGTCAAGGGGGAGGGATTCTCAGCACAGTACATGCAACACGCGCCAGCTCAGAAGATGCGCTCTTTAATGACTCATTACCTCGTATACACGCATTGATGGCCGATGGTGTCACTACAGTCGAAATAAAGTCCGGCTATGGACTCAATCTGGATGATGAATTAAAGATGCTGCGTGTCGCTAGACGCCTGGGTAGCGAACTCCCCATTCAGGTGGTCACCACACTGTTAGCCGCTCATGCGCTTCCACCCGAATTTAAAGACAATGCTGACGGCTACATCGACTTTATTTGTCACGAGATTTTGCCCAAAGCCGTCACCGAACAATTGGCTGATGCAGTGGACGTCTTTTGTGAAGGTATTGGCTTCAGTGTTGCTCAATCTGAAAAACTCTTTAGAGCGGCTCAAGCTTATGGACTACCGATCAAATCCCATGCCGAGCAGCTATCAAACTTAGGCGGTGCCAAACTGACGGCGAAGTATCAGGGCTTATCGGCTGATCATATTGAATGGCTCGATGAAGAGGCGATTAAAGCTATGGCTAAGGCCGGAACCGTAGCCACCTTGCTTCCAGGTGCATTTTACACTCTGCGCGACACTCAAGTACCACCCATCGAATTACTGCGTCAGTATCAAGTCCCTATGGCGATTGCTACTGATGGCAATCCCGGTAGCTCACCCATTTTTCAATTGACCTTGATGTTGAATATGGCCTGTACGCTGTTTCGCCTCACACCTAAAGAAGCGTTACAGGGTGTCACCCTAAACGCCGCTAAAGCACTAGGACTTGGAGATCAATTTGGCAGCATCGCCCAGGGTAGACAGGCTGATTTCTGTATCTGGAAGATCAACACCCCCTCTGAATTGGCCTATGCCGTTCAGCCAGGGCGATTGAAGCAACGCGTATTCAAAGGGGAGGTGACTCATGAGCTGGGTTAAGCCGCAAGAACTCTTAGCCAGTTGGTCAGGGCGTCAAGACCCTGAACCTATGAGCAACGTTGGCACGAAAACGTTCAGGCCATTGCACTGGATAAGCCAGCTGGTGTGGCTTTGCTGGGTTTTGCATGTGATGCCGGTGTGCGTCGAAACAAGGGTAGAGTCGGTGCGGCTCAAGGTCCTAGAGCGATACGTAAACACCTAGCCAATCTTCCTTGGCTGCAAGAAAATCCACTCTACGAGTGTGGTGACCTTATTTGCGAGGAGGACCTGTTAGAGCAAACCCAACACGCCTTTGCTGAACAGATCACCCAGCTGCTAGCTGCAGGTCATTTTCCCATCGGCTTAGGGGGAGGACACGAAATCGCCTTTGCAAGCTGGTCAGGGTTAGCCAACCACCTTAAAGCAATAGACGCTTCTCCTAAAATAGGCATTATCAATTTTTGACGCGCATTTTGATCTTCGCGATCCGAATGTACAGGCCGTTTCATCTGGCACTCCCTTTGCCCAGATTGCTGAAGTATGCACTTACAATCAGTGGAATTACCGCTATGCCTGCCTTGGTGTCAGCAGAATGAGCAATACATCCGCTCTATTTGCTCGCGCGGAGCAACTCAATGTTTGGTATCAAGAAGATCTACAGATGACCTTAAGAGATCTTCCCAATCTTGAGGCTCAACTTGATCAGTTCATACATCAGTGCGATCACCTCTACCTGACCATCGATCTGGATGTCTTTCCAGCCGCTCAAGCTCCGGGAGTCAGTGCGCCAGCCGCTCGTGGCGTGAGCCTAGAAGTGATCGAGCCCTTACTGATCCAAATAGCGAATAGTGGCAAGTTACGATTAATGGATTTAGCCGAATTAAATCCACTATTTGATCAAGATGATCATACCGCACGCTTAGCCGCGCGGCTTATCCATCAAATGACAGTTAACCGATAAAGGTTAGCCTTTTGCTAATTCATCCAAACGAACAACAAGAAAGAAGAGAGGAAAACCCATGAATGCGCCCCATACCCTTAAAGATCTTCGCCATGATGCATCTCGTCAGATCATTGCCCCTACAGGCACAGAACTGAGTTGTAAAAGCTGGTTAACTGAAGCAGCCTTGCGCATGCTGATGAACAATCTTCACCCTGATGTTGCTGAGCGCCCTGAAGATCTGGTGGTTTATGGTGGCATAGGCCGAGCTGCACGCAATTGGCCTTGCTTTGACAAAATCGTCGAGGTGCTCAAGCGTTTAGAGAATGATGAAACTCTGCTAGTTCAGTCAGGTAAGCCTGTGGGTGTTTTCAAAACTCACACAGATGCCCCCAGAGTGTTAATTGCCAACTCAAACCTTGTACCTCACTGGGCCACTTGGGAGCATTTTAACGAATTGGATCGTAAGGGTCTGATGATGTATGGCCAGATGACTGCCGGTTCTTGGATTTACATAGGCTCTCAAGGCATAGTGCAAGGGACTTACGAAACCTTTGTTGAAGCGGGACGCCAACACTATGATGGCAACCTGAAAGGGCGCTGGATTCTCACCGCTGGCTTAGGTGGCATGGGAGGTGCTCAACCCCTAGCAGCAACACTGGCTGGCGCTTGCTCTTTAAACATTGAATGTCAGCAAAGCAGCATCGACTTCCGCCTACGTACCCGTTATCTGGATGAACAAGCCACCGATCTTGATGATGCCTTAGAGCGCATCAAGCGTTATACGACTGCTGGTGAAGCCGTTTCTATCGGCCTTTGTGCCAATGCAGCAGACATTCTGCCAGAACTCGTTCGCCGCGGTGTTCGTCCTGACATGGTCACTGATCAAACCAGCGCACATGATCCATTGCACGGCTATCTACCCGCCGGCTGGACTTGGGAAGAATATGTTTCACGTGGAAAAACGGAGCCTGAGCTTGTTGTCAAAGCCGCTAAGCAATCCATGGCTGTCCACGTTAAAGCCATGTTGGATTTTCAAGCACAAGGCATTCCTACCTTCGACTATGGCAATAATATTCGCCAAATGGCCAAGGAAGAGGGTGTCAGCAACGCCTTTGATTTCCCGGGCTTTGTCCCCGCGTATATTCGTCCGCTTTTCTGCCAAGGTATAGGGCCTTTCCGTTGGGCTGCGTTATCTGGTGATCCAGAGGATATTTACAAAACCGATGCTAAGGTTAAAGAGCTTCTTCCAGATGATAAACACCTACACAACTGGTTAGACATGGCACGCGAACGCATTAGCTTCCAGGGTTTACCCGCTCGAATCTGTTGGGTAGGGCTGAAAGATCGTGTTCGCTTAGGGCAAGCCTTTAACGAAATGGTTCGTAACGGTGAATTGAAAGCACCCGTCGTGATTGGGCGCGACCACTTGGATTCTGGCTCAGTTGCAAGCCCTAACCGAGAAACGGAAAGTATGATGGATGGCTCAGACGCTGTGTCAGACTGGCCGTTGCTCAATGCACTGCTGAATACGGCAGGCGGCGCAACCTGGGTATCACTTCATCACGGCGGCGGTGTCGGCATGGGCTTTTCCCAACACTCAGGTGTTGTGATTGTAGCCGATGGTACTGATGCGGCTCATGCACGGTTGGGACGCGTATTGCGGAACGATCCGGGCACCGGGGTCATGCGCCATGCTGATGCCGGCTATGAGATCGCCAAAACCTGTGCAAAAGAAAATGATTTAGATCTTCCCATGATTGACGCTGAAGGAGCTCAAGCATGAATCCATTAATCATTCAGCCCGGTCAAATGACCCTAGCACAATTGCGTCATGTCTATAGCCATGCTGTAAAGATAGCCTTGCCCGACACCGCTAATGCGGCGATTGAAGCATCTGTGGCTTGTGTTAATCAGGTCGTGGAAGAGAACCGAACAGTTTATGGCATCAATACGGGCTTCGGCTTACTGGCACAAACACGGATCAAAAAAGAAGATCTAGAGAGTCTTCAGCGCTCACTGGTGCTCTCTCATGCCACTGGCTTGGGCGAAGCCATTTCTGATGACCTGGTCAGATTGATCATGGTACTCAAAGTGAATAGCTTAGCTCGTGGATTTTCAGGTATACGCCGTTCCGTTCTGGATGCACTAATCACCTTGATCAATCAGGAAATCTATCCCTGCATCCCTCTACGTGGTTCCGTGGGTGCATCTGGGGATCTTGCTCCCTTGGCTCATATGAGTGCTGTTTTACTCGGTGAAGGAAAGGCACGCTACCAAGGGCAATGGATCAGCGCTCAAAAAGCCTTAGAGATAGCAGGATTAAAACCACTATCTTTGGCACCCAAAGAAGGCTTAGCGCTTCTCAATGGCACGCAGGTATCTACAGCCTATGCGCTTAGAGGGCTGTTTGAAGCAGAAGATCTCTATGCTGCTGCCACTGTCTGTGGGTCATTAACCGTGGAGGCCACACTCAGCTCACGTAGTCCATTTGATGCCCGCATCCACGCCATTCGTGGACAGCAAGGTCAAATAGATGCTGCTGAAGCTTACCGACATCTGCTACAAGATCGCAGTGAGGTCAGTGATTCTCATACGGACTGTGATAAGGTACAAGATCCCTATTCGTTGCGCTGTCAACCACAAGTCATGGGTGCTTGCTTGACCCAGATACGTCAAGCCGCCAGTGTGCTGTTAGTAGAAGCCAACGCCGTTTCTGATAATCCTCTAGTCTTTGCTGACTCAGGCGACATCATCTCTGGTGGAAACTTTCATGCAGAACCTGTGGCGATGGCAGCCGATAACCTCGCCTTAGCCATTGCAGAGATAGGTTCTTTAACTGAACGCAGAGTCTCCTTGATGATGGATAAACACATGTCACAACTTCCACCTTTCCTGGTGGAAAATGGAGGCGTGAACTCCGGGTTTATGATCGCACAAGTCACGGCTGCTGCCTTAGCCAGCGATAATAAAGCCTTGGCTCACCCTCATAGTGTTGATAGCTTACCCACCTCCGCCAACCAAGAAGATCATGTCTCGATGGCACCCAACGCAGGCAAACGTCTCTGGGAGATGGCTGAAAATACACGTGGAGTCTTAGCGATTGAATGGCTAGCCGCCTGTCAGGGATTGGACTTTAGAAAAGGACTGAAAACCACAGATACACTTGAAAAAGCTCGTCGGCTTTTACGGGAAAAAGTCAGTTACTATGACAAGGATCGCTTCTTTGCCCCCGATATTGAATCGGCCATTGAGCTGTTACAGTCTAAGCAACTCAACAACCTAATCCCACCAACGCTACTGCCCAGCGTTATCTCATAAATCCTAACCCTAACGTCGATGCTGTTGACACCCCAGCATCGACGTCTTTGTCCTAGGAACGCCTGCAAAACAGCTCGAAATCTGCTAAGGTATTGTGCTTAATTTTATCTATTGAGGTTTCCATGACTATCCATCGAATCAATCCCTGTCAACGCTGGTCTGACATCACCGTCTTCAATGGTATTGGTTACTTTGTCGAAGTGCCTGAAGCCGATTTATCAGCCGATATCAAAGGTCAAACAGCCCAAATTTTTACTCAAGCAGAAGCATCGCTAGCGAAAATTGGCAGTGACAAAACACGTATCCTTTCAGCCACCATTTACCTCACCGATTTTGCCAACTTAGCGGCATTCAACGAAGTTTGGGACACATGGTTCCCAGAAGGAACCGCACCCAGCCGTGCCTGTGTCAAAGCCGAACTGGCCAATCCAGATTACCTTGTCGAAATCGCCTTCACTGTGGCGGCTGGCACTCAATTTCAGTAACTCAGTCGAACTCGACTTATAAACGCTTATCTCTCATTGTCATAGGTCCGTTATGCGTATCCTTATTCGTAGTTTTTTTTCGCTGCTTCGCTTGATTCTTACCCCTTTTGTGTTACTAAGCGAGAAGCTCTCCACACCCAAACCGATTGTTCGAACAGCTGAGCAACAAGCACAGATAGACACCGCTACTCAGGGCTTGGCCCTTTATCAATTCCGTGCCTGTCCTTTCTGTGTCAAAGTCCGTAAAGAGATCGCTCGTTTAGGGCTTAAGATAGAGCTACGTGATGCACTCAAAGATCCGACACATCGCCAAGCACTATTAGATGGCGGCGGAAAAACCACCGTACCTTGCTTACTGATCACCCACACTGATGGGCAAGAGGAGTGGATGTATGAATCTGACGAGATTATTCGCTGGTTAAATCAGCAATTTGCATAACACACAAGCAATGTGCCGCTACCCATTGATTAATTTGATAGGATGAAAGAGCAGAGCGCGTGGTATTTAGAGCGCTGGCGCTCCCTCGATGCTTGGCTTCATCAACACGTAGGCTTGTGGCAAAGCGTACCTTTTTACACGCCCGAGCCAAAATGGGGTGAACTCTATCCAAGCCTTCGCCATGCACTCTTGAAGCTGTCTGATCAAGAGTATGAAGCGCTCGCTCAAGATGACGACGCCTCACAAGGATGGCTATCGCAATGGTTACCTGACCTATCAATACGCAGCGAACTCTTGTCAGGGCTCAATACGCATCACAATTCGAATAAGGCAGATACCTGCACGCTATCTGAAGCACAAGCACCTCATATGCCTGAACGTAAGCGCTTACAAGCTGGCAAACTAACGCATCACCTGCAACCCTTTGAGCAGTCGATCACTGACTGGTGTTCAGGAATGGGGCATCTGGCTCGCACCTTGGCTGCCAACGGCGAACAACCCGTGATCGGGTTGGAATGGAATGCGGAGCTAGTTAAACGTGGACAAACGCTGATTGAAGCGTCTAATCGTGTGAATCCAAGTGTAAAACCGTCACGAGTGACACTGGCCCAACAGGATGTGATGCAACTTCAGGGCAATAGCGAAAGCTGGCCAAAAACACCTCATATCGTTGCGTTACACGCCTGCGGTGATCTGCATCGGCATCTGTTAAAAGAAGCCGTAAAAGCGCATCAGGCACGTATCAGCCTGGCACCCTGCTGTTTTCATCTAAGCCATCAGAACCACTGGCAGCCTTTGGCTAAAGCGACTCAACACTCTGCGCTAAGAGGCCTGAGTACTGAACTGATGCGCCTTGCTGTTCAAGAAACGGTTACCGCCACATCGAGAGTATCTCGCCAACGTGAAACCTTAAATTGCTGGCGCTTAGGCTATGAAGCCTTACGACAATCGCTCACCCAAGACAGCGATTATCGTCCCCTCGCATCCTGCTCGATAAAACAACTGGCGCTGGGTTTCTCCAATTTTTGTCTCTGGGCGGCTAGCCAACATCAATGCAGCCTACCCAAGGATGTCAATTGGGATAAGTGGCTGGTCAAGGGCCAGCAACGACATGATCAGGTCAAGCGTGACGAGCTGTTGAGGCATCAATTCCGTCGCCCGTTAGAAGTGTGGCTGGTGTTAGACTATGTAATTTTCTTGCAGGAATCTGGCTATCAGGTTGAGCTGACAACCTTCTGTGAACGTCACCTTTCTCCCAGAAACCTGCTGATTGATGCAAAAGCACAGTAGCGCCCACCTTATTCAAGTTAGTAGGCGCTTGCTTTCAATAAAGCTCAATCCATGTAGCCTTCAGCTCGGTGTACTTATCAAAAGCATGTAAAGACTTATCACGTCCGTTACCTGACTGTTTGAAGCCACCAAATGGTGCTGTCATATCGCCACCATCATAGTGGTTTATCCAGACGCTACCTGCACGAAGCGCTTTAGCGGTCTTATGGGCTTTATTGATATCCGCCGTCCAAACAGCAGCTGCCAATCCAAAGATGGAGTCGTTAGCGATGGCGATCGCCTCTTCCACACTATTGAAGGGGATAACCGATAATACAGGACCAAAAATCTCTTCGGCAGCGATGGTCATCTTATTGTGAACATTGTTGAACACTGTGGGTTGAACAAAGCAACCACCCGTTTCCTGCATCACCTGATGTCCGCCAGCTGCCAAATCAGCCCCTTCTTTTTTACCTGCCTCAATATAGTGGATAACGCGCTCCAACTGAGCTTGATCGACAATGGCACCACACGTCGTTTTGGGATCCAAGGGATGCCCGGGCTGCCATTGCTTTAATGCTTCGACCACTTTAGCGACAAACTGATCTTTGATACTTGCCTCGACGAGTAACCGAGTACCCGCGGTGCAGACCTCGCCTTGATTGTAAGCAATCGCCGAAGCCGCTTCTGCTGCCGCACGATTCAAATCCGGTGCATCTGCAAAGACGATATTTGGGCTTTTGCCGCCTGCTTCCAACCAGACACGTTTCATATTTGATTGACCGGCATAGATCATTAACTGTTTCGCCACACCCGTTGAGCCGGTGAAAACTAAACAATCTACATCCATATGCAATGCCAGCGCTTTACCTGCGGTGTGTCCAAAGCCGGGTAGCACGTTAAACACACCATCCGGAATGCCCGCTTCTTTGGCCAGTGCGGCAAGGCGTATTGCTGTCAGAGGGGATTTTTCTGAAGGCTTAAGGACAACAGAGTTACCGGTCGCCAACGCAGGCGCCAGCTTCCAAGACGCCATAATCAATGGAAAATTCCAGGGCACGATCGCACCCACGACGCCTATAGGTTCGCGTGTCACCATACCAATTTGATTGGCAGGGGTAGGTGCCAACTCATCATAGACTTTATCGATCGCTTCAGCTGTCCAGCTCATCGCTCTCGCTGTCGCAGGAACGTCACCTTTAAGAGAATGATTTATGGGTTTACCCATATCTAGGGTTTCCAGCAAGGCTAGCTCTTCTTTATGTTCAAGAATCAGCTCTGCAAATCTTAACAGCACTTTTTTGCGTCGAGTGGGTGCTGCATCACGCCACACACCCGATTCAAAGCTAGCTCTGGCCGCAGCAACAGCTAAGTCCACATCGGCTTGGTCACAAGACGCAACCTGAGCCAGCACTTTGCCATCTATAGGGCTTATGGAAGAAAATGTCTCTCCCGATACAGCATCACAGTACTGGCCATTAATGAAGGCTTGACCATTAATCGTAAGTGATGCAGCTAAGGCTTCCCAAGCATCACGAGTTTTTATTGTAGACATATGAACCTCATCGACTGAAGATATGAACCTATCATAGCAGGTAAATTCCTTGTGTAACCCGCTTTAAAGAAACACTTTTCTAGCATAGACTGAATCTTATTTGCAAAACGAGAGGTTGTGATGACAGTATTCGAACCCGTTCCATCCTACTATGCCGCTTCTGCCAACCCTGTCCCTGAGCGCCCCCCGCTGAAAGATCAGGTTGAAGCTGATGTCTGCATAATCGGCGCTGGTTATACCGGATTATCTACCGCTCTTTTTCTTGCAGAAGCCGGTTTTAAAGTCGTGATCCTAGAAGCAGCCACCGTGGGCTGGGGAGCTTCAGGCCGTAATGGTGGACAGATCGTCAATAGCTACAGCCGTGATTTAGATAGCATCGAAAAACAAACCTCGGCTACGCACCTAAAGCTCCTAGCTGAGATGGCGTTTGAGGGTGGCCAAATCATTCGCGATCGTGTCGCTAAGTACGCTATTCAATGTGACTTGAAAGATGGGGGTGTCTTTGCGGCGCTTACCGGACAGCAGATGAAACACCTTGAATCACAACGAGCGCTCTGGAAACGTTTTGGTTATGATCAATTAGAAATTTTTGGATGCCCAGGCTATTCGCAAAGTTGTGGATACTGATCGCTACGTGGGTGGGGCCCTAGATCATCGAGGCGGTCATATTCATCCGCTTAACTTAGCCCTTGGCGAAGCCGCTGCCTTCGAATCACTCGGTGGCGTTATCTACGAACATTCTGCAGTCACGGACGTAAAAGAGGGTGATCCAGTTGAACTCGTCACTGCACAAGGATCTGTAAAGGCTCGCTTTGCTGTGGTCGCCGGTAACGCCTATTTGGGTAATCTATTACCACAACTGGCAGCAAAGTCGATGCCTTGCGGAACTCAAGTGATCGCAACCGAACCCTTAAGTGAGGAGGTAGCGCAACGTCTATTACCTCAGGACTATTGTGTTGAAGACTGCAACTATTTACTAGACTATTACCGTCTCTCCGGCGACAAACGCTTGATCTATGGAGGAGGTGTCATTTACGGCGCTCGTGATCCCGAGGATATTGAACGAATCATTCGCCCTAAAATGTTAAAAAACTTTTCCAGAACTGGAGAAGGTGAAAGTGGATTACACTTGGACAGGCAATTTTTTATTAACCCTTTCGCGCTTACCACAAATGGGCAGAATCGGCAGTAATCTATACTACTCTCAAGGTTGCTCAGGCCATGGCGTAACCTTTACACACGTCGCTGGAAAAGCCCTAGCACTCGCTATCCAAGGACAAGCAGAACGCTTAGATGCTTTCGCCAGCTTACCACACTATCCATTCCCCGGCGGTCGCTTATTCCGTGTACCCTTTACCGCACTGGGAGCAACTTATTACACCCTTAGAGATAAACTGGGTATTTAATAGGAGTCGATCGCGATGCGTAAGGTTACCGTTGCTGCAACCCAAATGAGCTGTGGCTGGGATGTCGAAGAAAATATCGCTAAAGCCGATGCACTTGTGCGAGAAGCCCATGCTCAGGGTGCACAGATTATTCTGTTACAAGAGTTGTTTGAACGTTGTTATTTCTGCCAAAAGCAAATCTATGACTACCTGAAATTTGCCACTACTCTAGAAGATAATCCTGCCATCGCGCACTTTAGTGCGTTGGCGGCTGAGTTGAAGGTGGTGCTTCCCATTAGCTTTTACGAGCGCTGCAACAACGCTTTCTACAACAGCATCGCGATTATCGATGCTGATGGCAGCGTGTTAGGGATCTATCGTAAAAGCCACATACCTGATGGTCCGGGCTATTCAGAGAAATTCTACTTTACCCCTGGGGATACTGGGTTTGAAGTCTGGGATACCGCCTATGCAAGAATTGGGGTAGGCATTTGCTGGGATCAATGGTATCCGGAATGCGCGCGTGCTATGGCGTTAATGGGTGCTGAGTTGCTGTTTTATCCCACCGCCATCGGTAGCGAACCACAGGATACAGGACTTGACTCACGTGATCATTGGCAAACCGTACAATGCGGCCATGCTGGCGCTAACCTAGTCCCGCTGATTGCTAGCAATCGTACTGGAAGAGAAACAGAAGGTGATTCAGCCATTACCTTTTATGGCTCTTCGTTTATTGCCGATGAAACAGGTCAGCGAGTTGCCGCGTTTGATCGAGAGGATACGGGTGTTCTCGTGCACAGTTTCGATCTGGATGCGATTGCTCACAAGCGCCACAGTTGGGGCGTGTTCCGTGATCGTCGTACCGATCTATTTCCCGTAATGCTGAGCAAAGATGGAGAAACCTGGTAATGGCAAGTCCTACGCTACAGAGCACACCCTTAGCGGATGGCTTTAGTATGCCAGCCGAATGGCATCCTCACAAACAAACCTGGATGATCTGGCCTGAACGTCAGGATAACTGGCGATTGGGTGCCAAACCCGCGCAGCAAGCCTTCTGTGGCGTAGCTAAGGCGATCGCTCAGTTTGAACCTGTGACGATCGGAGTATCAGCCGCTCAGTTCGCAAATGCCGCTGCTCATCTCGCTGAACATCCAAGAATTCGGCTTGTCGAGATCAGTAATAATGACGCTTGGATGCGTGATACAGGACCTACTTTTGTCAGAAACTCAGCAGGTGAGATCAGAGGAGTCGATTGGATCTTTAATGCTTGGGGCGGCTTACAGGGCGGCTTGTATTTCCCGTGGGATCAAGATGATCTCGTTGCGAGCAAAGTGCTTCAAATTGAAGGAATCCCCCGTTATCGCGCCAACGTTGTATTAGAAGGTGGCGCTATCCATGTTGATGGAGAGGGCACACTGCTCACCACAGAATATTGCTTACTCAACCCGAATCGCAACCCTCATCTTTGTCGCGAAGAGATTGAAGCAGAGATGAAACAGTATCTTGGTATTGAAAAAACGCTCTGGCTACCTCGCGGCATTGTCGAGGATGAGACGGACGAACACATCGACAACATGGCCTGTTTTATCGCACCAGGAGAAGTGCTGCTGGCATGGACTGATGATCAAACTGATCCTCAATTCGCACACTCTAAGGCAGCACTCGACTATCTTAGCCAACAGACCGATGCTAAAGGACGCCCTATCAAGGTACATAAACTGCCTGTACCAGGCCCTCTTTTCATGACCGCTGAAGAAGCGGCTGGCGTAGACCCGATAGATGCGACTCAACCCAGAAAAGAAGGCAATAGACTCGCGGGTAGCTATATCAACTTTCTATTCTGCAATGGTGGCATCGTGATGCCATCTTTTGACGATCCTATGGATAGCGTTGCAAGAGAGATAGTGCAATCACTCTGCCCGGAGCATAAGGTAGTGCAAGTGCCTGGAAGAGAAATCCTGTTAGGGGGTGGAAACATTCACTGCATTACCCAACAACAGCCTACTTAATAACCAAATTGAAAAATATTTTGCGGAAATTAGATAAAGGTGTTGACGTAAGCGCTTAAATTTATTTTAATACGCGCCTCGGTTAGCCCGGATAGCTCAGTCGGTAGAGCAGAGGACTGAAAATCCTCGTGTCGGCGGTTCGATTCCGCCTCCGGGCACCATTACTTTAAAAGCTTGCACTCAACTGCAGGCTTTTTTGTTTTTAACCGACTCACTTCTTTTTAAGCGGAATCATGAACTATTTAGAACCCACCTCATCGCTAAAATTAAAACAAAAATCTATTTAAAGATCCCGCAAAATCTTAGTGTTCAAATATTTCTTGCTCTATACTCAAAAACTCTTCAGCCAGATCCGCACCAAAGTATGAGCAAATTAAACGGACTTCACGTTATACCACCCACTTTTGTTCTTAGCCTTAAGCTATCGCTTGCAACTGTGGCCTATCTATTACTCACCTGGATTGTATTAGCTGTTTTTTCACCGGAGCGGGGCGCTTCGCTATTTTATTTAACAACCGGCTACGCGCTTGCTATCACACTACTGGGTGGAAAAACCTATCTGATTGCAGTATTTGCTGGATCACTGTTGGTGAATCTTGTGTTTGGCGACCCTCATCTCAGTAGCATCATAGGTGCTCTTGGCTCTATGGGGAGTGCCTGGCTTGGTTACACTCTATTGTCACGTGCAAATGATTTTGATTTAAGCCTTTCTAAACTAAAAGATACGCTGAACATTTTTCTGTTAGGTGGAGCTATAGGGTGCATGGTGTCGCCAATAGCAGGCACCAGCATGCTATTTCTTAGAGAGATCATAGATAGCCAGCAGTTTTTTTATACGTTAATCACTTGGTGGCTTGGTGATGTGCTAGGTGTCATTCTTCTCACGCCAGCAATATTACTCTGGTCAAATCTTCTAACGCGCTTTGATGCCAACCAGACGCCTAGTGTTTTTGAAGGACGAGCCATAGAACTAATCTCTTTACTAGGCATAACATTACTGATTTGTGCGATCATTTTTCTTGACTTGGGACGTGCTCAACTCAATGCTCCTTCAGCCTTATGGATCAATTTAATAGCGGAACCTTACTGGCTTTTCCCATTGGTAATCTGGTCATCATTGCGATTCCATCAACGAATCGTTTCGTTATTTATTCTGATCATCGGTGGAATTGCCATTTTGGGAGCGTATCATGGCTTAGGGGCATTTCATTCAGAACACTTATCGTCGAGCCTCATGAGTTATTGGGGCTTTATGGTTATTTTGTCAGTAACCGCCTTACTTCTTAACTCATTTCTGAATGAAATAAGGCAAGTAGAACGTAAACTCAAAACGAGTATCAGCGAGCTTGATCGACTGGCTAACTTTGATGCGCTGACAGGCTTGCCTAATCGAAGTTTACTGCTTGACCGACTAGACCAGGTTCTAGCAGTCTGTAAACGCAAAAATACCGCTTTTGCGTTACTTTTTATCGATCTTGATGGCTTTAAGTATATTAATGATCAGTACGGGCACTCTGTAGGTGATCACGTCCTGAATACCATTGCTCGCAGAATGCGCAACGAACTCAGAGGAACAGATACTCTTGCACGCATGGGTGGAGATGAATTTGTTGCCTTAATGCAAGATATCACTAAAGATGAACTGGAGATGATTGCAAAACGTCTGCTAAAAGCGGCTGCTTTACCCATTCTAATTGACGATATAACGCTACAACTATCCGCCAGCATAGGTGGAAAGTTAAACCACCCTTGTAATTCAGATGAATATCAAGCTTTACTCCATCAGGTTGATCAAACCATGTATAAAGTTAAGACCACTGGAAAAAATAATTATATAATTGAATGATATACCTACATCTTGCACAATTCAGCTATGCTACCCTTCTTAAGCGTCTAACCCTTATTTCGTGATCATTCAATAGTGGAGATCCATCATGCTACCCAACCTAACAATTGAACCAAAACAACCTGCAGACAGTTGCGTGATCTGGTTACATGGCTTAGGTGCTGATGGACATGACTTTGCACCGGTGGTACCTGAACTTAAGTTACCTGCCGACTTAGCCACGCGATTTATTTTTCCTCATGCGCCGCAAATTCCAGTCACCATTAATGGTGGAATGGTGATGCCTGCTTGGTACGATATTTTAGAAATGCAACTGGAACGCAAAATCGATACAGAGCAGCTATGTGCGTCCGCTGATGAGATCGTAAAACTTATTAACCAACAAGTTGAGCTAGGCATACCCACCGAAAGAATCATCATTGCAGGCTTTTCACAAGGTGGTGCTGTAGCCTATCAAGTGGCGCTTAGCTTTCCCAAACCACTTGCTGGATTGCTTGCATTATCCACCTACTTTGCGACTGAAAATACAATCGAGATGCATCCTGCCAATCAAAAAATGCCAATTTTAATCATGCATGGTCGCTATGACGATATCGTCCCTGAAAGCTTAGGGATCAAAGCTAAAAATAGCTTATCCGAACATCACTACCCCGTAGAATATATCAACTACCCAATGCCGCACTCTGTTTGCCTAGAGCAGATCGAAGAAATTGGTCGATGGTTAACCCAGCACCTTCACAAAGACTGAGTTGAAAGCTAGTCATTTCTGTACCAGACTAATACAGGTGGAATAAAACTCGTCCTTTATCTAGAGGCATTTTGTGTTGAAACAGTTATTTGTTTTCGCGTTCTTACTGTTAATCGCCAAATTTAGTGTTGCGGAGGGTCATTTTCCTAATCGCCCAATCACACTTTTAATAGGCTTCGAACAGGGCGGTACTTTATTTACACAAGCCGCTACTCTGGCGGAAATTCTATCTGAAAAGCTTGGACAGCCTGTTAATCTTGAAACACGAACTGGGCATGGTGGAGGTACTGCAGCGGCCATGCTCGCGAACAGTACCAGCGAAGGATATATACTACTATTCTCACCCTCATTTCCGTTAACTGATTACCCTGCACGACTTCAAGTTTCCTATACGATAGATGACTTTAGATATGTAGGTGCTATCTCTCAAGATCAACATGCCTTGGTCACGAGTCGATGGACACCTTTTGACGATTGGGCTGGATTCTTAAACTACGCTCGCAAGCAAACAGAAATTCGTTACGCCTCCCAAAATTTAACTGATCGTTTAATTATTCAGGATATCGCTCAAAACGAAGGTTTTAATGTGAGGATTATTCCTGTTTCTGGTGGAGCAGGAATGACACCATTAGTTTTAGCTGGCGATGTAGATATTGCCTTCAGTGGTGGAACTCACAGTCGCTACACAGACTCCGGTGAAATGCGCGTTCTCGCAGCGACAGGTATGGATAGACTGAAACACTATCCGGAAGCTCCAACACTTCGTGAGCTTGGTTATGATGTTGGCATGCAATCCGTCAGATTGATAGCGGCTCCACTAAACACACCTCAATATCAAATTGACATTCTTTCCGAAAAGCTTAAACAATCTATTCAAGACGAGCGTTTCATACAAATTACAGAAAATATCATTAAGCAGCCAATATTTTTTATGGATGGCAATGATTTAAAAGATTTTCTTTATTTCCAAGAAGAGCAGCTACGAAGATTACTTGCTAACCAAGATAATCTAAATTAACGAAATCCACTTTGGAAAAGCTTCATCTTTATTCATAAATTACTGATATACCTCTATGTACAATCAAAACGCTGGTTGCAGAGTTTTTACTTTCATCTGCCCTAATACCAACCCCTATTGTTAGCAATATGAAAAAAAATAGAGCTAATATCATATTGAATCACAGATATCGCTTTCAGCCCCTTTAGCAGCTTTAAACGTTGGGTTTAATACAATTTCTTACAGGTCGATAGCATGAAAAAGCCAGCCGCTCTATTTGGACTCCTTATGCTCTTGGTTGCGCTAAGTAGCAGTGCAAATACGTTTCCAAGTAAACCACTTGCATTGCTAATCGGCTTTGATAGAGGCGGCACTATATATACCCAAGCGGAAACTCTCGCTGAAGTACTAGCCGATATTCTTAACCAACCTGTAGGACTTGAAGTTCGTTCAGGTTTAGGAGGAGGCTTAGCGGCATCCATGGTCGCTAATAGCCAAGCTGAAGGCTATATTATGCTTTTTACAACCTCTGTACCCATCACAAATGCCCCAAATAATGTAGTGGATTCTTTTCAAGTGAATGACTTTCGTTATATTGGTGCTATCTCAGAAGATCAAAATGCTTTCGTGACAAGTAGCGACTCACCTTTTTCAAACTGGGTGGAGTTTGTTGATTATGCACGACAGAAAGATGAAATTCTCTACGCTTCACAAAACATTACAGATCGCCACTTCATTAATAACATTGCACAACAAGAAGGATTTAACGTCAGAATTATTCCAGTATCAGGTGGAGCAGGAATGGCACCACTTGTGCTAGGAAGAGACGTTGATCTTGCTTTTAGCGGAGGCACTCATAACCGTTATGTTGATAGTGGAGAAATGAAAGTATTAGCATCCACCAGTCGAAACAGACTCATGGAACATCCCGAAGTGCCGACATTAATAGAGCTTGGCTATGAATTAGATATGCAATCGCTAAGAATTCTGGCCGTTCCAAAAAACACACCAGATGAACAGTTTGATATTCTGTCTCAGGCTCTTAGCAAAGCCATTGAGGATCCAAGGCTTGTTGAGGTAATTCACAACGTCATTCGTCACCCAGTCACTATGTTGAGTGATCAAGAACTGCAACAATTTATTACCGACAGACGAAGTCAATACCTTGAATTACTTAGCACCTTAGACAACGAGAGATAATATGCGTTTAGGTAAGCCATGGGCTCTAACTTTCACTACCCGAATCACACTGATCTTTGGGGCTCTGGGCTTACTGGCGTTGCTTGTCGCTTCTGTTTACGCCGCTCGAACGAGTCAAGCACAATTAAATGCTGAAATTGCCAATACACTTGAACAGCGCCATCGAACGGTTCAAAGCCTCGTTGAAAACCGACTGGATATCCTGAACACCTACCTAGGCGTAGCGTCCTTTAATCACTCTTTCGCTTCATTAATAGCCAATGAGTCTGAAATCAACCGTTTTTCAAATGATATGAGTCTGATGTTCCAAGATTCAGAAAGTGCGGCAATGCTAGATCTGTTTTTTTTTACTCTCCCCGGATAAGAGACTCATTTTTGACGGTGGTATGCCTTTATATGATTCCAGATTCGCCCTAGAACAGATAGACTCACCCATTCTTTTTACAACGAACTGGCGCCCAATTGGTTTTGATCGACGCACAGCACTCATCAAAGCGACACCAATATTTGATCCTGCCACTATTCAGCTAAAAGGCTACATGGTAGCCGGTCTAGCCATAGGTCAGAATCGATATTTTATTCAACATCTTATGCGATCTGCGGACGTAGATCATATCGCCATACATAATCACAATGGTCAACAATTAGTCAGTGCTACCAGAACGGAAAACAATAGTGATATTGCGATTATCAATTTTGCTTCATCTGATGAAGTAGAAGGGCACAGCACTTACCAAGCACTCAATGTGTTCGGACAACCCACCGATCTTTTTGTTTCTATCAGCCTTAGAGCTGATCGATTTTTAAGTCCGGCAGGTCAGTTTGTTCGATCATTTCTGCTACTATCAGGTATTTTCCTTAGTATACTTGCCTTTGCTGGATGGTTGTTGCATTTAAGTCACAGTCACGCGATAGCACGTCTCCTTAAGTTTATCGATGAAACACAAAAGGGGATGAAAGGCTGCAAATTTGAAGGCACTGGAATCACGGAATACAACCGCGTAGGCAAGGCGATGCAACACATGGTAGATGACTTAAATGTTGCGGCTACAGTGTTCGAATCGGGCGAAGGAATGATTGTTGCTGACGTCCACTGCACTATCTTACGCGTCAATCAGGCATTCACCCGCATTACCGGATATGAAGCCGAAGAGATCACGCGCAAACACCTTACCAGCATCAAGATTAAAGACGATAAAATTGACTTTGATGTCATACAAAAGACACTCATGCATCAAGGCGTATGGCAGGATGAAATATGGAGCAAACGTAAGTCTGGCGATCGTTTCTTACAATGGACGAGTATCTCTGCTGTTTTTAATGAGCAAGACAATACAATCGTTAACTATGTCGTAACCCTTCTAGATGTAACTGATCGCAAGGAAGCTGAGATCCGAATTAGACAATTGGCATTTTATGATCAGCTGACCATGCTTCCCAATCGACAATTGTTGATGGAACGGTTGGAGCATGCCTTAGAGAGAAGTCAGCGTAGTAAAAAACTAGGGGCTATTCTCTATTTAGATTTAGATGATTTTAAAACTTTAAACGATTACTCGTGGACATCATATTGGCGATCTTTTGCTCAAGCAGGTCTCAGAGCGATTATCATCTTGTGTTAGAAGGGTAGATACGGTCGCTAGATTAGGCGGTGACGAGTTCATCATTCTTCTTGAAGATATGGGAGAAGATCGAGCGCAAGCTGGGATTCTTGTTGAAAAGCTTTGTCAAAAGATCTTAGAAAGTCTCAGTAAACCCTAT
>JAJOJN010000046.1 GCA_021208565.1 Nitrincola sp.
GTAACGCTCTTATTGATCCCTGTTTTGCCAGAGATGCCAGTCTATTCGGGTTTGTCATTAGAGACTTGGGTGGTCATTCTTAATCAAGTGATTATCGGAACGTTATTGGGTTTTACTCTTCAGCTTCTATTCCAAAGCTTTATTACGGGTGCTCAAATAATTGCTATGCAATCAGGTTTAGGCTTTGCAGCAATGACCGACCCCGCTACGGGCATTCAAGTGGTTGTTGTGGCTCAGTTTTATTCGATGATGGCTATGTTGCTATTTTTGGCGATGAATGGCCATCTCGTGATGATCGAAATCTTGGCTCAAAGCTTTTATGCCATGCCGATTGGTATGAATATGTTTAGTTTTGACGTGCTGATGAGGATAGTACTTTTAGTTAGTTGGCTCTTCTCAGCAGCGCTCTTGATGGCATTACCGGCGATTACGGCTTTGTTGATTATCAACCTTTCCTTCGGCATCATGACAAAGGCTGCTCCGCAGCTCAATATTTTTGCGATTGGATTCCCATTTACCATGTTGATGGGGTTAATTATGCATTACGTCAATGTCCCCATATTTTATGATCACTATGTACGTATGACTCACTTTATGTTGAGTTTTATTCAGTCCATGCTACCTCCACTGAACGGTTAATTTATGGCTGAAGAAGATACGGGTCAGGAAAAGTCACAGGAACCTACCCAGAAGCGCATTCAAGATGCGCGGAAGAAGGGTGATATCGCTCGATCTAAAGAATTAACCACGCTTGCTCTATTGATGGCCTCTGCTGCCTCGGCGTTGCTTTTTGGTGGTGCTGTAGGTCAGACGATGCTTGATCTCTTTACCTTTAACTTCGACTTGCGCAGGGATGAGTTAATCGATAAAGCGTTTATGAGTTATCACTTGTATCGCTCTCTTTTTGATGCGTTTTTAAGTCTCTGGGCATTCTTTCTACTGGTGACAATTGCAACAATTTTCTCATCGGTTGCTTTAGGTGGTTGGAACTTTAGTGGCGAGTCCTTGCAGCCAAAAGGCAGTCGCTTAGACCCTATTGCAGGGATTAAGCGTATGTTTTCATTAAAATCATTGGTTGAGCTGTTTAAAGCCATCGCAAAGGTATTAATTGTTGGTGCTATTGCGATTTTGGCTGTGTATATCTTAAGGCCTGAGTTGATGATGTTGACTTCTGAGGCGGTGAAGGCGGCTATTGATCATTCAGTCACAATTTTAGCTTGGGCGTTTTTGGTGATCAGTGCGGCAATGATTTTTATCGTGTTGGTGGATGTGCCGTTTCAGCTTTATGACTATAAGAAAAAGCTAAAAATGACAATGCAAGAAGTCAAGGATGAGATGAAAAAGTACCGAGGGTAAACCCGAGGTTAAAAGTAAAATTCGTCAACTACAGTACGAAATGTCGCAGCGTAAGATGATGAAAGAGGTTCCTACTGCTGATGTGGTGATCACAAACCCTACACACTATGCCGTTGCCATTCGCTATGATCAAAGTCAGAGTGATGCCCCTATTGTGATCGCTAAGGGTGTGGATTTCGTTGCGCTTAAAATCAGAGAAGTGGCTCAAGAGCATGAAATTACGATTTTAGAGGCACCCTCTTTAGCAAGAGCACTTTATTATGCCGCGGAAATTGATGAAGAAGTTCCAACAGGCTTATATACAGCCGTCGCACAAGTGCTTGCCTATGTGTTTCAATTAAGAGAGCCAGGTCAGGTTAAATCGAGTATGCGACCTCCTGCCGAGAAAGATCTAGAAATCCCACCTGACTTGCGCCGAGATGACTGATTGGCGTATTAATTGCATATAATTCATAATGATTTTGTAGTGTCATTAAGTTGACGTATTCGATACAATTATTGATTAATTCAAGGTTTTGAAAGCCTTGGTATGCATTTTTTGACGTTTATTTGACGTTTATTGAACGGTAGGTGTTGTGGATAGAGCAGCCATATTGCAGGGCGCTAAAAGTATTAGCCGAGGAAATCTTGGGATTCCGCTGCTATTGCTTGTGGTCTTGGCGATGGTTACTTTGCCCATGCCGACCCTGCTGTTGGATATGTTTTTCACCTTCAATATAGCCCTTTCTATTGTTGTCCTGCTGGTCTGTATCTATGCGCTGCGGCCGTTGGACTTTGCTGTCTTTCCGACTATTTTGCTAGCAGCGACATTGCTACGTTTGGCCCTGAATGTGGCTTCAACACGTGTTGTTCTCTTGAATGGCCATGAGGGAGGTGCCGCAGCGGGGCAGGTCATTCAGGCCTTTGGTGAAGTGGTGGTTGGTGGTAATTACGTTGTCGGTATCGTGGTATTCATGATCCTCGTAATTATCAACTTCGTGGTGGTTACCAAGGGTGCCGGCCGTATTTCTGAAGTAAGCGCGCGTTTCACCCTAGATGCGATGCCGGGTAAACAGATGGCGATCGATGCGGACGTTAATGCGGGTTTGATTTCACAAGAAGAGGCCAGAGCGCGACGTCAAGAAGTTACTCGAGAAGCCGACTTTTATGGCGCCATGGATGGTGCTTCAAAATTTGTTAGAGGTGATGCGGTTGCGGGTATCCTGATTTTGGTTATTAACCTATTGGGTGGACTTGGGATCGGGATGATGCAGCATGGTTTGGATTTTGATACCGCCATGCGTAATTATTCCCTGCTAACCATTGGTGATGGGCTTGTCGCGCAACTGCCCTCATTGCTCTTATCGACTGCTGCAGCCGTCATGGTAACGCGAGCAAACTCATCGGAAGAGATGGGTAGTCAGGTGTTTACTCAGATGTTTGCATCACCTCGGGCGTTATTTGTCGCTGCTGGGGTAATCGCCTTGATGGGGATAGTACCTGGAATGCCGCACATGGCGTTTCTATCTCTTGCGTCTGCTGCCGCCGGTATTGGTTGGTTGATTTTTAGTCGTCAAAGAGCTATCCAAGCTGAACAGCTTAAAGAGCAGGAAGAGCCAGCTGATGCTGAGCCTGCTGAAGAGCGTCGTGATCTTGATTGGGATGATGTCATGCCAGTCGATATGATCGGTCTAGAAGTGGGTTATCGCTTAATTCCGATGGTAGATAAAATGCAAGGTGGCCAATTACTGGGTCGGATTAAAGGGGTTAGGAAAAAACTTTCACAAGACCTTGGTTTTTTAGTGCCTTCGGTGCATATTCGAGACAATCTGGATTTAATGCCGGGTGCTTATCGTATCACGCTGATGGGTGTAATCAGTGGTGAAGGTGATGTCTATCCGGATAGAGAGTTGGCTATTAACCCTGGCCAGGTGTTTGGTACCTTGAAAGGTGTCGCTGTTAAAGATCCTGCTTTCGGCTTGGATGCTGTGTGGATTGAAAGAGGTCAGAAAGAACACGCTCAAACACTGGGCTATACTGTTGTAGATGCCAGTACGGTCGTTGCTACGCATTTGAACCAGATTTTTGCAAAGTAATGCGCATGCACTGTTAGGTCATGAAGAAGTGCAACAATTGTTAGATATGTTAACTAAATCTTCGCCTAAATTGGTTGAAGAGCTAGTGCCCAAGAAGCTTTCAATTAGTGTATTGTTAAAAGTGTTACAAAACTTGTTGATGGAACAGGTTTCGTTAAAAGATTTTCGCTCCATTGCAGAGGCTTTAGCGGAGGCGGTAGACAGAACTCAAGACCCTCTATCGTTAACGGCGGCGGTGCGTATCGCGTTATCTAGATTGATTGTGCAAAGTATAAATGGTTCTGACGTGGAGCTACCTGTCATTACCTTGGAACCAGCACTGGAACAGATGTTGTTGAGTTCAATGCAACAAGGAGGACCCAGCGATGAAACTCTGGTATTGGAGCCTGGAATGGCAGAGCGCCTGCAAACGTCTCTAGGCCAAGCTGCCCAGCAGCAAGAGATGATGGGGAAACCGTCGGTATTGCTGGTGGCGGCACCGATTAGGCCATTAATGGCTAGATTTGTGCGCTATGGTCAACATCAAGTACATGTTTTATCTTATCAAGAAGTGCCCGAGAACAAGCGAGTCACCATTGTCGCTACTGTTGGGGGTGGAAATGCCTAAGTTGATGCGAACATTTGCCAGAGTGCAAAGTTGCACAGATAAGGAAAGGTTATGAAGGTTAAACGCATCTTTGCACCTGATATGCGTCAAGCTATGCGTCGAGTCCGAGAAGAGATAGGCGCCGATGCCGTGATTATCTCTAATCATCGTGTGGCGGGTGGTGTTGAAGTCGTGGCAGCGAAAGAAGAAGATTATGAAATGGCTCAAGCAGAGCTAAAGCGTAATCAGAAAAAAGTTCGCCCAGCGCCCTCACTGACACCGCAAGATGATGCGCTGGCTCTTGAGTTGAGAAAAGCGAAGATGCGCATTGCTGAGGCGAGAAGAAAAGCGGAGCAGCCCCAGCCTGAAGTGAGCCAGGTGGTCAATCGTCAAATTGACGATGAAGAAGATGAAGATCTAAGATTTATACTGCAATCGCTCAAGACTCGACAGGAGGAGCAGGCCCGTCGAGATCAAGAGGTTGAACCATTCATACCCGATAATCTCTGGGAAATTGATCATGCGGTAGCCTCAAATAAGTCTCAACCTCGTTCTGAATCTGATGATCTTGTGAAAAGTATGCAGCAAGAGATACATCAGTTGCGTAAGTTAATGGAGAAGCAGCTGACTCAGCCTCAGCCTAGTCCAGTGTACCCTTCGGTGACAACACCACGCGTTACCGCCAGCCTTTTACATGCACCCATTCATCAGCGTTTGCATGGATTGGGATTAAGCGAAGGTTTGATTCGTCAATTAACCGCAAGTTTAGAAGCGGAATTAAGTATTGAAGATGCTTGGAAAAATGTATTGGCTCGATTTGCTGATTCACTTCCGGTCGTAGGTGAGGAATATATCGCGCGTGGCGGCATGATTGCGTTTGTTGGTGCGACGGGCGTAGGTAAAACCACGACGATTGGTAAATTAGCAGCTCGCTACGTGCTTCAGTACGGAAGTTCAGGATTGGCGCTCGTTACCACCGATTGTTATCGAATTGCCGCTCATGAGCAATTAAAAACCTTTGGGCGTATTCTTGATGTGCCAGTCAGGGTGGTAGATGAAAATCATAATCTTGACGAAGTGTTGCTGTCTTTAAGAGGTAAGCGCTTAGTGTTGATTGATACGGCGGGAATGAATGCGGGAGATCCAGAGGGTGTGCAGCAAAAACAAATGCTTGCATCTGTCTCAGTGAGGCTCAAAAAACTCTTAGTGCTGTCTTGCTCGAGTCAAAGACAATTAATTGAAAAAGCATGGAGTAATTATCAAGAGCTAGACTTAAATGCTTGTGTTCTGACAAAGCTGGATGAATCGGGTAGTTTAGGTGATGCGCTAACCTTAGCGGTCGAAAAGCGCTTGCCTGTTGCATACATAACGGATGGACAGAAAATACCAGATGATCTGATCGTGGCGCAGCGTCAAGATCTTGTCAGTCGGGCAGTGATTGCTGCGCAGACTCACGGTGTCATAGAGTCAGAATATGATGATACCAACCCGATCAACAGAGCGGGTTAAGGTAAAGATGATGAAGCAGACACAACCCGTTAAGGTAATAGCCGTTACCGGTGGTAAAGGTGGTGTGGGTAAAACGAATGTGTCGGTAAACCTCTCGGCAGCCTTAAGTGAAATGGGACGGCGTGTCGTGTTGATGGATGCTGACTTGGGTCTTGCTAATGTTGATGTGTTGTTGGGCCTAAGGGTAAAAAAAACCATTGCTGATGTGCTTGAAGGGCATTGCAGTCTTGCCGATGTTCTCGTGCGTGTTGATGAGAATATGTCAATTGTACCGGCATCTTCGGGTACTCAGGCCATGACAGCACTGAGTGAGCATCAGCATGCAGAATTAATTCATGCTTTTAATGATATTGCCGATCAAATGGATGTGTTGATCATAGATACGGCCGCAGGTATATCGGAAGCAGTGGTTAGTTTTGTTAAGGCTGCTCAAGAGGTTTTGGTTGTTGTGTGCGATGAGCCTACCTCAATCACGGATGCCTATGCTTTAATGAAAATGCTGAATCGTGATCATAAAATGACGCACTTCAGAATTCTGGCCAACATGGTGCATTCAGAAACTGAGGGACGTAATATGTTTAACAAAATTTTGACCGTCACTGATAGGTTTTTGGATGTTACGCTTCAATACGTCGGATCAATACCTTATGATGAATCGGTAAGAAAGGCAGTACAGAAGCAAACAGCTGTTTTAAAAGCTTTTGGTAAAAGTAAAGCGTCAGTTGCATATCGTCAATTAGCCAATAAAGTTGATAGTTGGCCTGTATTGAAAACACCAAGAGGTCATTTGGAGTTCTTTGTTGAGCAACTGGTAAAACGGCAATAACTGAATAGCGGAAGCTAAGCTGTATGTATAATCAGCTCACATTTAAATCGAGCCAAGAGTTACTAGAACAATATACCCCGTTGGTGAAGAGGATAGCTCAGCATCTTCTACTTAGATTACCTTCAAGTGTTGTGTTAGATGATCTGGTTCAGGCGGGAATGATCGGCTTACTAGAAGCCGCTAAGCGTTTTGATCCCGGTAAAGGCGCTAGTTTTGATACCTATGCAGGTATCAGAATTCGAGGGGCTATTATTGATGAGGTTCGTCGAGGTGATTGGACACCAAGATCAGTTCATCGAAATGGGCGTCGCGTAACTGAAGCGATCAGGGCAGTAGAATTCAGAACAGGTCGTGATGCAACTGATGTTGAAGTGGCCGCTGAACTGCAGATATCTGTCGCTGATTATCATGCGTTGCTGCAAGACTCTCAGGATAGTCGTCTTTTCAGTATTGACGAGCTAAGTCATGATGACGATGACTCAGTGGGTATGCAGTTTGAAGGCAAAGATCCAGGACCTGATCAGATCTTTCAAACGGATGCCTTCCGTCAAGCGCTCGCGGTGGCGATTGAGAGCTTACCGGAACGCGAAAAGTTAGTGATGGCTCTATACTATGATGAAGAGTTAAACTTAAAGGAAATAGGCAGTATTTTAGGCGTGAGTGAGTCACGGGTAAGTCAAATTCACTCACAAGCTGCCATGAGACTGAGAAGTCGTCTAAGAGATTGGCAGTAAATAAGTTTGTTATCCGTCCCTTGCCTGTCTAGTATAAGCATAGGGGCTAATTCATTTATGTAACAAGCCGGGGGGGCTGTGTCTTGTGAAAAAAGACATCAGGATTCTTGTTGTAGATGACTTTTCTACGATGAGACGAATAATCAAAAATTTGCTACGTGATCTAGGCTTTACCAATGTGGAAGAAGCTGATGACGGCAAGACCGCTTTGCCCATTTTAAAACAAGGCCGCATCGACTTTTTGATCACGGACTGGAATATGCCAGGTATGACAGGTATCGATTTGCTGAAAACGGTTCGTGCCGATCCTGAACTTTCTCACATACCTGTGTTGATGGTTACAGCTGAGGCAAAGCGTGAGCAAATCATTGCGGCTGCTCAAGCTGGGGTGAATGGATATGTTATCAAGCCTTTTACGGCCGTCGTGCTTAAGGAAAAAATCGAGAAGATTTTTGAGCGTATTACCTAGCCAATAGCGTGTAAGAGACGTCAATAATGAAGAATAAGATAGCGACATTGGAGTATGAGGGTCTCGAAGACCTGCTAGGTCAAATGGCTCGAGAGCTTGTTGAAACCATTGATAAAGGCAATTTAAGCCATGCAATGGAACTGATTAACGATCTACAACAGGCGCGTCATCAAGTTTTCTACAACGAAGTTGGGCATTTGACTCGCGGCTTACATGAAGCTATCAAAGCTTTCTCTTCTGATCTTGACGAGAAAATTTTATCAGACAACGGATCCAGTTTGACGGCCATGACGGATGCTTCAGAGCGTCTTGGTTATGTCATTGAACTGACAGAAAAAACTTCCCATGAAACCATGGATAGGGTAGATCGCTCCCTAACCTTGGTTGATCGTCTTGATGGTCAGTCTGAGCGCTTTAAAGACCTGCTGCTCTTGGTTGGACAGTTAGAGGGCGAGTTTAAAGCCCTGGATGGCGTTTATGACCGTACTTGTGCGGTAAAAAATGAATCTGAAAAAACAATTGAGGAATTGCGCTCAACCCTTACCGATATTCTTGTTTCTCAGAGCGTTCAGGATATTACCGGTCAATTGATTCGAAGAGTCATCACCTTAATGACGCAAGTTGAATCTCAACTGGTAAAATTAATGGATATGGCGGCAAAAGTTGAACGCTTAACAGGTATTGAAATGGGTGAGCAATCCTCAGAGTCGACCGAGAAAGACGCAATTCGTGCGCAAGGTCCTCAACTTAAAAAGAAAGAAGCCGGCGCTGTCAGCGATCAGGATGATGTTGATGAGCTACTATCGAGCCTTGGTTTTTGATTAGGTAGATCTCTATGAGTTGATGTTGATCAGGAAATTCTTGAAGATTTCCTTGTAGAAGCAGGAGAGATACTCGAGCTGCTATCAGAACAGTTGGTTGAGCTTGAACAGCGTCCTGATGATCGTGATTTGTTGAATGCTATTTTTCGTGGCTTTCACACGGTCAAAGGCGGAGCGGGCTTTCTTCAGCTGGAAGCAATGGTTGACTGTTGTCATAAAGCGGAAAATCTGTTCGATTTGTTGCGTAACGGCGAGCTTTCAGTTTCTCCAGCATTGATGGATGTTGTTTTACAATCCCTGGATTCAGTCAATTTGATGTTTGAGCAGGTTAGAGGCGGAATAGATCCAGAGCCTGCTCCTGCAGAACTCATGCAGCGTTTAACCGCGATTACCGACGGTGAAGTGCCTGCAGAGCCGGTAAAAAAACCAGCGGCAACCCCTAAGAGTGAGCCGGTAAAAGCGGCAGCGCCAGTCAATCCAAATACGCCAAATGATGAATTTGATCAATTGTTGGGAGATTTGGTTGCCGATAAAAAAGAGCCTGCATCGAACGCTGACAGTGATTTGATAACAGAAGATGAGTTTGATGCCCTGTTAGATCAGTTGCACGGTGTGGGCAAAGGCCCTGGAGTGAATGCTGAACCTGAAACGGTAAAAAAATCAGCGGCCTCTTCTGATGAGATTTCGGAAGATGAATTCGAAGCGTTGCTTGATGAACTTCAAGCGAAAGGTGAGGGTGCCTTTGCGGCTATCGCATCATCTTCTTCTACCGATTCGCCACTTGATATCGAAACATCAACGGCAATTCAGCCTCCACCTCAGAGTGTCGAGCCTCCTGCAGCCTCAATGGCAGCGGAAACTGCACAAAGAGCATCTGTACCTGCACAACAGAAAACGGTTCAAGAAAGTAATGTTCGAGTGGATACAGCGTTACTCGACAAAATTATGAACATGGTGGGTGAGTTAGTACTGGTTCGTAATCGCTTGGTGCGCTTAGGTGGTACGCGTGAAGATGAAGAGATGTCTAAAGCGCTCGGCACACTTGATATGGTGACAGCTGACCTGCAAACATCGGTAATGAAAACACGGATGCAGCCCGTTAAAAAAGTATTTGGACGTTTTCCTCGATTAATTCGTGACTTGTCACGTAGCCTAAAAAAAGAGATACGTCTGGAGTTGCGGGGTGAGGAGACCGATCTAGACAAAAACCTAGTTGAAGCCCTCGCTGATCCACTGATTCACTTAGTTAGAAATTCCGTGGATCATGGTATCGAAGCACCGGATGTGCGTGAAAAAATGGGCAAGCCCAGAGAGGGTAGTGTGCTTCTGTCAGCTGAGCAAGAAGGCGATCATATCCTACTGATTATCCGCGACGATGGTGCGGGTATGGATCCAGAAAAGCTGCGTCGATTGGCGGTTGAAAGAGGAATGCTGGATACCGAGTCAGCGGCGCGACTGACAGATCAAGAGTGTTTTAATTTAATATTTCATGCGGGTTTTTCCACCAAGACAGAGATCTCTGATGTTTCTGGTCGAGGTGTGGGCATGGATGTTGTTAAAACCAAAATTACGCAGCTCAATGGAACCTTGGCCATAGATTCGATTTTAGGGCAGGGTACTCAGATTGCTATTCAGGTTCCACTGACGCTAGCGATCATGCCAACCTTGATGGTAACACTGGAAGGGCAGGCGTTTGCACTACCGCTGGTGAATGTGAATGAAATCTATAACCTCGATCTAACGAAAACAAATATTGTTGATGGTCAACAGGTTATCATTGTTCGCGATCAAGCGTTGCCACTCTTCCATCTTAAGCGCTGGATGGTCAAAGGTTGTGAATACGAGCCTTTGCCAGATCAAGGGCATGTGGTTATTGTCTCCGTGGGTACCACGCGAGTTGGATTTGTGGTTGACCAGTTAGTCGGACAGGAAGAAGTGGTGATTAAGCCGCTGGGTTCAATACTTCACGGAACCCAAGGACTTTCTGGCGCGACAATTACGGGTGATGGTCGTATTGCTTTAATTATTGATATCCCGAATTTGTTGAAGCGTTACGCGTCATGAGCGTAGTGCTGTCTGGTCAAGGAAACGTCACAGATGGCTGTTAGGGTATTGATTGTGGATGACTCGAGCTTCTTCCGGAATCGGATCCAAGAAGCGTTGAGTAGTGATTCACGTATAGAGATCGTGGGATTGGCGGTTGATGGACGCGAAGCTGTCACCAAGGCGATTGCCCTAAAGCCAGACTTGATTACCATGGATGTTGAAATGCCTCAATTAAATGGAATAGAGGCTGTCAGGCAGATCATGCGTCAAGCGCCGACTAACGTACTCATGTTGTCCTCTCTAACACATGAGGGGGCAAGAGTAACACTTGAGGCGTTGGAAGCGGGGGCGGCAGATTATCTCACCAAAGATATTCGAGCCTGGATGGATCGCTCAAGCGCATTGACTAAAGAGTTTATCGAAAGGGTTGTCGCGCTCGGAAAGTCTAAGCAGCATAAGTCGGTGCCGATGTTCAGTAGACAGCCACCACCTGCATCGTCATCAGTTACCCGAGTGTTTCGTTCTGACCCAGTAGTTCCTTCTCAGCCACGGTTGAGAGAAACTCGTCAAGAGGCGGCTAACGCAAGATCAAACCGTAGCGCTGATGAGCGCTCAGGGAGCGCAACACAACCCTTATCACGTATTAAAGTCCCCGATGCGAGAATAGTTGTAATAGGGGCGTCAACGGGCGGGCCTGCAGCGTTGCAAAAGGTACTTACGGCCTTGCCAGCGAATTACCCATTACCTATTCTGATTGTTCAGCATATGCCGGGAACCTTCACTAAAGTCTTTGCGGAGCGTTTGAATCAACAGTCTAGTATTAGAGTAAGAGAGGCTGTGGATGGCGATCGACTTGAACCAGGTTTAGCGCTTCTTTGTCCGGGTGGTATGCAGATGATGATAGACCCTAGGCAAAGCGATAGGGTTAAAATATTGCCTGGTGATGATCGTATGACTTATAAGCCGAGCGTTGATGTGACCTATGCTTCAGTCGCTAAAGTGTTTGGTGCCAAGGTAATGGCGGTAATGTTGACAGGAATGGGTGCTGATGGTTGTGATGGTGCTCGTTTATTAAAGCAAGCAGGTGGGACCTTATGGGCTCAAAGTAAAGATACCTGCACAATTTATGGAATGCCTCAGGCGGTCGTGAATGCGGGTCTTGCTGACGCAGTGTTAGATCTTGATGATATTGGCAATATGCTGGCGAAGTGCAGGTATGCTTAGGATCAGCATTGAATCGGGAAAATAATTATGCAAGTGTGGGCGGTCGCAAATCAAAAAGGCGGTGTTGGTAAAACAACAACAGTGGTATCCCTGGCCGGTTTGTTAGCAGAAGTAGGGTATCGAGTACTCATTGTAGATTTAGATCCGCATGGATCTTTGACCAGTTACTTTCGACTGGATCCAGATGAAATTGAACTCAGTGTTTATGATCTATTTGAAAATCCAGAGGTGTCTGCCCAGCGCTTCCGTTCATTAATTGCAAAAACGAATCATGAAAGTATCGATATCGTTCCAGCATCAACGGCCTTAGCAACTTTAGAAAGAAAAGCTGTAGGTAAAGAGGGGCTAGGTCTTCAAGTGGCTAAGTCACTTCGGTTTGTTCGTGAAGATTATGATTATGTACTCATCGATAGCCCTCCAGTTTTGGGTGTGTTAATGGTAAATGCGTTGGCGGCCTGTGATCACTTACTGGTTCCCGTCCAGACAGAGTTTTTAGCACTCAAAGGACTGGAGCGTATGATTCGTACCATCGAGATGGTGAATCGTGCTCGAAAAAATAAGCTAACCTATACTATTATCCCGACATTCTACGACCGAAGAACCCAGGCATCCGTGAGTAGCCTTCGTGAGCTTCATCAGCTCTATGCCGATCAGGTATCAAATGCCGTGATTCCAGTAGACACCAAGTTTAGAAATGCCAGTATTAAAGGGCTAGTTCCATCCTCACTCGATGCGGGTAGTCGGGGTGTTCATGCCTATGCTCGTCTATTAAGAGGCTTGTTAGAGCGTCGTAAGCAGGTGCAAGTCGATGGCTGATCAAAAGAAAGTTGTATTTGAATACTTAGAAGCATTGTTGATGGATCCAGATGCCGAAAAAAAAACCGCATGCTGAACAAACTCCGGTTACTGAACAAGCACCGGTTGCTGAACAAACACCGGTTGCTGAACAAACACCGGATGTAGGACAAATATCTGATGTAGAAAATGAGTTGATGGTTGAAGAAACGCTTGTCGCGCAACCAGAAGAACTGACTCAAGATATTGTGGAACCAGAACCAGAACCAGAACCAGAACCAGAACCAGAACCAGAACCAGAACCAGAACCAGAACCAGAACCAGAACCCACTGGTCTGCGTTGTATTCTGGTGGATGTGCACGGTCTCAAGCTGGCTGTGCCGATGGAAGAGGTTGACGGTGCACAAGAGATCAGTAGCTTAACGATGAGTATCGATATGCATCATGACTGGATTATTGGTCACTTTGGGCCTGATGATCATCCAGTGCATGTGGTTGATACCGGGAAATGGGTTATTCCTCAAAGTTATTCTGTTGATCAAGCCGCCTATACCGATGTATTGATTTTGAAGGGGCGGAAGTGGGCATTGGCATGCAATCAAATTATAAAGTCAATCGATTGCCTGAGTCAGAAGTCACTATTAATCAGGATAAAGAGCGCAGGGCATGGCTCTACGGAACTTCCTTAAAGCAACGTTGTGCTGTGCTGGATACACTTCAGCTATTGGATGAGTTTGAGGTGATGATCATCTAATGAATGTGTCAGAAACGTCTTATTTAACATGGCTCGTTGTTGCCCTTTTGATCTTGCTGTCGCTTGCTGCGCTCGTTTTTACAGCAATCAATTGGGTAAGGTTGCGTCGTCAGGAAAGGCGTTATCAAGCATTAATCAATGTGCTTCGTAATGAGATTCAAGGAATGACAGGTAGTTCAATCGGAATGGGTAAAAGGCTAAAGACAGTAGAACAAAAACTTGATATTGCGGTCGAAAAGCAACATGAACTTGAGAATCGTGATCCGGGTGTTTTAGCCTACAACCAGGCCGCTAAGTTGATGGAAATGGGGGCAGGTGTGGATGATCTGGTTAAATCTTGTGGGATAGGAAGGCCAGAAGCTGAGTTAATGGCATTGTTACATCGAGAGTTGCAGGATGAGCGGTCACTTACTCACAAGCATTAAAATCTAGGTCAGTTAACCATCAATCCTGTCTATTTTCTTCTCTTCTGTTCACGTATAATTGCTGCCCTTTATCGACCTTAGTTTTAAGTGGGGACTCCTAACAATGTCAGTTGAACGTACATTATCAATAATTAAGCCAGATGCCGTTGCGAAAAATGTTATTGGCGAAATCTTAAGCCGCTTTGAAAAAGCAGGTTTAAAAGTAGTTGCTATGCAAATGAAACATTTAAGCAAAGAAGAAGCTGAAGGTTTTTACGCTGAGCATAAAGAACGTCCTTTTTTTGCAGATCTAGTCGCTTTCATGACTTCAGGTCCTGTTGTTGTTCAAGTGTTAGAGGGCGAGAATGCTATTCTTCGTAATCGTGAATTGATGGGGGCTACTAACCCTAAAGAAGCGGCTGAAGGCACTATTCGTCGTGATTTTGCTACTTCTATCGATGCTAACGCTGTGCATGGTTCTGATTCAGCCACCTCTGCAGCGCGTGAGATTGAATACTTTTTTGGTGCTTAATCAGCAATAGCTCATATGGCCGGTCTTGCACCGGCCTTTAATTAAATTAGACTGCGGGTACCGGGTCATGTCACAACAGCCAGCGAAAATTAACTTACTAGGGTTGTCACCAAAACAGCTAGAAGATTTTTTTGATTCTATTGGTGAAAAACGTTTTCGTGCAACTCAAGTATTGAAATGGCTGCATCAGCAAGGCGCAAGTAGCTTTGATGAAATGACCAATATCAGTAAGGCGCTGAGGCAAAAGTTAGCGGAAGTCGCCGATATTCGAGAACCCGAAGTCGTGCTCGAAAAAATTTCAAACGATGGTACTCGTAAGTGGGTCATTCGTATGGATGGCGGCTCCAGTATCGAAATGGTTTTGATACCAGAAGGGAGTCGAAAAACACTCTGTGTATCCTCCCAAGTTGGCTGTGGTTTAGATTGTAGTTTTTGTTCTACAGGTAAACAGGGCTTTAATCGCAATCTTAGTGCTGCAGAAATCATCGCTCAATTACGAGTGGCGATACGTTCTTTTGGGCCATTCGATCCCAAAGATGAGCGTCGCGTGACTAACGTAGTCTTTTATGGGAATGGGTGAGCCACTTTTTAAATTTTGATAATGTTGTGGCGGCTACTGAACTCATGATGGATGATAACGCTTACGGGTTATCTAAGCGTCGTGTCACTATCAGCACCGCGGGGGTTGTTCCAGCAATCGATCGTTTGGCTGGTTTAAGTGATGTGTCTCTAGCAGTCTCTATTCATGCGCCAACAGATGAGTTACGGGATCAACTGGTTCCGGTCAATAAGCGCTATCCGCTGAAAGATTTAATTGCGTCATGTAACAACTATTTGAGCCACCTCAATGACAAACGGGTGATCACTGTTGAATATACCCTGCTTGAAGGGGTTAATGATCAACCTGAGCATGCCAAACAGTTACTTAAACTCTTGAGGCAGCTACCGTGTAAGTTAAATTTAATTCCGTTTAATCCTTTCCCTAACTCGGGTTATCGTAAGCCCTCGAATGAAGCGATACTGAGGTTTAAGCAAATTATTGTGAATGGCGGAATTGTGACGACTGTCAGAAAAACGCGTGGTGACGATGTTGATGCTGCTTGTGGGCAGCTTGTTGGTCAGGTGGATGATCGTACACGCCGTAGTCAAAAATATCTGTCTGTGTTACAACTTGACTCAGCATCTGAAAGTTTAACTCCCATAGGAGAAAGCTGAGTGAACAGTCGTCTGATTAGCATATTACTGGTTGCATTACTGATTACGGGTTGTGCCTCGTCTGGCACAACGGTATCTGACTCCTCTCCTGAAGCGGCGCAGCAAGCCTATACTCAGTTAGGAATACAATATTTGCAAGCGGGCGATACAGTGAATGCAAAGAGTTCGTTGCAAAGGGCGCTAACAATAGGTGAGCGTTATGCACCCGCTCACAATGCTTTAGGTCTGGTGTTTCAGGCGGAACGAGATTTTGAGTTGGCTGAACAGTATTTCAAAAGAGCCATTGAGTTAGAGCCTATGAGTGCCATTTTTCACAATAACTACGGTGCTTTTTTATACGCGCGTCAACGTTATCCAGAAGCGTGTCATCAGTTTTCAAGAGCCACAGAAGATCCATTTTACCCTGCTCGTGCACAAGCCTTTGAAAATATGGGGCGCTGTTATATAAAAGTAGGGCGTCTTGATGTGGCGGAGCATGCACTCAGGCGCAGCCTAGATTTGCAGCGCGACAGGCCTTTTGCTCAGGTTGCCATGGCAGGATTATTGTTGGATCAAGGTAATATTCCTGAAGCGGTTCGTCTTTATAATCGTTTCAGGGCTCAAGTTGACGCAAGAATGGCTGAGCAGGATGCCAATAGTTTATGGATAGCGTGCGTGTTGCCAGAGCTGATAGAAATCCTTCTCTGGCGGCAACTTACGGGTTGTTACTCAGAAATTTATATCCTGATAGTGAAGAGTATAGGCTCTTTAAGGAGTCAGAGCAGTGAGTGTTGATGATCAACAGGATGTACAAGCAGCTCGTTTTCCCGGTCATGACTTTACTCAAGCACGGGAAAATTTGCATTTAAGTTTGGAGCAGGTTTCAACGGAGCTTCACTTACCGATCAAGGTGATTAAGGCGATTGAGTCTGGTAACCCTCAAAGTTTTCATAATCCTGTATTTATAAGAGGTTATATTCGCACCTACGCTAAACATCTTGGTCTTGATGCAGCTTACTATGCCAATATATACGCCTCATTGCCTGGGGTTGATCTGCAACCGGTGACTATCAAGTCGACAACCAGTGTGAAAGAGAGGGATCCTTCGAAATCCCCATTCATGAAAATTTTTTCATGGTTGTTTGTTTTAGCTATCATCGCCGTGATTATCTGGTGGTCTAGAGAGCAATCTGGAAGAAGTATTTTGCCTTCTACTGATACATCGCAAAGCTCTTTGGCGTCGCAGTCTACTGAAGATGTTTTCGATCCTACCCCGCTACCTTTGATAGTTGCTGAAAGTGATGGCGTTGATGTGTTTGATGGCTCGGATCCTGAACTAGCTTCCGATGTGGGTGATAATGAATCTGCTGATAGTGAGATAATCTCAGTCGAGATGGATCAAGACTCTGGAGTGGATACGACGAGTGAGCCAGTTAATCAAGTCGATAGTGCTTTATTCATGCGCTTTAATGGCGACTGCTGGGTTCAAGTAAGAGACGCAAATGACGCACTGCTCTATTCGGGCGTGGCTACGAATGGTACGGAACTTCAGCTAGAGGGTGATCTACCTTTGTCGCTTGTTATTGGTCGTAGAGATGCAGTTGCTGAAATCAGATTCAAAGGTGAGTTAATCGATCTAGGTAGCTTTACTACTGGTAATGTCGCACGTTTCTCACTACCGCTTCGTCAATAAACATTATTTGTTGTTAAGGTATTCGGTTTGGCCAAGATTAAAGCCATTCGTGGCATGAATGATATATTGCCTGAGCAAACACCGCTTTGGCAGTATCTTGAAGAAACAACACGTTCAGTTCTATCTAGCTATGGATATAGTGAGATTAGAACACCCGTCGTAGAGTATACAGACCTTTTTTGTCGTTCAATCGGAGAAGTAACCGATATTGTCGAAAAAGAGATGTATACCTTTGACGATCGAAATGGTGAAAGTTTAACTCTCAGGCCCGAGGGAACAGCTAGTTGCGTTCGAGCCTGTGAAGAACATGGTTTGATTTTTAATCAAGTACAGCGTCTTTGGTACACGGGACCTATGTTTCGTTATGAGCGTCCCCAAAAAGGCCGTTATCGGCAGTTCCATCAGATAGGTGTTGAAACCTTTGGAATGGTTGGGCCAGACATAGACACTGAATTGCTGTTGCTAACCGCTCGGCTATGGAAGCGTCTTGGAATTGATCATGCGGTCACACTTCAGCTGAACACTTTGGGTAGCTCGGAAGCGAGAGCTTATTATCGTGATCAATTAGTGGCCTATCTAACTCAGCACGTTGACTTGCTGGATGATGACAGTAAGAGGCGCTTAACCACGAATCCTCTACGTATTCTAGATAGCAAGAACCCAGAAGTACAAAACCTGCTTAAAGGAGCGCCTGATTTTCATGCTTGCTTAGATGAAGAATCACTCACCCATTTTAATCAGTTGAAAGCAAACCTTGATGCACTGGGTATTCGATATGAAGTGAACCCACGTTTAGTTCGTGGTCTGGATTATTACGGACGAACTGTATTCGAGTGGGTTACAGATAAATTAGGCGCTCAAGGCACCGTTTGTGCGGGCGGGCGATATGATGGTCTAGTCGAGCAGCTTGGCGGAAGATCAACGCCAGCCGTTGGCTTTGCCATGGGTGTTGAACGTTTGATTTTGCTGCTGGAAGCTGAGGCTAGATTGCCCGAAAGGTTAAAGCGTCAAACTGATGTGTTTGTAGCGGCCTTGGGAGATGCAGCAGAACGCTACGCCTTAGCCTTGACAGAAACACTGCGAGACTCTTCACCCTTACGCATTACCTTAGATTGTTCCGGCGGAAGCTTTAAAAGTAAAATGAAAAAAAGCTGACCGCAGCGGAGCAAGAGTCGCATTGATACTAGGTGATTCCGAGTTAGAGCAAGGCGTTGTAGCACTTAAGCCCTTGAGACTCGATGAAGAGCAAATACAGATTCCTTTCGATAAGATCACGGATGCTTTATCGACAGACAGCAGATATTTTAAGGAGTAAACAGCATGGCAGAATTACGCACTGAAGAAGAGCAGCTTGAAGCGTTAAAAAACTGGTGGAAAGAGAATGGCCGCTCCTTGGTGATTGGTGTTGTTGTTGCGGTATCTGGTGTGCTGGGTTGGCAAGGCTGGCAAGCCTATAATGAAAGACAAGCGACAGAGGCCTCTTGGCTGTACCAAAACTTGGTTGAAGCCGTTGTTACTGAGTTAGATGAGAACAGCGATCCTCAACTTCAAACTATTTTTCATTTGGCAAACCAGCTTAAGGAAAATCACTCAAAAAGCACCTATAGTCAATATGCGGCCTTGTTGCTTGCGAGAGTCGCTGTACAAACTCAAGATTACAGTCAAGCATTGGCAGAGTTGAACTGGGTCATAGAGAGAACTTCAGAAGACGACCTTAAAACGGTAGCGAGTCTTCGTAAGGCGAGAGTGTTAATGTCGATGAATCAGGTTGATCAGGCAGCGTCTCTGTTATCTGGAATCACCCCGGGTTCATTCGCAGCGTTGTACTATGAATTGCTTGGGGATGTGGCCTTTAGACAGGGTGATCTCAATGCTGCGGCTCGGGCTTATGATCAAGCGCTGGCAGCAGCACAAAATATGCCTAATCAACCTGTCATACAAATGAAACGAGATGAATTAGGCAGCGAGGCGGGATAATGGCGAGCTGGATGAGATCACTGTTAGCGGTTGCGTGTGTCAGTCTGATAGCAGGCTGTGGTTTCTGGGGTGGTAGCGACGAAGTTGAACCTGCTGCACTGGTGAATTTTGAGCCACAAAACTCTGTTTCAGTGAGATGGAGTGCTTCTGTTGGAAGTGGTCCAGGAAGTCGTTTTCACCAGATGGTACCTTCAATTGATGGTGATAGAATATTTGCAGCAGACAGTAACGGTACAGTTTCTGCGTTTGATCGCAACACTGGTGCACGTGCTTGGACCATCAACCTGAAAGAGCCCATTGTGGGTGGTGTGGGTGCTGGTTTTGGACAAGTGATGCTGACGACTCGCTCTGGTCAGGTTGTGTCTCTTAATGCTAATGATGGTAAAGAACTATGGAGACATCAATTAGCTTCAGAGGTCACTGCTCAGCCGCAAATCAACCGAGAGTTGGTTGTGTTGCAACAGATCAATGGACGAGTCACTGCTCTTGATCGAATGACGGGTGAGCATCGCTGGTCTTTTGATGCGCAAGTGCCAGCCTTAACGCTCAGAGGTTCTGGTATTCCTCTGGTTGCTGCTGATGTCACCTTTGTCGGTATGGCGAATGGTCGTATAGCTGCACTGGATAATACAGATGGTCAGATGATTTGGGATCAACGTGTTTCTCTTAGCGAGGGTCGTTCGGATCTTGAGAGAATTGTTGATATCAATAGCCGACCAACGATTGTAAATAACATCTTGTATGTAGTTGGTTACCAAGGACGTCTGCTGGCAATCAATCCATTTAATGCTCAAGCTATTTGGGCGCAAAACATTTCCAGCTATCGTGGTTTGGCTTCCGGTTTTGGTAATATCTATGTGGTTGATGCTCAAGGTCATGTCCATGCCTATGATGCTGCATCTGGCGCGAGTGTATGGTCGCAAACCGAATTAACACACCGTCGCTTAACTTCGCCAGCTGTTTTAGGTACTACAGTCGTGGTTGGAGATAGAGAGGGTTATTTACATTTTCTTTCTCAGGTTAATGGTGGTTTTGTTGCTAGGCATCGAGTCGATTCGTCTGGCTTGCAAGGTGATCTCTTAGTTAGGGATAACATTTTGTACGTATTGAGTAATGCTGGGCGACTTGTTGCATTAACACTTAATTAATTGATATTTATTTGATGATAGGCGCCCAGTGCGCCTTTTGTCGCTTTCTGGAAAACTTTATGCTACCGGTTATTGCGCTCGTTGGGCGACCAAATGTTGGAAAATCTACACTCTTTAATCGGCTGACGCGTTCTAGAGACGCACTGGTTGCTGATCTACCCGGTTTGACTCGTGATCGGAAATACGGTGAGGGTAAGCTAGGGCATCAAGGCTATATTGTCATCGATACAGGTGGTATTACAGGAGATGAGGCGGGTATCGATCAGGCAATGGCTCAGCAGTCATTAATGGCGATAGAAGAAGCCGATATTGTTTTCTTTATCGTTGATGGTCGTGCTGGACTCAATCCTGCAGATGAATTGATTGCTAATCATTTACGTCGTAGCGGTAAGCATCATTATCTCGTTGTGAATAAAACAGATGGAATAGATCCTGATGTTGCAATGTCAGACTTCTATGGTTTAGGTATTGGAAATCCAGTCCCTATTGCTGCCGCCCATGGTCGTGGTGTTCTTTCTTTAATGGAAGAGGTATTGGAGCCTTATGTTAAAGAGAGTGATGAGATTGATGAGTCTGAAGGTCATCCGAAACATGATGGTAGTATTCGCATTGCGGTGATAGGAAGACCTAATGTTGGTAAGTCGACATTAGTTAATCGGATGTTAGGTGAGGATCGAGTAGTTGTTTTTGACCAAGCAGGAACGACTCGTGACAGTATCTATATCCCATACGAGCGTGAGGAACAAAAATATACGCTGATTGATACAGCAGGCATTCGTCGTCGAAAGCACATTACTGAAGCGGTAGAAAAGTTTTCAATTGTTAAAACGCTTCAAGCCATTCGTGATGCCAATGTTGTCATTATGGTTATCGATGCACGAGAAGGAGTGACAGAACAGGATTTACATCTATTAGGTTTTGTCATCGATGCAGGGCGTGCCATGGTGATCGCATTGAATAAGTGGGATGGCATGACACAGGATCAAAAAGATAAGGTGCGTGAACAAATTAGACGCAGATTAGAGTTTGCAGCCTTTGCGAGAATGCACTTTATTTCAGCGCTGCATGGTACAGCTGTGGGTGATTTATATGGATCAGTGCATGAAGCCTATGATGCTGCCATGGCTAAATGGTCAACTAATAAGTTAACTCGCTTGTTAGAAGATGTTGTGGCGGACCACCAACCTCCGAGTGTTAATAATCATCGAATTAAACTCCGTTATGCCCACCAAGGGGGGTCTAATCCACCCATTATTGTGGTTCACGGCAATCAAACGGATGCTTTGCCCAACTCTTACAAGCGATATTTAGAGAACCGTTTCATCAAAGTTCTGAAAATACGTGGAACGCCAATACGTTTTGAGTTCAAAACAGGTGATAACCCCTTCGCGGGTAAGAGAAATATTCTCACTGCGCGTCAGAAGCTAAAAAAAGCAGCGCAATATGGAGCATATTAAAGAACTGAAAAAACGTTCAGTAAAGCGTGCTCGGAAAAAATAGAATGCAATTAGGTAATTCCAGGCCAATAGGGTTGTTTGACTCAGGTGTAGGCGGTTTGACGGTCCTAAATGCAGTTAGAAAGATCCTACCAAACGAGCATCTAATTTACCTAGGTGATACAGCACGAGTACCCTACGGAACAAAAAGTGCGTTATCTATTACGCGCTATGCTGAACAGGCGTTAAAAGCATTACTTCGTTATGATGTAAAAGCCTTGGTCATTGCCTGTAACACAGCATCAGCGGTTGCATTAGATGCGCTTATTGCGAATTATCCATCTTTATTGGTGATGGGTGTTGTAGAGCCCGGGGCTGAAGCCGCAGTTAAAATGACGTCTTCAGGACAAATAGGGGTCATTGCTACTGAAAGTACTGTAAATAATCAGGCTTACCAAAAAGCAATACTCACTCGTTTACCTGATGCAAAAATTAAATCTGCCGCCTGCTCACTGTTTGTAGCACTTGCGGAAGAAGGGTGGCATGAGGGAGAGCTAGTTGAGGCGATTATAAAAAAATCGCTGAATTCCTTATTTGATGAGTATCGCTATCAAGAAACCCATGTACAAGATCGTATCGACACGCTTGTTCTGGGGTGTACTCACTTCCCAGCTTTGAAAACGGCGATATCGAATGTAATAGGTACAGATGTATCTTTAGTAGACTCGGCAGAGATCTCAGCACAGCAATTAGTGAGAAAGCTACAGGAACATCATTTGTCCGCAAGCGAAAGTCAGCAAGGTCGAGTTAAGTTTTTAGTCACTGATGGACCATCACGTTTTGCTAGGGTTGCAAAGCATTTCTATAATGAGCCTGTTGATGTTGAGCAGGTGGAGCTCATCGATATTCAGCACTTTGGATAAAAACGTAAATAATTTTTAAAAAAAGGTGTTGACGGTGAGGATTCGTCTCATTAATATACGCACCTCGCTTGAGACAACGCCCCAACACATCGGGGATTGAGAGGCCTCAAGCCCGCTCTTTAACAAATTAATCAGGTAATGCGTGTGGGCGCTTGTTCAGGTTGAGCATTAAAGCTTAATCGAGAATAAGCAACCTATATGTGAATTCATTTAGATGTAAGTTCTTGAGCAT
>JAJOJN010000129.1 GCA_021208565.1 Nitrincola sp.
GGTGGCAGAACACCTTATTGTCGAGGCGGCGACGGCCGTGCCGTGCTGAGATCCAGTGTTCGGGAGTTTTTAGCCCAAGAACATATGCATGCCTTAGGTGTTCCAACGTCTCGCTCTTTAACGTTGATGGTATCCACCACAGAGACAGTCAAGCGCCCTTGGTATTCAGAAGGCTCTCGTTCAGGAGATCCAGACAGAATGGTCTTTGAACCGGTTGCCATCTCGACTCGCGTGGCACCCTCCTTCATTCGAGTAGGGCAACTAGAACTCTTTGCGCGTCGTGCTCGGAGTGAAGCTCACCCAAACGCACTTGCCGAACTGGAATCGATTGTGTTGCATGCCATAGACAGAGAGTATGCCGATGAGATCGATCCTGCGTTAGCCCTCGAACATAAGCTGCTCCAATTCGCTGAAGCTTTTCGATCCCGACTGACGGCTTTGGTGGCCAACTGGATACGCGTTGGCTACTGCCAGGGCAATTTTAACAGTGATAATTGTGCCGTCGGTGGCTTTACCTTGGATTACGGCCCTTACGGGTTTTGCCAAGCCTTTCATCCTTCATTTCAGCCTTGGACAGGTGGCGGTCGGCATTTCTCATTTTTGTATCAACCTGTGGCTGCTGAGCGTAACTTCCAATCCTTCTGTAGTGCGTTACGACCTTTACTCAACGAAGCCCCAGAAGCTTTGAAGCAACTCGATGCGATAGAGGAAGGTTTTGCCGTTCAAATGCAAAACGAACTTGAATCCATGTGGACGAAAAAGATCGGACTGGCTCAGTATGATGCAGAGTTGATGACAGAGCTCTTTGCATTAATGATGCAAACGCCAGTGGATTACACCCTGTTCTTCAGAGAGCTTTCCTACTTACCAGAAACCCTAGCGCCTTTGAAAAAAAGCTTCTATCGCGAACTGGGCACTGACGCCGATTCAGCAAACCTAGAGACTCGCTGGCTGAACTGGTTTACACAGTGGAAACAAGGTATCACAGATCGGCTGCAAGACATTTCAGTGGAAACACTGTCGCAGCAGCTAAAACAAACTAATCCAAAAATACACCTTACGAGAATGGCTAGTAGCACCCGCCTATCAGCAGGCAGCCGAAGGTCAATATGAATTGATCTGCGAGCTACAACAGGTCATGACCCGACCTTACGAAGAACAATCAACAGGCATCGCCAACAAGTTTTATCAACGGCAACCGCTCGAGTTCTTTGAAGTGGGGGGCATATCGCACTATAGTTGTTCTTCTTAAGACCCCACGAAATATAATGCATTAAAGGGATAGAGGATGGATGACTGTAAAGATCTGGAGCTCGTGCTTCGCTCACGCACCCCTATTGTTGTGGTGGAAACACATGAAGAAGCGAGAGTGCTTGAGTTGCTTCAACGCATTGCTTCTCGAATGGTGACACCACTGTTTCGCTGGTCTGTCACCGAAGGATTAAGACGCATCGACAAAGAGATGGCTGCTCAGAAACACAACAGCGAACCCGCCGCCGTTTTAGGCCATATTCGCAGTGCAAAAACAGCGGGGCTTTATGTGCTATTGGATTTTCACCCCTATCTCGATAATCCCATGAATGTTCGAATGCTGAAAGATATTGCTTTAGAAGCTGAACTTTGGGGCGGGAACCATCATATTGCTTAGTCATGAGCTCAGCCTTCCAGGAGAATTGGAACGCTATAGCGCTCGATTCGAGTTAGCCCTACCCAGTCCAGCCGCATTAAAACGGATGATTAATGAAGTTGCACGCGAGTGGAGCAGTGCTAACCCCGGCAAGCGCGTCAGAGCAGATACTACTGCGGTGGATATGCTGGTTAAAAATCTTGCCGGATTACCTATCTTGGATGCACGCCGCTTGGTGCGTAATGCCATTTTTTTAGACGGTGCCATCACGCAAGAAGATATTCCCGCTGTGATGCAGGCCAAATACCGCCTGCTGGAAAACGATGGTGCGCTCACCTTTGAATATGATACGGCTCGCTTTTCAGATTTAGGCGGCATGAAGCATCTAAAGGCTTGGTTAGAGCGACGCGCTGTTTCCTTTGGCACCACGCCACCACCCGGTTTAGAGGCGCCTAAAGGCATTATGTTGCTTGGGGTACAGGGTTGTGGCAAAAGTTTGGCAGCTAAGTCGGTGGCTGGTAGCTTTGGGGTCCCCTTGTTGCGGTTGGATTTTGGTGCCCTTTACAACAAATATCATGGCGAAACCGAACGAAATCTTCGCGACGCCTGCGCACTGCTGAAGTCATGGCACCTTGTGTACTCTGGATAGATGAGATTGAAAAAGGACTCGGTTCCGATTCGGGTGAAGGTTCAGGAACCTCTAAGCGCGTATTAGGTACTTTACTCACCTGGATGGCCGAGAAAAAAGAGCCGGTTTTCATCGTTGCCACCGCGAATGACATTTCAGCATTACCGCCTGAATTGGTGCGTAAAGGACGTTTTGATGAGATCTTCTTTGTGGATCTACCTGATGCCTCGGCACGCTTTAATATCCTTGAAGTTCATCTAAAACGCCGTCAATTGGAGCCTAAAGAGTTTGATCTTTCGCTCTTAGTACCCGCTTCTGAAGGCTTTTCAGGGGCTGAGTTAGAACAAGCTGTTGTGTCAGCACTCTACCAATCCTATGGCATGAATCAGCCGGTGAATACTGACATGCTATTGAATGAAATTCAGCAAACGAGGCCCTTATCTGTGGTAATGGCGGAGAAAATTGCCGAACTCAGGCATTGGGCATCACAGCGTACCGTGCCCGCTGATTGAATTTCATTCTAAAAATCACTGCTTTCGTTGACAGGAGACAGGCTGACTACTGGAAAACCCTGATATTTAGAACTAGGTTTAAAGATATCTAGGCTGAGCATCAGGAGTTTGGGATGAGCCAGAAACAGTTAACCTTGGATGGCAATGAAGCTGCGGCAAGGATTGCTCATGCCACTAATGAAGTGATCGCCATCTACCCCATTACACCCGCCTCGGTGATGGGCGAAGTAGCCGACACACTCTCTGCCGAAGGGCAAACCAATCTTTGGGGTGCCGTTCCAAAAATCGTTGAAATGCAGAGTGAAGCAGGTGCCGCTGGTACCCTTCATGGTGCCTTACAAGCCGGATCGCTCTGCACCACCTTTACGGCATCACAGGGTTTACTCTTGATGCTACCCAATATGTACAAAATAGCCGGTGAGTTAACGCCAACTGTTTTTCATATTGCGGCTCGCTCTTTAGCCGCACAAGCCTTGTCTATCTTCTGCGATCACAGTGATGTGATGTCAGCTAGGGGAACAGGTTTTGCTATCTTAGCTTCAAATACGGTTCAAGAAGTTCAGGATATGGCCTTAATTGCTCAGGCGGTGTCCTTAAAAAGCCGCATACCTGTTTTGCACTTTTTTGATGGGTTTCGTACCTCTCATGAAATCGCCAAAATTGACACCTTGAACGATGAAGAGATGCTGAGCTTACTCGATGAAGAGGCGATACGTCAGCATCGAGAACGGGCAATGACCCCCGATCACCCCGTCATCCGTGGCACCTCACAAAATCCCGATGTTTACTTTCAAGCGAGAGAAACGGTCAATCCCTATTATCAGCAGTTTAGCCAACATCTCGAGCAGGTCATGACATCTTTTGGCGAAATGACAGGCCGTCACTACCAACCCTATGAATATTATGGTGCGGAAGATGCTGAAGAATTAATCATTCTGATGGGTTCTGCCATTCAAACGGTTCAAGAAACCCTAGATCACTTGAACACCAATAATGCAAAAACCGGCGTCTTGGCGATTCGCTTGTTTCGGCCTCTAGACTCGACAAGACTCTTAGCCTGTTTACCTAAAACAGTGAAGTCGATAGCCGTGTTAGATCGTTGTAAGGAACCCGGCAGTGATGGCGAACCGCTCTTCAAAGATATAGTGACCCTCATATCGCTGGCTGTTGCACAGGGTAGATCTCCTTTTTCTCAACTACCGAGAATCTGTGCTGGACGTTATGGACTCTCGTCTAAAGAGTTCACACCCGGCATGGTCAAAGCCATCTTTGAGATGCTAAAAGAACCCATGTTTAAGCAAGGCTTCACCATCGGTATCCAAGATGATGTTAGCTTCACTTCATTGAGCTGGGATCATGAGTTTAGAACCCAAGCTAGTCAGGAAGCCACCAGTGCACTCTTTTATGGTTTAGGTGCCGATGGCACCGTCAGCGCGAACAAGAATGCGATCAAGATCATCGGCGAACACACTGATCTTAAGGTTCAAGGCTATTTTGTATACGACTCCAAAAAATCGGGTGCCATGACGATTTCGCACCTGCGCTTTAGCCCAAAACCTATTCGCTCGGCGTATCTCATTCAGGATAACGAGGCCAAGTTCATTGCCTGTCACCAGAGTGTTTTTTTTAGCGCGTCAGGATCTCTTAGATGCAGCCGCTCCCCAAAGTACCTTTTTACTGAACACCTCAACACCACCTGATCAGGTGTGGGACAGCCTGCCTAGGGGCATTCAACGCAGCCTAATTGATAAACAGATGCGTTTTTTATGTCATCGATGCCTATGCGCTAGCTGAAAAGCTCGCTATGGGAAGACGCATCAATACCATCATGCAAAGCTGCTTTTTTGCCATCACTGAACTGTTACCGCAAGAAACCGCCCTTCAAGCGATGAAAACGGCGGTAGAAGAAAGCTATGGCAGTAAGGGTGGACGTATTATCGAGATTAACTGTGCGGCAATCGATCAAGCGCCTAACTATTTACATCAAGTCACTGTGCCAACACAGGTTAATGCAACTGAATCGATCCACGCCTCTATTCCTGACACAGCGCCAGAATTTGTTCATCAAGTCACCGCTCGACTAATTGCAGGGGAAGGTAATCTCATACCGGTTAGTTTGTTGCCAGCAGATGGCACTTGGCCGACAGCCACTTCACAGTGGGAAAAACGTAATATCGCCTTGGAAATTCCAGTTTGGGATACTGAACTCTGTATCCACTGTGGTAAGTGCCCGCTGGTCTGTCCACACAGCGCTATTCGCAGCAAAATATTTGATCCTGATTCTTTAGGTGAAGATCCTCCAGAACACTTCCTGCACAGCCCCGTCAAAGGTAAAGAGTTTCCAGAGGGGTATCATATCAGCTATCAAGTAGCGCCCGAGGACTGTACTGGCTGTGGGCTGTGTGTAGATATCTGCCCAATCAAGGATAAAACCCAACCGGTCGCCGCGCCTTAAACATGCAGCCACTATCCAAAAACCTATTAGCGCAAGAAAAGCAGCATTGGAACTATTTCCTCAAGATTCCAGAATATGATCGCTGCAAACTTCGTACCGGCGTCATTAAAGAGGCGATGCTTGCTCAACCCTTATTGAATTCTCAGGTGCTTGTGCAGGTTGTGGTGAAACACCCTATCTACGACTTGCCAGCCAGCTTTTTTGGTGATCGCATGTTGATCGCCAATGCCACCGGATGCTCTTCCATCTATGGTGGCAATTTGCCAACGACACCTTGGTGTCAGAATAGTGAAGGACGCGGGCCTACTTGGAACAACTCGCTATTCGAGGACAATGCCGAGTTCGGCTTAGGAATGCGTCTCGCTGTCGATCATCAACGTGCTTATGCTCAACACCTTTTACAAACCCTATCAAGTGAACTCAATAGCGAGCTGATTGACGCGTTAATGCATGCTGATCAATCGGACGAAGCAGGTATTTATCAGCAGCGTGAGCGTGTTGTTGAACTCAAAGAATGCTTGGCAAGACTCACCTCGACTAAGGCACGTGAGCTTGAAACCCTAGCCGACCAACTGGTGAAAAAGAGTGTATGGATAATCGGTGGTGATGGTTGGGCCTACGATATTGGCTTTGGTGGATTAGATCATGTCTTGGCCTCGGGCGAGAACGTCAACATTCTGGTTTTAGATACCGAAGTTTATTCAAATACAGGTGGTCAAACCTCTAAAGCGACTCCTCGTGGCGCGGTAGCAAAATTCTCTGCTGGGGGTAAATCCACTGCCAAGAAAGACCTTGCTATGATCGCCATGAGTTATGAAAACGTTTACGTTGCGCAAGTTGCCTATGGCGCGAAAGACCTACACACCCTAAAAGCCTTTATTGAAGCGGAATCCTTTGACGGTCCTTCACTGATCATCGCTTACTCACCCTGTATTGCATGGGGTAATGACATGATACACAACCATCAAATGCAGGATTTGGCCGTCAGAAGCGGTCATTGGCCATTACTTCGCTATGACCCAAGGCGTTTAGCTGCGGGAGATAATCCACTGCAACTGGATTCTAAGCCTCCGTCTGTCGCCTATCGTGAATTTGCCGGAAGTGAAACGCGCTTTAGCATGTTGTGGCGCAGTCATGAGCAGGATGCCGAACGTTATCTACAAGCCTCACAACAGGAATCACAGCGGCATTATCAACACTATGCCCAGCTCGCCGCACTGACGCCAGATGTCGAGAAAAAGGAGTAAGTCATGAGTCTGCAAACCCAATATTTAGGCATGACACTGGCAAATCCCATAGTGCCCTCTGCTTCACCCCTGAGTCGTGATCTTGCAACCTGCTGTCAATTGGAAGATGCGGGCGCAGCGCTTTGGTGATGTATTCCCTGTTTGAAGAAGAACTACACAGTCACCAGGCAAAACAGTTACAGCTCATGGAATCTAGGGAGATAGGACACAGCGAAGCCAGCCACTTTCTGCCGATACAGACACAACCTTCTTTCGCCTTAGAGCAATATTTGAATCAGATACAGGCGCTTAAACAACGTTTAGCCATTCCCATTATCGCCAGCCTTAATGGTACAACCTCGGATGGTTGGATCAGCATAGGCCAGCAACTGGTTGAAGCGGGTGCTGATGCGCTGGAGCTCAATATCTACCTTGTCGCTGCCGACCCAAAGCAGAGTGCATCTGAGATTGAAGCGGGCTATCTAAGCTTGATTAAAGAACTGCGTCAAAAGGTCCAGTGTCCTATCGTCGTGAAGCTTTCCCCTTTTTTTTAGTGCTCTCGGGCACTTTGTAAAACAGCTAGAAGCAACAGGCGTGCAAGGTGTATCCCTATTCAATCGTTTTTATCAACCGGATATTGATCCCGACAGCCTTAGAGTCCAGTCGTGTATTCATCTTTCACGATCTGAAGATGCCCTTTTAACCATGCGCTGGTTAGGTATCCTTTTTGGTAAAACCCAGTTGACCTTGGCCGCGACAGGCGGCATCCATACAACCGATGACGCAGTTAAAATGCTACTTGCCGGAGCGGATGTGACTCACTTGTGCAGTGCGCTACTGTTGCAGGGTCCAAGCCTTGTCAGTCAACTGCTGGTCGGTATTGGGCAGTGGCTAGAGGAAAGCCCCTATGAGTCCATAGAACAGGCGAAAGGTGTATTATCTCACCTACATACCAACGACCCCATGCTCTATGAACGAGCCAGTTACGTAGACTTATTGAAAACCGGACATTACTCAACAAGACGCTAATAATCATTAGCAAAATATTTATACGAACCTATTCGACAACAGGAGTTATATTGTGATTGATGAAGAGATCCTTACTGCCTTGAAAATCGCTTTTACCTTTATGCCACATCCCGTTGATATCACTAAATTCGAATATGGTGACGATGCTGATCGAATTCGTGATCAGGTTAACTATGTGCGTGAGATACTCCTCTCACAGGGTGTTGACCCAGATGAGGTACAAGGGGATATCAATCCAGATTCAACCCCTAATTCCTGTTACTAAACCGTCGCGTTATTCAACCTGAACGAGGTTTTGTGGTTTACCCTCTGCAAAGGCGATCACATTCTCGAAGGCGACACGGAAATAGAGTTCGTAGCTGTTTTGCTCCACATAACCTAAATGGGGAGAAGCTAATACATTTGGTAGCCCGATAAGAGGTTCTGTTTCTAAACCGGCCGCTCCTGATCGTAAACATCGAGAGCCGCCGTTCTTGTCGGTACATCCACGAGGGCTTGGTACAAGGCTCCTGTCTCTACTAACTCAGCACGGCTGGTGTTCACAAACAAAGCATCCCTTTTCATCAAGGCTAAATCTTGGGAAGTGACGCAGTGCCTAGTGGCATCGTTTAAACGAAGATGCAAACTGACAATGTCAGCTTTGGTGAAGAATTCTGCTTTGGATTCAGCCGCTGTAAAACCATCAGCAACCGCTTTTTCACGGGAAGCTTGACGTCCCCACACCATGACTTGCATGCCAAAGGCTCGCGCATACTGAGCGATGCGTTGACCTATTTTGCATAACCCCATATGCCAAGGTGACGACCTTGAAGTGTTCGCCCTAATCCTAAAGACCTGATTGCTGCCAAAAGCCTGACTTAAGCTGCATCACATAAGGCGTAATATGACGAGAAGCATTCATAATGAGCGCCCAGCAGAGCTCTGAGGGTGCAACCGGCGAGCCACCCCTTCAGCAACCGAAACGCCAAATCGATGACAGAGCACAGGATCAATATGATTACTGATTTTCCCTGTTTGGCTAATCAACTTTAAGTTTGGAAGACGCGACAACAAAGCCTCTGTTATCTGCGTTCTTTCTCGAATCAGCACTAAGACTTCAACATCCTGTAACTGTGCTGATAATAACACTGGATCAAGGATCGTCTCGTTAAGTATCTTAACCTCATGCTGATCCAGCAATGAAAAGCACGTTAAATGCCGGACTTGGTCTTGATAGTCGTCTAAAATAGCAATTTTCATCGATCTACCTTCCATTGAGTGGCAGTTTCTTTAAGCTCATCTGCAACCTGTCCCAAACGTTCACTGGCCAAGGCATTTTCGTTAGCCTGTTGCTGGGTTATACGCGCAGTTTCGAAACTATCCGTCAATACACTGGCCAGTTGCTCTGTGATCTCTTTTTGATCCGTCGAAATCGATAAGATATCTTGATTGGCTCTTACAATCGCCTGAAGAGAATCACCAATGGTGTTGAGTGCTTCCTCTGCCTTACCTGCGGTATCCGCTAACAGCGTTGACTGCTCTTGCTCTGCCTTCATGGCAATCTCAACTTGTCGTGTGGTACCTAAAAGTGCATCGATGATCCCTTGGATCTGTTCGGTCGCCTCATGTGATCGTTGAGCGAGTTTACGCACTTCGTCAGCAACAACCGCAAAGCCTCGCCCGTGTTCACCGGCTCTAGCGGCTTCAATTGCTGCGTTTAAGGCGAGGAGATTGGTTTGCGCCGCCAACTGTGAAATGACTTCAACAACATTTCGAATTTGGTCGAACTCTAGGGTAAGGTCCGTAATTTTGTTTGCGGATTGACTCACTCCTTGAACCATATGTTGTACTTCACTGATCACTTGATGAACAATTTGACTGCTCGAATCAATGTTTTGCTGAGCATTTATCGTTAAATGATGCGTGGTGCTGGCTTGCTTGCTCACCGCGCCAGCACTGGTGACCAAGTTATTCAGAAGCGCCTCGGTTGATTGATTATGCTGGCTCTGCTGATTCAGTAGCTGCTGTGAAAGCTCAGATCCTTTCAGCAATTCTGAAGAAGCCTGATGGACAATTAAAGCCGCCTTACCGACTTGAGTCACGGATAAACCAATATCTTTTAACAGTTGATTTAATGCTAAAGAGATACGACCAAACTCATCCGAACCCGTCAAAGGGCAATGTGCGTTAAATCCTTATTTTGCTGAATTTTTTGCAAGCTACCCTGTAAAAGGGCAACGGGTTTACCTAAGGATTGAGCGATAAAAATTGCTGCAACTAATGCCAGCGCCAAAACAACTAGCGTAATCATAATTGCATAGGATAGAACTTCTGTTCTTAGCGCTGGGACAGCGGCTAACGCCTCTTCGGCACTTATTTCGGTAATCAATATCCAGCGAATATCACCGATACTAACGGGTTGAAAAGCGCCTATTACCTCAATTCCCATAGTGTTCAGATAAACTTCAACACCCGAACGCCCTGCTCTTGCTTCTGAAATCCCATGGCTCTCCAGTGTCAAAATTCCCGATAAGGATTGCCTATGTTCAATAAGTCTGCGGTCGTCTGTCGATAAGCCAGATAGGCGATCTAAAAAATGAGAGGGCTGCTCATCGAACTCACGTTTGCCGGACAGAAGCAAGCCATCACGATTGAGCAGATAACTATCTCCGGTTTCGCCCAATCCAAGAGTTTCTCGATTACCCTTATTAGACAAGGTTTGTTGTAAAGTATCGGTATTTAGACGAACAACAAACACACCAGCAGCATCGGTCTCACCCAGCTCATAAATCGGCATTGCGACAAATGCACTCGGTTGATTAAAAGCAACCGGGTAGGCAGCAAAATCCGACACCACTGGGTTGGCATCAATGGGTTGTGTTATCGCTTGCTGGAAAACTTGATGTAACCCTGTATTCAGCAACAAAGGATGTTCGACGGAAATACCGAATTCAGGCAATTTGTGCAGGCTATAGACCACATTCCCCTGAGCATCCAAGTAATAAAGATCTGCAAAGCCATAAGCGTTTGCCATCTCTCTCAAGGCTGGATTAAATTCTCGGTGAGCGATGCTGTACCTTGATCTGTCCTCCGCTTCATCGATCAACGCTTTTTGATGCCATTCACCGGCAGAGTCAACCAAGAAGTAATACTGCAACACCAGTGCTGGTTTATCTAACGCGGCCAGATAACCTTGCGTATCAAAGACCTGTCCCATATTGATTGACGAATACTCTCTCGCAAATCCTGACAAAAGGAATTGATTCAAAGCGGTGAGGGTTTCCTCTGTGTCCTCTAGGCTTCGGACAACGGCGTTAAGCCGATACCCACGAAAAGCCGATCCCATCGCCGTCACCGCTCGTCTGCCCTGCACACTTTGGGCATGATTCGCTACCTGCTGTTGAATCACTGAGAAGTCTGTATCCAGCTTTTGTAATTGTGAATGACCTATCATCTCTACACGAAAATGTGCTTGATCACTTAATAGAGACTCTCCGGCTCTAAGTGCAGCGGTGCTAATCAGGATGCTGGCAGTTAAAGCAGCCAGAAGCGCTAATGACGTGATAATGAGCAGTAATTTTTTTTGTAGGCTCATTTAGATGACCTCAATCAATAAAACGTTTTTTATAACAACTAAAGTCTTATACCACAGATAAGTTAATCAAAAAAACAGCTTTAAAAGGTAATTTCAAACAATAGATATTGGTTTTACAGTGTTAAGTTCGAGAACGATGCTTTTATTACTTTTTGAAAGTATATTAGAATAGATTGTTTTTCCGTTATTTTCGTATAGTTTTTGGGAGTTAGTATCTACATGAGTCTCTTCTGGATTCCATTGTTACCCGCATTGGGTGTGCTGGCTCCAATCTTTTCAGATCGTTTTGGTCGTACTAGCTGCGCCTTTGCGACGGCAGCTGCACCGGCCTTAGCGTTATTAATGCTGCTCTTTAAAGCACCGGCTGTGTTTCGAGGTGAAACCCTCATTGCCTCAGTCGAGTGGGTACCTGCACTTGGAATGCAGCTATCCTTCAGACTTGACGGACTGGCCTTCCTGTTTGCCCTGCTCATTTTGGGTATAGGACTGCTCATCATCCTTTATGCCCGTTATTACCTGTCGTCTAAAGACTCTATGGGTAAGTTCTACGCTTATTTAATGCTATTCATGACCGCCATGTTGGGCATTGTGCTCTCTAACAACTTGATCCAACTGTGGATGTTCTGGGAGATGACCAGCATCAGCTCCTTCTTGTTGATCAGTTTTTGGCATAACAAAACTGAAGGTCGTAAAGGCGCTCGCATGGCGTTGACCGTTACTGGAGCAGGTGGTTTAGCACTCTTAGCTGGCTTGATTTTGATCGGTAAAATCGTCGGCAGTTATGATTTGGAAGTCGTGCTACAAAATGGCGATTTGATTCGCAACAGTTCACTTTATCCTGTTGCACTTGGATTGGTGCTGTTGGGTGCCTTTACTAAGTCAGCGCAGTTCCCTTTCCATTTCTGGCTACCTCATGCCATGGCAGCACCCACTCCAGTAAGTGCCTACTTACACTCTGCCACCATGGTCAAAGCAGGTATTTTCTTGATGGCTCGTTTCTATCCTGCACTGGCTGGAACCGAGTTATGGGTGATCGTTGTTACCTTAACCGGATTGGCAACATTACTATTGGGCGCCTACACCGCCTTATTTAAGCATGATTTAAAGGGTTTGTTGGCCTACTCCACTATCAGTCATCTTGGTTTGATTACCTTACTTCTGGGTATGGGAACAGAGTTAGCCGCCATTGCAGGTATTTTTCATATTATTAACCACGCCACCTTTAAAGCCTCTTTATTCATGGCGGCAGGGATTATTGACCACGAAACCGGCACTCGTGATATGCGCCGATTGAATGGTCTATGGAAGTTTATGCCTCATACCGCCACTTTAGCGATGGTCGCCGCAGCATCGATGGCAGGCGTACCCTTATTAAATGGTTTCTTATCTAAAGAGATGTTCTTTGCTGAAACCTTGTTACAACACACCCTCGGCTCACTTTCTTGGATGATCCCTGTGCTGGCGACCTTGGCCGCAATTTTCTCAGTAGCCTACTCGCTTCGCTTTATTCATGATGTGTTCTTTAACGGAGAACCGATTGATCTTCCGAAGACACCCCATGAACCACCTCGTTACATGAAGGTACCCATCGAAATACTGGTTGGCCTGTGCTTATTAGTGGGTATTTTCCCTGCCTTTATCGTGGGCGGCTTACTGCATAGTGCCTCTTATGCGGTATTGGGTGGCGAAGTACCTTATTACTCCTTATCCATTTGGCATGGTTTCAACCTGGCACTGGTGATGAGTATTGTGGCGATGTTCTTGGGTGTGGTGATCTACCATAACCGTCGCAAGCTGTTTAAGTTTCAAAGCCAGTTCCCGGAAACCGATGCCAAGTTAGTTTTCGAACGACTGATTCAGTGTATGGTTCGTGGTAGTGTAAGAATTCAACAATTCTTCGAGAATGGCTCTCTGCAGCGTTACCTATTTTTACTCTTCATGATGGTCGCCGTTTTCTCTGCAAAACCAATGTTGCAACTAATCAACACCGCCGGTGATCGGCCAGAGTTACCGCTCAATGGTATTGCGATCACACTAGCCGTCATTCTTATCTTCAGTGCCGTGGCGACCGTGATTTGGCATCGCCAACGCTATATCTCGCTACTGACACTCTCTGTGGTCGGTTTAGTGGTATCGGTGGCTTTCGCCTACTTCTCAGCACCGGACTTAGCCCTGACTCAGCTATCTGTTGAAGTGGTCACCGTTATTCTTCTCATGCTTGCGCTGTTCTTTTTGCCTCAGCAAACACCCAAAGAATCCAGCCCAAGCCGTGTGGCCAGAGACTTAGGTATTGCGGCACTCATTGGTGGTGTATTTGCCACCCTCAATTACGCCATCATGACTCGCTCTGGCATCAGCATCTCTGACTTCTTTATTGATAACAGTAAACCCGGTGGTGGCGGCACCAATGCCGTTAACGTCATCTTGGTTGATTTCCGAGGTTTCGATACCTTTGGTGAAATCTTAGTACTGGGTATCGCAGCGCTGGGTATCTTTAAACTGATTAATCGGATGAAAGTGTCCATGCCCTCGGGTGATATTAAGGGTCGTAACTGGACCAAAGACTCTCACCCAATGATTCTGAGGACGGTTTCTCAATCCTTACTTCCTTTGGCGCTTCTAGTATCTGCTTACATCTTCTTGCGTGGCCATAACATGCCTGGTGGTGGGTTTATTGCGGGTCTAATCACAGCTGTTGCCATTATTTTGCAATACATTGCGCATGGTGTGGACTGGATTAAGCCTAGACTAAAAATTAACTATCAGTGGGCCATTGCGATAGGGGTATTAATCTCGGCAGTGACCGGTGTGGGTAGCTGGCTGTTTGATAGACCCTTCCTCACCAGTTGGTTTGATTATTTCCATTTACCTTGGATCGGTGAATTTGAACTGGCCAGTGCCATTGCATTTGATTTAGGGGTTTATATAACCGTGGTGGCTGCAACCCTATTAATTCTGGCGAACTTGGGTAAATTGACAACCACTCATCGCCCGACTGTTGAGGAGAAACGCTAATGGAGATGCTCTTTGCGCTATGTGTCGGCGTACTGACAACCTGCGGTGTATTTATGATTCTGCGTAGTCGGACCTTCCCGGTTGTGATCGGTCTCACTCTGTTAGGCTATGCGGTAAACCTCTTCCTGTTTTCTACGGGTCGTTTGTCCATTAACTCTGCCGCAATTATAGGCTCAACAACTGAGTATGCTGATCCGCTACCCCAGGCTCTGGTCTTAACCGCCATAGTAATCGGCTTTGCCATGACCGCTTTTGTCGTGATTCTAGCAATGCGTGGTCGAGGTGATCTGGGTAATGATCATGTTGATGGTCGTATTCCCGAACACTCTTCCTTGTCTGACAAGGAGCGCAAATAATGTCGCATCTCGTTGTACTACCCTTTTTGTTACCCATTTTTGGTGGCTTGCTTCTCCTGCTTCCACCCATTCAAAACGCGCTGAACCATCAGCGAATATTTGCCATTTTCACCTCGATACTGCTTATTTTGGTATCAGCAACTCTGCTTCACACCAGCTATACGCAAGGAACTCAGCTCTATATGCTTGGCGGTTGGCAACCCCCTTTCGGCATTGCACTGGTGGCTGATCCTTTAGCGTCATTGCTAGTATTGTTAACAGCTATTTTGGGGCTTGCTGCCATTTTATTTGCCTGCTCAGGTGATGATGAAACCGGTATGTATTATCACACCTTGATACTGTTACTGATCGCCGGTGTGAATGGTGCCTTTTTAACGGGTGACCTATTTAACCTCTTCGTCTGTTTCGAAATTTTATTGATAGCATCCTATGCTCTACTGGTACATGGTGGGGGTAAACACAAAACGCAAGCCAGCCTTCACTATGTGATTTTAAATCTAGTAGGTTCTAGCATTTTCTTGATCGCGCTCGGTATTCTTTACGGCATGCTGGGCACCTTAAACATAGCCGATATGGCGCGTAAGTTACCCTTACTCACTGAGGATGATCAGCTATTGGTTAAAGTGGCAGGCTTACTGTTGCTGGTCGTGTTTGGCTTGAAGTCAGCTATGCTGCCACTGCATTTCTGGCTTCCACGTACTTATGCATCGGCAAGCGCTCCTGTCGCGGCCATGTTTGCGATCATGACCAAAGTTGGTATCTATAGTATCTTCCGCGTACACACCGTTATCTTCGGAGAAAATGCTGGAAATCTAGCCTTTATGGCGCAATATTGGCTTTGGCCTATTGCCATCTTAACCCTTTTTATGGGGGCCGTGGGTGCTCTTGCCAGTTCAAATCTACGCTTGCTGACCGCAAACATGATTCTTATCTCTATCGGTACACTGCTAGTGGGTACAGCCATCGCGTCTGAACAAGCCGCAGGCGCATCTTTCTATTACTTGCTTCACACCACTTTTGTTTCTGCCGCGATGTTCTTGATCGCTGATCTCATTAGTCGTCAGCGTGGCAAGGCTGAGGATCGCTTCGTACAAGCCAGACAGATGAAACAACGGGATCTATTAGCAGGGCTTTTCTTTATAGCCGCGGTAGCCATGGTAGGCATGCCGCCCTTATCAGGCTTTATAGGCAAAGCGCTACTTTTGCAATCTGCAGACTCTGGCGCGGCAATGCTCTGGTCTTGGAGTGCCATTTTACTGGCTGGCTTAGCCGCCATTATCGCATTATCAAGAGCCGGTACCACACTGTTTTGGCGTGTTTCAAGCATCAACGATGAAGGTGAAAAAGTACCTACCGCTAAACTGATCGCTATCGTGATGTTACTCAGCTGCTCTCCACTGATGGTAATCTTTGCAGGTCCAATTACCGCCGTCACCACGACCGCCGCGGCCGTATTACATGATCCTGCTCTTTCGGTCGATGCGCTATTGCCAACTATCACGCAACAACTAGGAGGTTATTAAGATGCTTGCTAAACCTCGTTTCCGTTGGCTACCCATGCCCTATCATAGTATTTTGCTATTTGTGACCTGGCTGTTGCTAAATAACACAGTCGCTCCAGGTCACCTCGTCTTGGGGGCATTTTTGGCCTGGGGTATACCCATGCTTACCTCTGGTTTAAGTCATCCTCAACCGGCTTTACATAAACCAATTAAGACACTGCGTTATGCATTGATGGTGTTAGGAGACATCGTTACGGCCAATCTTGAAGTGGCACGACAGGTCTTAGGACCATTGGATCAACTACATCCTGCGCTTGTTGCTTTACCGCTGGATATCGAAGGCGACTTACCCATTACATTGCTTGCCAGTACGGTATCTCTCACACCAGGTACGGTCAGTTCAGAAGTATCTCAATGTCGTAAATTTCTCTATATTCATGCGTTAACCATGAAAGATGAAGCTGAACTGATTGCCACCATCAAACAACGCTACGAAAAACCACTGATGGAGATCTTCTCATGCTAAGTTTTACGGTAATAGTCGTGAGTATTATGGTGGTCGTGGCGCTGATTCTTAACCTGTGGCGTTTATTCGCAGGACCCGATTTAGCTGATCGTTTGTTAGCACTGGATACCATGTATATCAACAGCATTGCGCTAATTATATTGTTGGGTATCTGGTTAGGCTCTACCCTTTATTTCGAAGCCGCCCTGCTGATTGCCATGTTGGGCTTTGTCAGCACAGCCGCATTGTGCAAATACCTGTTGCGTGGCGACATCATTGAGTAAGGTTACCCTATGAATTTTATTTTAGAGTTAGTTGTTTCTATCTTTCTGCTTATTGGTGGAGGCTTCATTCTAGTCGGCTCTATCGGTTTGATGCGCTTACCCGATTTTATGATGCGCTTACATGCTCCCACTAAGGCAACGACCTTAGGAATGGGTGGTTTATTAATTGCGTCTATGATTCTGTTTACGCTAAGAGAGCCAGGTCATATTAGTGTGCACGAACTCTTAATCACTATTTTTCTGTTCATTACCGCACCGGTTAGTGCGCACATGATGGCTAAAACAGCCTTGCATCAGAAATTAAAAATGATTTCGAGAACACGTGGTCAAGAATTAATTGATCCCGCATCACAACAGTTAGCGCCCAAGCAAAGTCTTGAACAAGGTAATGACGGGGTTAGCGTAAAGAGTTAAGCACCGCATCAATAATTGGTTGATTGGCTTCAGGAAATTGAAAATCAGCCAAGGATGCTGGACTTACCCATTGAATAGGCTGCCCTTCGCAGCCTGTTGCTTCGCCTCGAAACTGGCTGACCTGAAAGACATCCAATAAAACAGATTTATCAGGGTAATGATGGGTGACTTGAATCAATGACTCAGCGTGCAAGGGGATAATGCCTAATTCTTCTTCTAGCTCACGCGAGAGTGCATGTGTAGCAGTTTCATCAGCCTCTACCTTTCCACCCGGAAACTCCCAAAGACCGCCTTGATGCTTATGTTCAGGACGACGTGCGATAAGAATGTCGCCATCTGCGTTATAAATAACGGCAGCGGCGACATGCAGAAGTGATAAGCCTTCACTCATGATTAAGAGCGGTATTCCGCATTGATTTTCACATAATCATGCGAAAGATCGGTCGTCCACACGGTTTCGGTGGTTTGACCACGATTCAGCGATACGCGAATGAGTATCTCTTCTTTATTCATGATCGCTTGGCCTTGCTCTTCAGTATAGGTTGCTGCGCGTCCTCCTTGATGCACAATAGCCACATCATCTAGCCAAATGTTAACTTCATCAACATCCAGTTCTGGAACACCCGCACGACCCACACAAGCTAAAATTCTTCCCCAGTTAGGGTCACTGGCAAAGAGCGCTGTTTTCACCAAGGGCGAGTGCGCAATGGTGTAGGCTACATTCAAGGCTTCTTCAGAGTTACCCGCCTTTTCAACTCGTATCTCTACAAATTTGGTGGCACCTTCACCGTCTTTAACGATGGCATGTGCTAGCTCAAGCATCACTTCACGCAAGCCTGCTACAAACTTATCCATTAGAGCAGGTTCAAGATCCGTAACTTCCACACCACTTTGACCTGTTGCCACCAGCATACAGGCGTCATTGGTTGAGGTATCACCATCTACCGTAATCCGATTGAAGGATTGCTCGTTAATTTGACTGAGCAGGCGTTGCAATAAATTTTCATCAATCATCGCATCGGTAGCGACATAACCCAGCATGGTAGCCATATTCGGCATGATCATACCTGAGCCTTTAGAAATACCGGTAATGGTTAGCTTCTGCCCTTGATGTTCGATAACCACACTGTGTCCTTTAGGACGCGTATCGGTGGTCATAATGCCATGCGCGGCTTCTAGCCAATGATTTTCATCCAGATCAGCTATCGCCGCATCCAGTGCGGATACCACCTTATCAACAGGTAATGGTTCACCGATTACGCCCGTCGAGAAAGGCAAAACCGACTCTGCATCAACCTTGGTTTTTTCAGCCAGAGCAGCGCAACAAGCTGCCGCTGCTTCTAGGCCTGGTTTACCGGTGCCTGCGTTGGCATTGCCGGTATTGACCAAGAAATAACGCACCAGTGCACCACTGGATAGATGCTTTTTCGCCAAGACAACGGGTGCCGCACAGAACTGATTACGGGTAAACACCGCCGCTACTGTTGAGTCAACAGGTACTTCCATCACGACGATATCACGTCGACCGGGTTTCTTAATGCCCGCAGAGGCTATACCTAAACGAAACCCTTTAACCGGATGAAGTTCCAGTTGTTTTTCAGCACCTACTGCCATCAATCTATCCTCTTAGATCTGTTTAGATCTTGCCATGACATTGTTTGTATTTTTTACCTGAACCACAAGGACAAGGTTCATTACGACCCACTTTAGGCACATCACGCACGAAGGGTTCGGGCTTCTCTTGACCTGTCGCCGCTTCGGGCTGTTCATTCTGTTGCATCGCACTGGCCTGTGAGTGTTCAAAATTCATTTTTTGACGCTCAGCGGCTTCTCGACGTTGACGCTCAATCGCTTCTACATCTTCTGGTTCACGAACTTTCACATGACTGATGATACGAACCACGTCCTTCTTAATGTTTTCCAACAGATTTTGGAACAATTGGAAGGATTCACGCTTGTACTCTTGTTTTGGATTCTTCTGTGCATAACCACGCAAATGGATACCTTGACGTAACAGGTCCATGGTTTGTAAGTGCTCTTTCCACAAGGTATCGAGCACTTGCAGCATCACTTGCTTTTTCGAACAGACGCATGGTTTCAGCACCGACTAGTGCTTCTTTTTCTTGATAACGAGTACTTATCTCTTCTTGAATACGACGACGTAAGGGTTCTTCATGCAGTTGAGTATCTTCGTCTAACCACTGTTGAATCGGCAACTCAATTGAAAACTCGGTTTGGATCGCTTTTTCTAGACCTTCTACATCCCAGGTTTCAGCCAAGCTTTCTGGGGCAATATATTCACTGATCGTATTGTCGATCACTTCATCACGAATCGCATTGATGGTTTCAGAAATATCATTGGTCGACATCAATTCATTACGTTGATCATAAATGACACGACGCTGATCATTAGCAACATCATCGTACTCAAGTAGGTTCTTACGAATATCGAAGTTACGCCCTTCCACTTTACGCTGCGCTTTTTCAATCGCATTACTGACCATCTTGTGCTCAATCGCTTCACCCTTTTCCATGCCAAGGGCTTGCATAAACTGACGAATACGATCAGAAGCGAAGATACGCATCAAGTCGTCTTCCATCGACAGGAAGAAACGTGATGAACCAGCATCACCCTGACGACCAGCACGACCTCTGAGCTGGTTGTCGATACGGCGTGATTCATGACGCTCTGTACCGATGATATGGAGACCGCCCGCTTCTAACACTTGATCATGGCGCTTTTGCCAATCGGCTTTAACGGCTTCTATCTCTTCAGGCGTTGGGTTCTCTAGAGCAGCCAACTCTGCTTCGAGCTTACCGCCCAGCATAATATCAGTACCACGACCCGCCATATTGGTTGCAATCGTGATGGCACCGGGGCGTCCAGCGTCTGCAATGATGCTTGCTTCGCGTCCGTGATTTTTAGCGTTCAAGACGTTGTGCTGAATCTTCTCTTTGGTCAACATCTTAGAAAGCAATTCAGATGAACCAACCGAAGCAGTACCGACAAGAACAGGACGGCCTTTTTCCTGACAGTAACGAATCTCTTTAACGATCGCGTTAAACTTCTCTTCAATCGTCAAATAAACCAAATCATTGTAATCAACACGCTGAACAGGACGGTTAGTCGGTATTACCACCACATCTAAACCGTAGATTTGACGTAATTCGAAGGCTTCCGTATCTGCGGTTCCCGTCATACCGGCAAGTTTTTCATACAAACGGAAGTAATTCTGGAAGGTCGTGGATGCCAGAGTTTGGCTTTCTGTCTGGATTTTAACGCCTTCTTTGGCTTCGACCGCTTGATGCAAGCCTTCTGACCAACGGCGACCCGGCATAATACGACCGGTATGTTCATCAACGATAACAACTTGCTGATTTTGAACGATATAGTCTTTATCTTTTTGGAACAGGTAATGCGCACGCAGACCTGCCAAAACATGATGCAGTAGATTGAGGTTACCCGAAGCATATAGGCTGTCGTCTTCCTTTAGTAAACCATCTTCAATCAACAGATCTTCAACCAGTTGATGCCCCGCTTCGGTTAGTTCAACCGTGCGGTTTTTCTCATCCACCACGAAGTGTTCATCAATTACCTGCGTATCGTCTTTGACATCAATTTCACCAAAGAACTGCTTGAGCTTTGGAATCAGTTTATTGATGCGAGCATACATGGCTGAGCTATCCTCAGCAGGACCTGAAATGATCAGTGGCGTTCTCGCCTCGTCGATCAGTATTGAGTCCACCTCGTCGACAATTGCAAAGTTAAAGCCGCGCTGAACCTTCTCTTCAACACTGAAGGCCATGTTGTCACGCAAATAGTCAAAACCAAACTCATTATTAGTCCCGTAGGTGATGTCACAGGCATAGGCTTCACGCTTGGTAATATTGTCTTGACCCGACACGATGACGCCCACGGTCAGACCTAGCCCTTCATACAAAGGACGCATCCATTCAGCATCACGACTGGCAAGATAATCATTCACCGTTACGACATGAACGCCTTTACCACTTATCGCATTGAGATAAGCGGCTAGCGTGGCGACCAGGGTTTTACCCTCACCAGTTTTCATCTCCGCTACTTTACCGTCATGCAGGGTGATACCACCGATCATCTGCACATCAAAATGACGAAGCCCCATCACCCGTCGCGAAACCTCACGAACCGTCGCGAAAGCTTCAGGCAAAAGTTTGGCAAGAGACTCACCCGAGGCATAACGCTCTCGGTAATTAGCCGTTAACGCCTTTAACTCGTCATCACTGCGCTTTTCCATTTGCGCTTCCAATGCGTTTATCTCTTTGACGATTCGACCCATACGTTTGAGTTCACGATCGTTTTTACTTCCGAAGACCTTTTTCAACAGTGATGTGAGCATAATTCAACTTTTACCGTATATTGGTTGTTATTCGTTCTACGTTCATCGCAGACACGACCATCTATTCTACTATGATTTCAGTAGATAATTGAGATTCAGGGGCCATTGTTCAAGCCCTAAATGAAAAAAAGCCGGACAATAAGCCGGCTTTTTTCGTTTTGTTGGTCTGATTAGCAGGTATTTGACCTAAACAACTAACTCAGACGGCCACTGCCGGACGAAGATATGCAATCGGTGAGGATTGCTCTACTTCTTCAAAGGTGACGATTTGATAAGCATCCTTTGTCTCTAGCAGCTTTCTTAGCAGCAGGTTGTTCAAGTGATGCCCCGACTTGTAACCGAAGTATTCACCAATCAGACTTTTACCCACCAGGTAAAGATCACCTACCGCATCTAGCATTTTATGTTTTACAAACTCGTTCTCATAGCGCAAACCCTCTTCATTGAGGACTTTAAAATCATCTACGACTATCGCGTTATCAAAACTTCCGCCTAGCGCCAAATTTTGCGAGCGTAAGAATTCAATATCCCGCATAAAGCCAAAGGTTCTCGCTCTGCTAACTTCTCGCACGAAAGAGGTGCTTGAAAAGTCGAAGCTTGACTCCAAGTGTTTATCAGTGAATGCAGGATGATCAAATTCGATACGAAATCCAACTTTAAAGCCATCATAAGGCTTAAAACTGGCGTATTTCCCATCAACTTCGACTTTAACCTCTTTCAAGATCTTCACAAACTGCTTTGGAGCATCCTGTTCTTGAATACCCGCTGACTGGATCAAAAACACAAAGGGTGCCGCACTACCATCCATGATCGGCACTTCTTCAGCAGTTAGATCAACATAAAGGTTATCGATGCCTAACCCTGCCAAGGCAGACATCAAATGTTCCACCGTTGCCACCCTTGCGCCGCCGACTGACAGATTAGTGGATAGCACTGTATCGACCACATTCAAAGCATAGCCGGGTATTTCAGAGACGGGCTCTAAATCAACGCGCCTAAACACAATACCCGTATTAATAGGTGCGGGACGCAGCGTTAAATAAACCTTTTTTCCGCTGTGAAGCCCTATACCGGTTGCACGAATACTGGTTTTTAATGTGCGTGTTTAATCATCTCTACTCGCTAAAATGAGAACAAAATTAATCCTGAATGATAACAGATCTTATCTACATCAAGCAATTTAATCACATCAAACC